>DAOUKA010000226.1:0-86084 GCA_034421915.1 Anaerolineae bacterium
CTGACAAAAGCCGGCTATGAATTTGAAGACAGCGAGTTGAGATGGTTTCCCCAAAACGAAATCGAAATCCCAACCCGCAAAGCGCTGCAAAATATCCGTTTGATGGAACAGCTTGAGGAATCGGATGATGTTCAAGCGGTTGCATCCAACCTCAGCATGACCGACGACGTGCTGGCCGCCTACGAGTCTTAGGATGTTATCGCTTGGGATTGACCCTGGCACCGCCACGCTGGGCTTTGGTCTGGTGCGCGAGCATCGGGACGGCTCGCTCGAAGCTGTTGATTATGACGTTATCCGCACGACAGCCAAAACACCCATGCCCGAACGGCTGCAAATCATCCATGATAAGCTGAAATCACTCATTGACCGGCATCAGCCTGACCGCGCTGGGGTGGAAGAGCTTTTTTTCTCGCGCAATGTCACGACCGCGCTTACAGTCGCGCAGGCGCGTGGCGTCATTTTGCTCACCCTGCAAAATGCCGATTTGCCCATCGCAGAATACAAACCCAATATCATCAAACAGGCAGTATGCGGGTATGGCGGCGCCGACAAAGCACAGATGCAAGAAATGGTGCGGCTGCTGCTGGGGCTGGAGAAGATTCCCCGTCCCGATGATGCCGCCGATGCGCTGGCGGTTGCCATCACCGATATTCACAGCTATCGACTCAATCCTTATGACCTCGTATAGGAAAGCCCGCGCAAGATGATTTCAACACTCGAAGGAACAGTCGCCCACAAAGACACCGACCATCTCATCGTCCTTGTCGGTGGCGTCGGCATCGAGGTCTTTGCGCCCTACACGACCATTGAGAAAATCCATAGCGAGCGCACCTTTCTTTATACCCGCCTCGTCGTCCGGGAAGACGCGCTCACACTTTACGGGTTTTTGACCGAAGCCGAGCGTGAACTTTTTGATATATTTATCAAAATTAGCGGCATCGGCCCGAAATTGGCAGTCACGATACTGAGCGCCTTGAGCGTCGATAACATTCGTAACGCCGTCTTGAACGAACGACCGGAAATCCTGACCCGCGTCCCTGGCATCGGCAGGAAATCGGCGCAAAAAATCATATTTGAATTGCAAGATAAGTTCCCGACCGGTTTGGAAGCGCTTCCGGGAGGAGGCTTCAGCGACATCAGTTCCGATGTCATGGATGCCCTGACCGCGCTCGGTTACAGTATCATCGAAGCGCAGTCGGCAATTCAGTCCATCCCTGCCGATGCCCCCGCAAGCGTTGAGGAGAGGGTTTTGATTGCGCTGCAATATCTCGGAAGCTGACGGGAGATTCTTATGCCAGAAACCTTGATGGGCAAACGGATTGACGTTCTCGACAAGGGCTGGATTGAACTGGTTGATATGATGCCCCACCCGTCTTCGGACATTGCTGGCGACATGGCCATTGTCAACGCGGCGCGTGTCAGCTTTCTGGGAGAAAGCAAAGGTCCCGAACGCGACAAAAAGCTCCTGTTTTACCTGCTGCGCCATCGCCACACCTCCCCGTTCGAGATGGTTGAGTTCAAGTTTCGGGTGCGGGCGCCTCTGGTCACCTGGTGGCAGTGGGTGCGACATCGCACCTGGAATATGAACGCGCAGTCCGGTCGTTACACGCCCTTTCAGGAGAATGATTTTTATGTGCCAGAGGTCTGGCGCAGGCAGAGCAGTGACAACAAACAAGCCAGCGAAGGCATGCTGGCAGCGAAGGAAAACGAGACGCTGACGGAGAAACTCATCGACCACTACGAAGAGGGCTTCAGGCTCTATTCGGAGGCGCTTGACCGCGGCGTATCCAAAGAAATGGCGCGACTTTTCCTGCCGGGTTTCAGCGTTTATTATACCTGGGTGACAAAGATAGACGCCCACAACCTGATGCACTTTTTGCGGCTGCGGATGGCAAGCGATGCGCAATACGAAATCAGAGTCTTCGCCGCCGCCATTCACGAGCATTTTTTCAAGCCCGCCCTGCCTTGGACGGCGCAGGCTTTCGAGCAATATGTCCTCAGGCCGAAATCATAGCGCCTCTCAATCGTGGCGATTGATTAGAAAGGCAGAGGCACGCTCAAAGTATTCCCGCATGACCGAACGCGCTGGTTCGGCAATGCCGGCATCGTCAATCGCCGCCAGCATGTGCTGGAGCCAGTGGTCTCGCGCCTGGACGTCAATGGGAAAGGGAGAATGCCGCATCCGCAATCTGGGATGACCCCGTTCCTGCATATAACGTTTGGGGCCGCCAAAGAATTGTAGCAGAAACAAAAATTGCCAACGTTTGCTCTGCTCAAGATTATCCGGAAACATGGGACGCAAGACCGCATCCCCTTCGATTTTTGCGTAAAATGAGTCAACCAGTTTGCGAAACGGCTCTTCACTGCCGAGCATGTCATATACACTCTGCATTTTGGTGTCCTGTCTTGCCTTATCCATTAACTGTGACTTTACAATTACCATCCTGAATGTACAATCCTTCAGAATACCTTCAACCTATCGCCAGGAGAACTGCATTGATGCGACGACTTATCCTTAAACGCGCTGGCTGGTTCTGCCTTCTTGCGCTTCTTTCAAGTATGACCTTTATTTTGGCACAAGATACCGAACCCTTGACTGTCTTGGGCTCTGGCATCGTGAATTCAGTTGTCGAATCCCTTGCAGAAGCCCATGAAACCCCTGCCATCCGCATCGCCACCATCGGCACATCGGCTGGTTTTGACCAATTCTGCCGCGGCGATGCCGACATCGCCACAGCATCCCGCGCCATCACAGCCGATGAAGATGCCGCCTGCATCGCCAACGAAATCGCCTACAGCGAATTTATCCTGGCGCACAGCATTCTGGCTTTCGTCTCTCATCCTGAGGTGCCGCTCCAATGCCTGACAGAATCGGAAATGGATGACCTCTTCAAGCCATCGGCGGCAAACCAACTCCGCAATTGGTCGAGCTATGACGAAAGCCTGGCCGAACTGCCGATCACTTTTATTCTACCGCAGGATAATCGGGTCGAGTATGTCATTTTGGACAGCCTGACCGTGGGAGATGGCTTGCGCCGCGATGCCGAGACTTATGAGAACAGCGAGAATGCCATTGCCCGCATCAGCGAAACTGCGGGCGCGATTGCAGCCCTCCCCTTTTCAAGCGACTTGGCAGACAGGGAATCGCTGACCGTGCTGGAACTGGATAGCGGGGGCGCATCGGGCTGCGTCAGCCCCTCGGCAGAAAGTGTCGAGAATCGGCAGTACCCTGCCGCCCGCTCCCTGTTCCTGTATGTCAATCGGGCGCGGCTTGAGCAAAACCAAGCCCTTGCCAGCCTGACGGACTTGATAACCAGTGAAGCCGCTGCGGAGGTGATTGCTGAGGTCGGATTTGTGCCGCCCACCGCCGACATCTATGCGCTGAATGCGGACATCCTGCTCAATGCCGAAGCAGGCCGCCTGTTCAGCCGCGACGAAAGCGCATTTGAGATGCCCGCCGTCCTGAACGGCCAGATTGACATTAGCGGGTCAGCCAATGCCTATCAGCTGCTCAATTCGATTGCCACGCAGCTAACCAGCGGCAATCAGCAGCTAACCATCAATCTTGACGCCAGCGGACAAAGCAACGGCATCCGCCGCCTCTGTAATGGCGAAACCGATATCGCTGTTCTGGCAGCGGAACTTGAGGCAAATGCACTCAACCCCTGTGAGGCCAGTGATATTAAAGCGGTGTCGGTCTCAATCGGCAAGCAGGCAACTGTCCTGCTCGGCAACGCCGCCGATGAACATGCAAGCTGCCTGACTTCCGCGCAAATCAGAACCATCTGGCACGCAAAGTCGGCTGACAGCATCAATCGCTGGTCAAACCTTGACGAGGCCTTCCCTGAACAGGATATGACCCTGTTTGGATTAGCCACAGTTGACCGATACACTGACATTCTGATGGCGACTCCCGGGCAGGCGATCCCTCCAATTCGGCGCGACACCGAAATCGATTATAATCCGCTCTATCGCTCCGCTGCCGTGGGCAATGTCCCCGGCGCCCTGACCTACATGAGTTGGGAGGATTATCAGCGCGTGCTTGACAATGAGCAGGCAAACATCCAGGTGGTCAGCGTCGACAATGGCATCGGCTGCATTCGCCCCTCCGAAGACAGCATCAGCAACGGAACTTATTCGCTGGCGCGGCCGGCCGGCCTGCTGGTCAGCGAACTGTCGCTGGCGGATATGAACGTGCAGGCCTTTCTGTGGCAGCTGTTCTCTGAACAGGGCTGGTCGGTGATTGAAAACGAAGGATTTATCGGCTTGAGCTTTGTTGATTTGGCGGCAGTGCGCAGCCATCTTGAAACACAGTTCAGCCTGGCAGAAGCAGCGGCAGCCGCCCAAGCCGCCGTGGAAACCAGCGAAAACGAGACAGAACCCGACAGTTCCGACTGATGCTTGGCGAATCCCTTGCCAGGGTATGTTATACTCTGGCAAGCCTTCGCATCATTTAGACTGGAGCATTCCATGCACGGCGAATTAATCGCCTTTGACATCGAAACGACCGGGCTTGATACTGCTAACGATGAAATTATTGAAATCGGCATCGCCAAACTTGAAAACGGAAAAATCACTGCACAGTATCGGTCATTTGTCAAACCGTCTATTCCCATCCCAACCGACATCACCCATTTGACCGGCATCTATCCGGAAGATGTCGAGGATGCGCCGCCACTCCAGCAAATTCTGCCAGAACTTGAGACTTTTTTCGGACAGAGGCCAGTCATCGCCCATAACGCCCAATTTGATGTGGGCTTTATGCGTAAATATGGCTTGCTCGATGCCAACGCGGTGCTTGACACCTATAAGCTGGCTTCGATCCTCCTGCCGACCGCAGCCCGCTACAGCCTGGGCAGTCTGACAGCTGATGCGGGGATTCAGCTTGAGCAGGCACACCGCGCCCTGGATGATGCCATAGCGACCGCCCTGCTTTATTGGAAGCTGTGGGAAAAAGCGATTCAAGTGCCTTCCCCCGTGCTTGAAGAAATTGTCAATGCCAGCATCGGTAAAGACTGGAACCAGCGTCATTTCTTTGAAAACGCCCTCGCAGAAAGCCTGAAATCAGGACCCGCAAGCCAAATATCCACCGCTTTTTTCGCGGATGAACTGGATGCCGAAGCCTTGAATCTGGCGCAGGCAGCGCACACTCACCTTGAACCCGATGTCGTCGATGGGATTTTTGATGAAAATGGCAAACTTGAGGACGTCCTTCATCACTACGAAAAACGTCAGCAGCAGCTTGATATGGCGCACAGGGTCACCAAATCGCTTAATCATGGCGATCATATTATGCTCGAGGCGGGAACGGGTATCGGAAAATCACTCGCCTACCTGCTCCCGGCGGCGCTTTGGGCAACGCAGAACACCCAGCGCGTTGTCATCTCGACGCAAACCATCAACCTGCAAGACCAACTGCTGAAAAATGACATTCCGCTCGTCAAACAGGCGCTTGATGCCGAACTTCAGGCAGCGGTGATGAAAGGGCGTGGCAATTATCTCTGTCCGCGCCGCCTCGAAACCCTGCGCCGCCGCAAGCCCGCGAATCTGGACGAATTGCGCACCCTGGCAAAAATTCTGGTCTGGATGCAAAGCAGCACATCAGGAGACCGAGGCGAGATTACCCTGCGTGCGGGTGAATGGGAGGTTTGGACCCGTTTGAGCGCCCAGGATGAAGACTGCACGACTTATCATTGCGCCAGCATGATGAAGGGCACATGCCCTTATTACAAGGCACGCAAAAAAGCGGAAGCAGCGCATATTGTGATTACCAATCACGCTTTGCTGATTGCGGATGCCAAAATTGAAAATCGGGCACTGCCCGAATACCGCAATCTCATTATTGACGAGGCGCATCAACTGGAAGATGCCATTACCCAAGGGCTGAGTCGGCAAATCAAACAGGACTTTATCCTGGCGCGGCTGACCGAGTTGGGCGGCCCAAACCGCGGCCTCCTGGGCGAACTGCTGTCTGCTGCGCGTGGACAGCTGCCGAACCAAGCCACCCTCAAGCTGGAGACCTTTATCCAAAACATCGCCGATGCGCTGAACCTGATGAAAAGCCTCGTTCGCGGTTACTTCCAGGCGCTCCACGACTTCATCCTGAATCAGCGCAAAGACAATCGATACCCCATGCGCCTGCTGAACTCCCATCGGGATTCAGGCAGCTTTGTGAATGTGCAAACCGCCTGGAAACAGCTTAGTGAATTTTTTCTGGCGGTTACGGACCGAATCACGCATTTGTCCCAGACGCTGCCCCGATACAAAAAATATGAGCTGCCCGACTTCGACGATTACAGCCATGCCATTCGAGCGCTGGGGCAATTCTTGGCCGACCTGCACGAACACCTTGAGCAATTCACGCAGACACCCAACAGCAATACCATCTATGCTGTCAGCCCAGGCAGCGCAGCCGACCGATTGCGCATCCACATCATGCCCCTGCATATTGGTCCCATGATGGAAGAATATCTCAACCAGCGCACGGAAAGCATCATCCTCACCAGCGCCACCCTGCGAACCCAGGGACACTTTGATCATATCAAAGAGCGGCTTTACGGGGACAACTATGAGACGGTGGCGTTAGGCTCGCCCTTTGACTACAAAAATTCGACTCTGCTCTATGTCCCGGATGATATTCCAGAACCCAAACAGCGCAATCTGTATCAGACGATGCTGGAGCGCGGCATTGTCGAGCTTGCCACCGCGCTTGATGGGCGGGTCATGGTGCTGTTCACCAGTTATGCCCAACTGCGCGAGACATCCAAGGCCATCACCCCGCGGCTGACGCTTGGCGGCATCCGGGTCTACGACCAGAGCTTTGGCGCCAGTCGGGACGCGCTGCTGGCAAGTTTCAAGAACGCCGAAAAAGCGGTATTAATGGGTACGCGAAGTTTTTGGGAAGGGATTGACATTCCAGGTGATGATTTGAGCGCGGTTGTCATTGCGCGGCTTCCCTTTGCCGTGCCATCCGACCCTGTTTTTGCGGCCCGCGCGGAAACTTACGCTGACCCCTTCCCGCAATATGCCGTCCCCGATGCCATCTTGCGCTTCCGTCAGGGATTTGGACGGCTGATACGCAGCCATAGTGACCGTGGGGTTGTCGCCATCTTTGACAGTCGCGTCATTACCAAAAGCTATGGTGGCAGCTTTCTTGAATCTTTGCCGGATTGCACCGCACAATATGGCGCTTTGGAGAATTTGCCGCGCGTTGCATCGGAATGGATTAGCTTGAGGAACAGATATGATTACCCCCGCCGGACGTGAATGCCCGCATTATTATGCGGATTTTAATCGTCATACGCGCGACATTGAGGAATGCCGCCTTGCCAAGCACAACCCAGACTCCGTGCCGTGGCATCCCAAAGACTGCGCCAAATGCCCTGTTCCCGATATTGTATTGGCAAATGCCAGCCAAAATACAAGGCTTGTCCTGACGATAAAAGCGGGCTTCCTGGGATTGATGCGGCGCGTTGAAGTCGAGGCAATCTGCCTGAAGAATGGCGAAAAGGTAGACCCGTATGTGGGCTGTCCGGATGACCATCCTGGGTTGGATATTTTTCGGCGGGCATTGGATAACAGCGATGATTAAAGCGGTATTGCTGGACCTCGACAATACCTTGCTGCACAATCCGGACCGTCAATTCGCCGACGCCTTCAGGCAGGCATTTGACGCCCATTTTCTCGGTTGCTTTGGCAGGACAAGCCTCTCGACATCCTTTCGCAGCACCATCCAAACCCTCAGCCGCCAAGGAGATATGGTGACCGCCAATGCCGAAGTCATCATCGCCTGTCTGGCACAAGCCCTCCAGGTTTCCAGTGAAGCCGTGCAAAAAGCGCTGACATCATTTTATCAGCAACCTTATGACAGGCTGCGGCAATATACTGCGGTCGTCCCAATGGCATATCGGCTTGTCCAAACCCTGCTGGAGCAAAACCTGTCGGTTGCGATTGCCACCAATCCCATTTATTCGGAGGCCGCCATTCTCAAGCGGATTGACTGGGCGGGACTGTCGGACTTTGTGGGTGATTTCGCGTTTGTGACACACAGCGAGAATATGCACTTTGCCAAACCGCAGCCAGCCTATTATGCCGAGCTTGTCGCCCGCGTCGGTATCGAACCCGATGAAACCCTGATGGTTGGCGACAGTGAGACCCATGATGTCAAGCCAGCACGCATACTGGGCATCCATACTCTGCACATCCACGGCTTGGAAACCCTTCAGGCATTTTATGAGCAGGTTCAATGCGGGGGCTGGCAAAACGCATATAAGCCGCGCCCACTCAATCCAGGCATGATAGCACCGCAATATCAAGGCAACCTTGCCGCATTATACGGTCTTCTGGGCGAGGTCAAGGCGCATCCATGGCATCAGCGGCCTGACCCCGAAGAGTGGTCAATCCTGCAAATTCTCTGCCACCTGAGCGAATCCGAGATGGAAGTCCAGCAGAAACGGCTCAAAACTATCTTGCGGGAGCATAATCCATTTATCGCCTCACCTCCTGCCCCCGGACCTCATCTTCCACCCTGCCATGACGAGGGATACGAAGTCCTCAATCAGTTTCGGAGCAAACGCCTGGCAACGATTGCGTTGCTGTCCCAACTCAAACCCGAGGATTGGCAGCGCCCGGCACGACACAGCATCTTTGGCTTGACCAATATGCTTGAGATGGCCTATTTCACAGCCCAGCATGACCGCTTGCACATCACGCAGCTGTGTCAAACCTTGGGAAAATGCGACGAAAGCATTTTTTATTGAAACAATCGTTGCAAATTCAGACAAAAAAGGGCAAACTCTAAGCTGTTGTGAGGGTCTGTCAAGCGTTTGTTGACTATGTGCAGCATTCATGTGTACCATAGTTTTAGTGCGTTCTGAAAATCGCAAATTCACGAACTGGAGTCCGAAATGGCAGCCACAGAGGCAAATCAGGCGAACCTAAATCAAGTTATCGCTGATGGACTGGAGACCATCGAACAGGCGATGTATGATGCCACCAACAGTAATGTTGAAGTCTTGCGTGACGCCAGCCGACATATCCTGAGCGCGGGGGGCAAGCGAATCCGACCGCGCCTGCTGCTGCTGACATATCTGGCGCTTGGGGGCGGCGACCTGGAATATATTGCCCGGCCAGGCGCCGCTGTTGAGTTGATGCACACCGCCAGCGTCGTCCATGATGACATCAACGACCACGGGATTATCCGCCGCGGCCGCCCTTCGGTGAATTCAATTTGGGGGCGCACATTCGCCTTGCTGACTGGCGATTTTCTCTTTACAGCCGTCTATGAACTGATGGCGCCCTATCACAGCCTCAATGTTGACCTGGCAAAATCGGCAACCGCCCTGGTGGAAGGCGAAACGCTGCAAGCCAGCGCGGTCAAGAACAATCATTTCACGCGCGAAATCTATATGCGGATTATCGCGCTCAAGACCGCCGCCCTCTTTCGGGCTGCCAGCACGATAGGCGCAAAACTGGCGCAAGCCAGCCCAAGCGAGATTGACGCCCTGTCCAGCTTTGGATTCAATGTCGGGCTGGCTTTTCAGATTGTCGATGACATTCTGGATTTGGTTGCCGATGAAGAACAGCTGGGCAAAACCGCCGGTATCGACATTGACCAGGGGCGCGGCATTGCTGTCGCTTTGCATGAGTCGAATGGCAGCAGAACCACTGTTCAAGATGACCCCATGGAAACCGTCAAACGCAAAATGCTGGAAGGCAACGCGATTGAAACCGGTTGGGAACAGGCAAAGCAGCTGGTCAAAAATGCCATCGCCCAGCTTGCCATTCTGCCGGATACGCCCGCCAAAGTCGAATTGATTCATCTGGCGAATTCGGTTGCCAATCGGGAATGCTAGAGCATCCCTGCCTTGTCCTGACAGCGAAAAAGACACCCCGCGCCGCGCCAGCCTTGCGTGCAAACAACATAGAGAAACGCGATGAAAGTTGCAACTGTTGAAGCCATGCGCACGATTGAAGCCGCCGCTGACGCTTCGGTTATGAGTTATGAAGAGATGATGCTGAAGGCTGGTCAGGCTGCTGGCAAATATCTCCTCGAACGGCTGGAAATCTCGGAACAGACCCGCTTCACCATCTTGACAGGCAAAGGCAACAACGGCGGCGATGGCTTGGTGCTGGCGCATTATCTATCGCAGCACACATCGGCTCACATTCGTTTGTATATGCTGGAAGCGCGGGGCGAAGATGACAGCAACTTCGCCGCCGTCCGCAGCGCAGGTCTTTTCATCGGATACGCTGCGGATGATTATGACGGCCGCCTGCTAAAAAATCTGATTAACAGCGCCGATGTCGTCGTGGATGCGCTTTTCGGAATTGGCCTGCGATTGCCCCTGCGCGGCCCTGCGGCGAAGCTGCTGCGGACAGTCAAACAGATGACAGCGCCAGCCCCCCTGCGTTATAGTGATGTTCTGACAGTTGACCCCATTCTGCCCGACCAGCTTCCCCATAGGCCGCGGCCTTTCGTCTTCGCTATTGACTGTCCCAGTGGCATCGACTGCGACAGCGGGCAAGCGGATGCCAACACCCTGGCCGCTGATGAGACGATGACGTTTATCGCCGCCAAACCAGGGCTGTTCACTTTTCCCGCCGCCCAATATGTCGGCAGACTCATCCTGGCCCCAATCGGCATTCCCGATACCCTGCCCGAATTGGCACAGGTTGAAACGACCGTCATGGACAGCCATCTGGCGCATTCCATCTTGCCCGCGCGACCGCTTGACGGACACAAGGGTACATTTGGCAAGACGATGATAGCTGCTGGCTCGCCCAATTTTGTTGGCGCTGTCGCTCTGGCGGGGGAAGCTGCCTGTCGCTCTGGCACCGGACTGGTCACCATTGCCAGCACAGGCAGGCTGGTGGATATGGTGGCTGGCAGCCTGCGTGAACCCACCTGGCTGCGCCTGGCGGATGATGAAGGCGCTATCGCTGAATCGGCGTGGAAGGACTTAACCAGACAGGCACAGGGTTACAATGCCCTGTTAATCGGATGTGGACTCGGACAGCGGCCATCGACCCAGGCCTTTGTTCACAATCTGCTCGCCAGCCAAGACCTGCCGCCTTTAATTCTGGATGCGGATGCGCTCAATATATTAAGCGGCAAGGCGGATTGGTGGCAAAAGCTGCCACCGGAAACCATCATTACCCCGCACGCGGGCGAGATGTCGCGGCTGACCCAACTGCCGACACGCGAAATCAACGCCAATCGCTGGGAAATCGTCACGGAAAAGGCAAAGAAATGGAACATGGTGATTGTGCTAAAAGGGGCGCATACCTTGGTCGCCGCACCCAAGGGGCAAACCAGCGTTATTCCCTTCAAGACCGACGCGCTCGGCACCGCTGGCACAGGCGATGTTCTTGCCGGTCTGATTGCAGGCTTGCGGGCGCAGGGATCTCCCGCCTTTGACAGCGCACGGCTGGGCGCATACATTCATGCGCTGGCAGGCACAATCGCCACGACCCAAATTGGAAACAGCCGCAGCGTCATCGCAGGAGATGTGCTGCAAGCCTTGGGCTTGGCGTTTAAGGCCGTGGAAAGGGGCTAATCGGCATCTTTCAGACGTTCCCGCGCCAGCGTTTTGGCATCATCAAGGCTGGCTTCTATCTCAAGCTCAACAGACCCCGCACCAAATCGAGTCAAATCCCTGCGCCTGACCGCTCCGCTTTTCTTGATATGCAAAAGCGCATAGCCCCCACCAACAGCCAGCCCCAGCAAAAACCCGACCAGGGCTGCGCCTGGATTCAAAGCCCCCGCTTTATGGCTCATCTTCATTGACCTGACCCGTCTGGTTGGGGCTGATAAGCGCACGGATGCGGATAATCTCGCGGATGAAGGCTCGCAAACCGGACAGGAAACTCTTGATTTGCAGCAGAGGGTCGGCTGTATTTCTGCTGACAAATTGCGCGGTGGCCTTGGCCGCCTGGGTTGTTTCACGCGCATTATCCAGGATGGGCTTGATTTCTGTCTTCAGCATAATCATAAATCCGGCGATTTGCAGCAGCAAAATGGCAGCCGCCAAAACAAACAGCATCAACTCCAAAACAAGAACCAGCACAGAAATATCGCGGAAAATCTGTATAACAGGCTGCCATGTCTCGGCTGCGGTCAATGAAATGACCAGTGCGAAAACAAGCAGGCCGAGAATCATGGCGATGACCCCCACTGTCAGCAGCTTCACCATCCGCGAGATGCTCATGCCAGATGGGCTGTCATCCCTGCTATTGGGCTCTGGCGGCGAGCTATTGTCGTTGGTTTCCGTCATGGTTTATCGCCGTGAAACCCGTCTCGCAGAGCCTGATGTAAAAATATGCGCCAATATCAGCAAGATCAAGGCACTCACTGTTGCTGGCAGCAAACGCACCACGCCAATCTGCAATAGATTAATTTCAAAGATGCTGCCAATATGCTGACCCAGCCAGAAACCCACCCAGCCCGTAACGATAAACAGCGCCAGACGGCGGGCATTCCCACCCATGAGCAGGTGGAATCCCAAGCCATACATGGTAGCAATCATAAACGCAAAAACGAAGACAGGGTTCGGCATGATATTGCGATTCAATCATCTAATGGTAAAATCTAGGGTTAGTGTAGCACAAAGCCCATATTCAGTCACGTCTTGAGGGCATGAAACATGAATATCATCGATCACGCCATCCTTATCCCGGCTTCACCCGACTTCATCTGGCGCTACCTGGGCGACCTGTCGAAGAATGTTGACTGGCAGGAAGACTTCAGGAATATCTCTTTTCTCACAACCCATCACGAGGGCAAAGGCGCACGCTGGCGCTATTCGACCGCAAAGGGTCACGATGTCATTGTCGAGATTGTAGCCTGGTACGATACGCTGGGATACGAATACACCATTGTGGACGGGATGCAGTTTGGCAGCAACCAGGGGCGCATCCGCCTGCAAGAAATCCCCGAAGGCACGCGGGTGCAATGGACATTTCATTATGAAACTGGCGGCGTACTCGGCAGCCTGCGCAATTCGATGGGGCTGAAACGCAATACAACCAACAAAATACAGGATAGCCTCAGGAATTTGTACCAGCTTATCCAGCAGGAGACGGGCGGCATTTCCACGCATGAGGACAAGGCAAGTCTAAAAGATGCGCCCGATGTCGAGGAGCGCTCAAGTTACCAGCCGCGTCATCCCTCAGCATTTGTTGATTTGGCCGCCGATGACGCTTATGCTGAATCGGAGCAGCTTCCCATGCAGCCCATCGCCTATGAACTTGACGATGAAGCCACCCCGATTCCAGCCGCCACCGAGGATGACACCAAGCCGAATCCGGTCATTCAAGCCGCCCAAGCGATTCAAAGCGCCAGCCCCGCCCCTGCCAAAATTGAAGCTGAATCCGAACCCCCTGCGCCAGAGACAGCGAGCGTCGATGCCCCGCCAGCCGAGATGCCAACCCCGATAAAACATTCCCGCGACACCGCCAGCATCAGCGTATTCGATGTTTTCGGTCTGCAAAAGCCAAGCCAAACCAAGATACCTAAAGTCCTTGCCCAGCCATCCGCAGAACCACCACCCGCGCCAGCCAAATCTGAAAGTCATCCCGAAAGCCTGGATGACCCGCCCCAAATCCCTTTGACTGAATCGGCTGATGAAGATGCCTTCTCCGCCGCGGATGCGATTGAAAGAGTCACTCCACTGGAAACAGAACCGACTTCAATGGCGGCGGCTCACGCACGAATAGAAATCCAATTATCAGGATGGAGGCGGGTTTCACGCCGTCGGGAGTATCCTCTGCGCTTCCGACAATGACAGGAAAAAATTGGGTGGATGAAGGGACTTGAACCCTCAACCGCCTGAACCACAATCAGGTGCTCTGCCATTGAGCTACATCCACCATAGCCTATACACAGTATAACACGGCAGCTGCGTTAAATCCAGCCTCTATTGCAAACCTTTTGTCAGGATAACCAGTTGGGCTGCGCTGTCCTGGCACGGGACTTCTGCCGTTTTTACCTCGAATCCATATTTTGCAAATGCGTCGCGGATTGGGACTTCGGAGAATCGGGCATTCCGCTGACCAGTAATGCGATACAGACTCTCGACAAAACGCGGCCTGAGTCCGCCGCCGCGCAGCAAGCCCGTGAGGACAATAATGCCCCGCCCGCCCTCTGACAAAACGCGCTGGATTTCGCTTAGTGTGTCGGGTTCAAGGATAAATGGGGTCGGGAATGTGCAAACAAGGGTCGAAATCGAGCCAGAGGCAAATGGCAAATGGAGGGCATTCCCGCGCACAAAATCTGTACGCAGACCATGCCGCGCCAATTTGCGCCCTGCCAGCCGCCCCATATAAGGCGACAAATCCAAGGCGATTGTTCGATAACCCCTCTGAAGCAAATCGACCTGCAAATTGCCAGTGCCATGCGCCAGTTCAAGCACCCAGCCAGAATCCGGCGGCGGCATATATCGTATGATGCTTCTCTGCCAGCATCGCCACTGACCGAACGACACCAGCCAACTCACCCCATCATATAGAAATGCCAATTCGTTATACAAAAGTCGAAAGCCGAAGCGCAAAAGCCGCCGCCACATAGCGCCAATCATCAGAAAAGCGCGGCGATGACAACATCGGGCTTGTCGGTGATAACGCAGTTCACGCCCAGCCTTTGCAGTTCTCTGGCGCGTTGGGGACTGTTGACTGTCCATGTGTTGACATAATAATCATTTTCCCTGGCCCAGCGCATATAAGTTTCATCAATAATGCTGTGGTGCGGATGCCGCGCCTGATGTGGCACGCCCGACATAAGGGATTCAGCATCCACTTGTGTTGCGGGCCCATGCAAAAAACCTACGATGATATGAGGAAGCTCCTGCTTGAATCTTTGCAAGGCGTATGGGTCAAATGAGGATACAATAACGCGCTTTTGCATCTGGTGCCGCTGAATGCAATCTGCGACTGCCTGCTCAAGTCCATTGCTGTTGAAGTTGGACTTGATTTCAACATTGACGAGCAGCTTTTTGCCCAGCGCCTCAAAGACTTCATCAAGGCTCGGTATGCTTTCGCCAGCAAACGCATCGGCATACCAGCCCCCCGCATCCAGCGCCTTGAGCTCTGCCAGTGTTTTATCAGCCAGCGCTCCCTTTCCATCGGTAGTCTCGTCAACGGTTAAGTTGTGCATGACAACCGGATGCCCATCTTTGGATTGCTGCACATCGAGTTCAATGCCGGCTGCTCCCTGTTGATAAGCCAACTCAAAGGCAGCCAGCGTGTTCATGGGCGCATAAGCCATCGCGCCGCGATGACCGAAAACCAGGGTCTCGCCGGATTCCATGGCCTTGCGGATTGTGTGAAAAGACATAACGATTCATCCTAGTGACGATGCGAACCCGGCGCGGTCAGATAAAAATCTGAATGTCGCCATTCTCGATTCGCACCTCAAACCAAGCGACATCAATATCCGCCGGACTCCGCGTCGCCTTGCCACTGCGTAAATCGAAGCGCCCGCCATGACGCGGGCACTCAATTTCATGGCCCTCAATCTTGCTGGGCTGGTCATAGCGGTCAAATGCCAGGATATTGCCGTCATGGGTGCAAAGGTCTTCAATCGCATAATACTTGCCGCTGATATTGAATACGGCAATCCAGCGCCCGTTAATGCCAAAGACCTCGCGGTGACCGTGGGGGATTTCACGGCTGGGACAAAGCGTCAGCCAGGCTGCCATCATCCACCCTCCCCATCTTCGATGAGTTCCCAACGTTCAATGCCTTCCTGACCATAAGCGCCAATGACCAGCACTTTCAGCGGTAGCAAGGCGCACTTGACGCGATTGATGCTCAACTGCAAACCAATGTTATCCAACAGCTGCTGCTTGTCGATTTGACGCGCCGCCGCCAGCCTCATGCCCAGGATTTCCTCGCCAAACATGGACGCTGAAGCCTGGCTTATGGCGCAGCCTTCGCCATCCCATCCCACTTGCGTGATGACATGGCTCTCATCCAGCCGCAAGGTCAGGCGCAAACGGTCACCACACAAGGGATTGCTTTCCTCATGATCCAAATCGTTCGGCGCCAGCAAGCCCCAATTACGTTGATGACGGGCATGATCCAAAATAATCTCACGATACATATCTTCCATCAGCCATCCCCTCTGCCTGTAGCGCACGCGGCCTCATCGGGCAAGCTCATTATAATAGACATCTTCAGTCACAGTGATTTCCCGATAAAAAAGGCGCACCCGATAGATGCGCCCCGAATTCCATACCTGACAAGCGAGTCCTTAGCCAATGATTTTGGCTTCAATCTCGTTCATCAGCCGCTCGCGCACCCGTTCAAAGGGGATGCGCTGCAGCAGTTCATCAAAGAAACCCGCAATGACCATCAACTGTGCCTCCGGGCGAGTAATGCCGCGACTCATCAGATAAAAAATGGGTTCTTCCTCCAGCGTGCCGAAGGTGGCTGCATGAGAACAAGCGACATCATCCGCCTCGATTTCGAGCCCTGGAATGCTGTCCATCCGCGCTTCGCTGCTTAGCATCAGGTTGCGGCACACCTGATAACCATCGATTCTCTGCATTTTGGGCAGCGATTTAATCATCCCCTGCCACAGCGTTCGGGCGCTGTCCCGCGCCGCGCCCTTGAACAGCAAATCGGTATTGGTCAAGGGAGCATTGTGATTCTGCTGCGTATCCAAATCAAAGAACTGATGACTGTCCGCAAAGAAGAACCCGCTGACACGGGCATTCGCCCCCCTGCCAACCGCATCCACTTCAATAAATGCCTTCGTGAGGCGGCTGCCCATAACGCCGTTCACCCAATCCAGCTGTGCATCGCGCCCGACGATGCCGCGCTGATGGCTGAATTCATAGGTGCCCCGATTCCAATCCTGGAGCGAGACATAACGCAGATTGCCGCCATCGCCAACAATCAATTCGGTCGCGCCAATATAAGCGGATTGCGTGTCACTCTTCGCCGAGGCATATTCGACCTGCATGGTCGCCTGGGCATTATCTTCAACAACCACCAGGACATGCCCCAGCGCCGCGCCCGCCTGCGAATGATAACAAACGACATGCAAGGGCAACTCGACAGCCTTGCCTCGCGGAACATAAACAAAGACGCCATAATTCCACAGAGCGCCATGCAGCGCCGCGAATTTGCCATCCCCGCTCTTGACCGCCGTGGTCATAAAGTGCTTCTGCACCAGCGTTTCATGCTCGGCAGCCGCCGTCTTGAGGTCAGTAAAAATCACCCCTTGCGCCGATACTTCCTCGGCAATCTCGTGATGCACCATCTTGCCATCCACAAAAACAAGCAAACCACCCTGCTCATCGCCAGTCAAGGGCGCGAGATTTTTGGCGGGGACGGCCTCGGCGGTGGCGCCATTGGCCTGAATCAGCCTTTCAGCTTCATGCCAGCGAATATGGCGGTAATCCGTGCGCCGCCATTCCTCCTCAAGGTAAGGCATGGGGGTATCTTCATAGGTTTGCCAGGCTCGCAGCCGCCGCTCGCAAAGCCAGTCGGGTTCGTTGTTCTGCTGGCTCAAAGCCTCGACATCCGCCCGACTGTAACTCGGGGCCTGCGGTAACGAAGAACGTCGTCTCACAACAGCCACGTATCTGCTCCTTCTTTAGCTTGGGGACTAGCTGTTTATTCAGTGTTCATTCAGTGACCTAGCCGATTGAACCTTCCAGCTGAATCTGAATCAGCCGATTCAACTCCAAGGCATATTCCATCGGCAATTCCTTCACCAATGGCTCCAGGAAGCCATTCACAATCATGGCATTGGCTTCATCTTCGCCAATGCCGCGGCTCATCAAGTAGAAAAGCTGGTCTTCGCCCACCTTGCTGACCGAAGCCTCATGCCCCATGGTGACATCCTTGGCGTCGATCTCAATCGTCGGGTAAGTATCCGAGCGGCTGAAATCATCCAGCAGCAGCGCATCACAAACCACATTGCTCTTGCTGTTGCGGGCGTTCTCAGCGATTTTCAGCAGACCGCGATAGCTGGCGCGGCCGCCATCCTTGCTGATGGACTTGCTGATAATCTGGCTGGTGGTATCCGGCGCCAGATGCGTAATCTTCGCCCCGGCATCCTGATGCTGTCCATTGCCAGCGAAGGCAATCGAAAGCACCTCGCCATGCGCCCCCTTGCCCTTGAGCAGGACAGCCGGATATTTCATCGTCA
This sequence comes from Anaerolineae bacterium, assembly GCA_034421915.1. Taxonomy (GTDB): domain Bacteria; phylum Chloroflexota; class Anaerolineae; order Aggregatilineales; family Phototrophicaceae; genus UBA6055. Next base: position 18,158 of record DAOUKA010000226.1, read on the forward strand.
GGCGGCTGCCCAGATTGCCATCGACCCATTCCATCGTGGCGTTCTTTTCGGCAACGGCGCGTTTGGTCACCAGGTTATAGACATTGTTCGACCAGTTCTGTATGGTCGTATAACGACAGCGCCCGCCTTCCTTGACGATAATCTCGACAACAGCGCTGTGCAAACTGTCGGAGCTATAGATGGGTGCGGTGCAGCCTTCGACATAGTGGACATAAGCGCCTTCATCAACAATAATCAGCGTCCGCTCGAACTGACCCATATTTTGGGTGTTGATGCGGAAATAGGCCTGCAAGGGCATCTCCACCTGTACGCCCGGCGGCACATAGATAAAGCTGCCGCCCGACCAAACCGCCGTGTTCAGCGCCGCGAATTTGTTGTCATTGGATGGAATCACTGTCGTAAAGTATTCACGGACAATCTCGGGATGCTCACGCAAGCCCGAATCCATATCCAGGAAGATGACGCCTTGTTCCTCAAGGCTTTCCTGAATCTTGTGATAAACCGATTCGCTGTCATATTGAGCCGATACACCATGCAGGAACTTCTGCTCGGCTTCGGGAATGCCGAGTTTGTCAAAGGTCTCTTTGATTTCCTCGGGCACTTCATCCCAATCCTGTTCGGTTCTGTCGGTCGCCCGCACATAATAGTAGATGTCGTCATAGTCGATGCTGTTCAGGTCGCCGCCCCACTGCGGCGTCGGCTTGTCCATAAAGATATGATAAGCCTCGACGCGCAAATCTGTCATCCACTGCGGTTCGTTTTTCATCGCGCTGATTTGACGAACAATCTCTTCATTGATTCCCTTTTGGCTCTTGAACACATACTCGACATCCTCATCATGGAAGCCGTATTTCTCGGCATAAGTCAAGCCAACGGCCTTCAAAGCCTCTTCTTCGTTTGTGAGTTGCTTTTCGCTTTGGATTGCATCAGTCATTTTGTTTTCCCCGTCCGGACTATACCCATTCTTGCGTGTGAGTGCGGGCTTCGGATTAGGCTTCTTGCATTGTGGTATGTTTTTCGCGTACCCAATCGTAGCCCTTTTCTTCAAGTTCCAATGCCAATTCAGGCCCGCCACTCTCGACAATCCGCCCCTCATACATCACATGAACATAATCTGGCTTGATGTGATTGAGTATGCGCTGATAATGTGTAATCACCAGTACACCCATGCTGGGGGCTGTCAGCGATGTTACCCCTGTGGCAACGATTCGGAGGGCGTCAATATCCAATCCCGAATCCGTCTCATCAAGCACAGCGATTCTTGGCTCAAGCACCGCCATTTGCAGGATTTCTGCCCGCTTCTTTTCGCCGCCGCTAAAGCCTTCATTCAAATACCGCCCGGCAAAGGCATGGTCAATTTGCAGCTGGCTCATCTTTTGCCGCATCAGACGGGCAAATTTCGGAATAGAAATGCCCTTGCTCTCTGGGTCTTCGGCTTTCAGGCGGGCGTTAATGGCATGACGCAAGAAGTTGCCCAGCGTAACCCCCGGAATGGCGACCGGATATTGAAAGGCCAAAAACAAACCGCTGCGGCTGCGCTCATCGGGATCCATATCCAGCACATCTTCACCATCCAGCAGAACCTCTCCCTGATGAACCTCATAAGCTGGGTTGCCCATCAACACATTGGCAAGGGTGCTTTTCCCGGAAGCGTTGGGGCCCATCAAGGCATGTACCTCCCCCTGTTTGACCGTCAGGTCGACACCGCTTAAAATGAGCCCGTCTTCGCCTGCTACGCTTGCATGAAGGTTTCGGATTTCCAGTGTTGCCGACATTCCAGACACTTCTCCTCTCATTAGTTTTTTAATGTCGGTTAAATTTATTCTATAACCAAGTCGAATTCAGCGAGCAGTATAACAGCGCCCTTCCTGCTTGTCAATATGTCTATCAGATTGGCCATGCAGGTCACCCGGCCTTATGGTAGCATTGGAATAATAGATTCGTGTCAGATTCGGAAGATGCCGATTCAATTGACATCATCCAATCGCTATACTATGCTTGATGCGATGAGGTTCAATCAAGAGCGCAAAGGACAAAAAATGATTGAAAAAGAAGCCGGATTATACGAAGCATTGCGTTCAGTCATCGACCCCGAAATCGGCATGAACATCGTGGAGTTGGGCTTGGTGCGCGGCGTCGAAATCGAAGACGAGCGGGCCCATGTCAATATGATTATGACAACTCCTTTCTGCCCTTATGCGCCGCAGCTGCTGGAACAAACCCGCCGCACCGCTCAAGACTTCCTTGGCGTTCCGACCACAATTGAAATGGGCATGGAAATGTGGGACCCCAGTATGATGGAAGAAGGCGCCGCCAGCGATTGGGGCCTGTTCTAGGGCAAGCCGACGCCGCCATCATCTGGCTTGCCTGCCCGCAAAACTAGGGGCGATTCCGCTGTATCCACTGCAAGGGATCGATATAATTCTTAATCAGCCGCGCATAGTCGGTTTTGGGCCAATCGTTAGGGCGCGTCTCAAGAATAGTTGTCGGGCTTAGGTCAAAGTGCAAATGAGGCACAAAGCGACCATAGGCATCGCTAATCTCGCAAATCCTCTGCCCGCGGGCAACCCGCTGCCCAACCTCCACGCGGATATTCTGCACATGGGCATATCGGCTGTAAATGACCGCGCCGTCAGGCTCATACAGCGGGTCATGCCGTATCACAATCAGGTCGCCCCAAATGCTTAGCCGTGCCGCAAATATCACCACGCCATTGGCACAGGCATAGACCTTCATCCCTTTGTCAGCATACGGTTTGCCAAAATTCAAATCCGCACCCGTGTGATAGGCCTCGCTCGGCGTGCCGATGAAATATAATTTTCCGAATGGATTGGCATCTCGCCAGGTGGGGGGCCAAACTTCGCGCCGGCGCCGCTGTTCGCTTGTGCCGATAGGCGAATCATAGCCATCGGCTACATTGACGCCATCCACAACATCAGGCCGATTGCGGACAGGGCTTGGCGGTTCTGTCGGCTCGTCGCCCGGCTTTGGTTCAGGTCGCCTGGGCGTAACCGTTACAATGCGCCTAAAACGAATGGCATCAAAGGCAATTTCCTTGTCTGCTTCGCCGGTTACATCATTCAAAAAGATGCGGCCGGCATTCTCCTGTCTGTGATCCAAATCAAACACGCCCAGCGGCACCCAGGTATTGCGATTGCGGTTCTGATTGATGTCAACCACAACCTCGTTATCCGTGCCGACAATGCCATGAATTTTGTAACGGGCGCGGGTCGTGGTCGCTTTGCGATTGGGGATAAAGGCCGAAATCTCATAAAAACCGGAATGGGGCAGCTGCCCCCTCCACTCGACCCAGACTCGGCTGGTTCGGACTTTGGTCGCTACATACAGATAAACCCAGCCCCAGGTATTCTGACGCGAACTGAATTCAAGCTGCCCGGAATAGGATCCACTGCGGAAGCCTGCCTTTTCGGGCAGGATGACAACCTCATCCGTGAAATTATCGATGGGCTTGGCAACAGGGTCGGCTGGTGAAGTGGTCAGTTCTATCGGGGTGTTGACCGCCGTCCATTGTGAAATGATGCCATAACGCCACCAACTCAGCCCCTTGAAGCCATATTGCTGCGTCGCCAGCGTATGCGCTTCGATTTGTTCAGGGAGCGCTGCTGTGCCTTCAAAGACGGGGATGATGGGCTTGCCATAATCTCCCCACACGGCATAAACATTTTCCAGCACCTTCTCCGGTGTGACGTGGAAGGTTTTCCAATAAAGCTGCGGTTGCAGGCTGTCGATAAAAGGGACCCACTCATCCGGGAAAATCCTGTGCCGATGATGTTTGCGCGGGTCAATACTCATGCCAATGTGGAAACGTGCACCCAGTTCGCGCCGAAGCGCCAACATAAAGGGGCGCACATTCTCGGCGCCGCCTTTCCAATAACCGGCATGCGGCTCGATATCCAGAACCAGAGAGCCAACGCCAGGGCGCTTGCAGGCTTCGGCAATAATGGCTGTTTCAGCCTCAATGTCCAGCCCGTGCGGCACACACCAGGCATGGAATTCGATGCCCTTCGCCCGACACACCCGCACCCATTCATCAATACTGCCCGGCCCCTTGATCGCCAGGTCGGTATGATCATATTCACCCATCCAGTGCGTGCTATCGGTAATTTTCACCCAGATTTGATCGACATTCGGGGTACGGATTCTGATATTGTCAATCAGCTGGCTGATAGTAACCTCGGCCACGCTTCGTCCTGACCAATACCAGATGGCGATTTTGCCATCATAAGGCGTCGGACGAAGGGAGGGCGAAGGGTCAGCGCCAACCGCTCGAATAAACTCAGTATAGCCGGCATAAATCCAGCCGCGCAGCCCGCCTTTTTCGACCCAGACCCACTTGGTCGGTGTTTCCGTTTCGGGATAATAAACCACCAATGCGTTATCAAGAATATCGCCAACATCCTGATAATGGGTGCCGGGGCCGCTGCGGATGTTGCTGAATGCCGTTCTGGTATTGGCAATAGCGATAATGCCCTCGCCAGCCTGATTGGGTTTCGGTACGGATGCCGCGCTGCTCATCTGCTGCTCCTCTTTCAAACCTGATTCATCGCCATCGCTGAATGCTGTATCTTGCTCACGGCGTCAGCATAGCACAAACGCGCCCGCAGCAGGCGACCAAAAGGACGCGCTTTGTGAAAACAGATTCATCTGGCAGGTTGAGAAAAGCAGCAGAGCCTGCGAATGAAAATCCTGCACAGCCCTTAAACTTCAAACGCTCCATTCCCGTAAAAAAGTTCGCCATCAACGCGGATTTCGCTGTGCTTTCGGCAAAATTCAGGCAAGTTCCCGCGCTTTCGCCAAGGCGCTCTCGAAATCCACTTCGCTGCCGATGACCCCAACATATTCCGCGTGCTGAACAATATCGTCTCTGTCCAGCACAAACACAGCACGCTGGCAGATGCGCCAATCGGTGTCATGCACGCCGTAATCATCGGCAAACTTCATATCGCGGTGCGTCGAAAGCGTTTCGGTATTGTCAATGCCTTCACTGCCACAGAAGCGCCCCAGCGCAAAAGGCATATCCGCGCTGACGGTCAGGACAACCGTATCCTCAAGGCCCGCAGCCTCTTCGTTAAAACGTCTGGTTTGGGCGGAACATACCCCGGTATCAATGGATGGAACAACACTGATGACCTTCACTTTGCCAGCATAATCGGACAAGGATTTTTGGCTCAGGTCATTGGCAATCAAGGTAAAATCGGGTGCAGGCGCTCCCGCTTCAAGCATGGCGTGTTGAATGTGATGCTCGCTATCGCCGACCATCATCCCTTTGCGTGACATCTCTGTTTCCCCTTATAATATGTTAAGTTAGGCTTTCACATTATGAATGACAGGCAAACAACAGCCTGTCACCATAATCAGCATCGTAAAGAGTATAATCGATTATCTGCTATAAATCAGGGAGAAGAGTATGCAGCCTCGACGAATCATCATTGCCGTACTCGCGGCGATTGTCATCATCATCGGCCTCATTATCACCCGGCCGTGGCTTTATTTTGTGGTCAACGAAGTGGACGAGGCCTTTCCAGGCTTGTCCACTGAGCAGCGCGATGCCGTCCGCAATATGCCCGAGGAGCAGAAAGATGCGCTGATGGCGATGGCGAAAGACAATCCACAGATGGCGGAAGAAGTCGCCATTGCCCAGACAGGCGCTGATGTTGTCGTGCCGCCGGACGAGCAAGCCATGCCAGACAATATGCCCGCCGAGCCTGTCGTCCTGGGTTCTGGCTCATTCATCACCGTTGACGCCATACACAAAGCGGAGGGAACCGCCACCATCTATGAACTGCCAGACAACAGCCGTGTCTTGCGTTTCGAGGACTTCAAGTCCGCCAACGGGCCCGATTTGCATGTGTATCTGTCAAGCGAAGTGCCAACGCGCACCTTTGACGGCCTTGGCGAGAATGCCATTCACCTCGGCAAGCTCAAGGGCAACGTCGGCAATCAGAATTATGACATTCCAGCCGATGCTGACCTGGCTCAATACCAAAGCGTCGTGATTTATTGCGCGCCCTTCCGCGTTATATTTAGCTCGGCCGAATTATCGTAAATCCATTTCGGTTGCCGCTAATCAAAACTGCGATGCCGCCACGCTCCGTCAACCATCGTTCCCATGACATTCAGTTCGGGGATTTCATCAGGGGCTATCGCATAAATATCGCGGTCAAGCACAATCAAATCAGCAAGGTATCCGGCGGCGAGCTTGCCCAGCCGATTCTCCATCCCGGCGGCATAAGCCGGCCCCTGCGTGAAACCGAGCAGGGTTTCGTGCAGGCTCAGCTTTGCCTGTGGGTGCCAGCCGCCAGGCGGCTGACCGGCACGCTGGCGAGTCACCGCGGCATGGATGCCCAGCAGGGGGTCAAAGGGTTCGACTGGCGCATCCGAGCCGAAAGCTATCCGAGCGCCATAATCCAGCTGAATCCGTGGATTATAGGCGTACCGCGTCCTTTCGCCCCAATAACGATCCGCCATGACCCTGTCGGAGGTGGCGTGAATCGGCTGCATGGAAGCAATAACATCCAATTCCGCCAGGCGGCTCAAATCTTGCGGGTGCATAACCTGAACATGCTCGATGCGATGTCGGCGGCTGGCGGCGGGTTCATGGCGCTGCCGTTCCTCGTGGCGGACGCTCTCGAAGACATCCAGCACATCATGCACTGCCTTGTCGCCGATGGCGTGGATGGTGGCGGACAATCCGTTTGCGCTCGCGCGGCTGACATATTCAACCATTTCTTCCTTGTCAACCACGATCATGCCATAATTGTCAGGTTCGCCTTCATACGGCTCGAACATCAGCGCGGTTTTCGGTCCCAGCGCCCCGTCGGCAAACAATTTCAGCGCACCCATCCGAATCCAGTCATCGCCAAAACCGGTGCGGATGCCCGATTCAATCGCCGCATCCAGCCACGGCTGATTGATGTGCTTCAAGACTCGCAGCGAGAGCCTGCCCCGTTCGCGCAAAATCTGAAGCGCTGCCAGGCTCGAAGGCTCGTCAAAATCATGGATCATCGTAATCCCGCACTTGAGCGCTTCTTCCTGCGCCGCCGCCATCATGTCAGCCAGTTCCTCCGATGTCGGCTTCGGAACTTTTTCCTGCACCAGCTTCATCGCCGCTTCGAGCAGGATTCCCGTCGCCGCGCCTTGGGCATCGCGCTGAATTTTGCCACCTTCGGGGTCTGGCGTTGACGAAGTAATCCCCGCCTGCTCCAATGCTTTGGAATTGACCCAGGCGGCATGTCCGCTCTTGGCATGGAGTATCACCGGGTTATCGGGCGCCACCGCATCCAAATCCGCCTTGTCGGGAAAGGCATGATTAGCCCACAAGTCCTGCGCCCAGCCGCGACCGATTATCCACGCGCCGGCCGCGGCCTGCTCGACATGCAGCCTGACACGTTCCAGCGCCGCTTCTTTGCTCGCCACTTCAAACACATCGACAGACCGCAGCGCCCTCGCCTGCAATTCCCAGTGAAGATGCGCATCCGTCAATCCAGGCAAAATTGTTTTGCCGTCCAGGTTGCATACGGCTGTGCCTGCGTTTGCCAGACGGCGAATCTCGGCATCCGTGCCCAGTGCAGCCACTCTGCCATAGCTGACTGCCAGCGCACTGACACGCGGCCGAGCGGCATCCAGCGTGATGATATTGCCATTCAACAAAATTGTCTGAATCATCAATCAGTCCTGTAAAAAGTTTTCCAGTTCGCGCTTGATTTCCGCAGCCGTCGGTGCGCTGTCAATACCGATGCGCGACACCGAATAAGCCGCCAGACGCCCCGCAATTTCAACCGCCCGAAAGACATCATTCCCCACCAGCGGCAAGAGCCCCAGCACCGATGCCGCAAAGACATCCCCGGCACCAGTCAAGTCACAGACAGGCACCTCAATGCTGTCGTAATGCCGAGAATCGCCATGATGGTAGTAGGTGCCGCCATGGCGTCCGTTGGTGACCACCAGGTGATTGCACACCCGTCGAATCTCGTCGGTCAAGCGGGGGTATTGATGAACGTCCTCTTCGCTGTAGACAAGAAGGTCAATCAGACTGAAAGCCTCTTCGTCGAACCAGCGTTTGAACTGCACTTTGCCATCCTCATCCCAGCGCCGCATCAAGCCCTGAAGCGTCAGCATCACCATCGCCTCCGGAAAACGGCGGGCCATCTCCAATGGATTGACCTCATCCGCCAGCGGCCCCAAATGGACATAAGGCACATCCAGCCAGCCATTGGGTACATCGCCATAACGGATTGCCCTTGCCGTTGCTCGGACAAATTGCTGACGTCCGCCCTCATCGTAGACATTTTCGTAAGTCAGGGAAGAATCGGCTGGCAGCACCATGAGCTTGCCGAAGGGCAATAAATGCTTGAGCAGCGGCTCGTTATAGGCGGCGCTTGTCAGGATGCCCACGCGATGCCCCAAGGCAGCATACACCGGCGCGGCATAAGAGACCGTCCCTCCCAGGATTCTGCCACCCGGCACCAGGTCTGCCGTCGTGTGACCGATTACCAAAACATCAATTTCTGAAGTCATAGCTGCTCAAAGCACCCGGGAAACAAAGATACAGCCGGCAGGTCTGTTCACAAACTGTCAAATTCGGCCGGGCTATTTGGGAACAATGGTGACTTTGCGGGTGCGGCCCTCGCCAACACTGCGGGTCATCACATCGCCGCGGCCGCGCAGGGTAAGATGGATGATGCGCCGCTCATTGGCGTGCATCGGCTCCAGTGTAATGGTGCGCCCTTGCTGCACCGCCTGCTTTGCCATGCGGTTTGCCAAACCCCGCAAACGATTGGAACGCCCCATTTTGTAGCCATCGGCGTCAATAATGATATTGGCGCGGCGCTGCAAACGGCGGCTGCAAATCAGGCGCACGATGTTTTGCAATGAGGAAAGCGTCTCGCCGCGGCGTCCAATCAGCCGATTGATGCCTTCGCCAGTGACGTTTAACATCCAATGGGGTTCTTCCCCTTCGACCTCTTCCTCAACGCGATGCACCGCGATTTGACCCTTGATTTGCATTTTTGCCAGAAGTTCCTCAAGAACCTCTTTGCCGACGACAGCATCTTCATTCAGTTCGTCTGTCGGTATCTCAAGCGGCTGTTCGTCCGGGAGTCCGCCCCCATCGCTGTCTTCATCATCAGCCGCTTCGGCTTCCATCGGTTTGCGCCTGCCAATCAGCACCAGACGAACACGCGCCTCCCGCGCTCCAAATCCAAACAAACCGGTATTCGGCTCTTCCAAGACTTCGACCATGACATCACCGGGCGAGGCATTGAGTTCGACAAGACCCTTATTGATTGCATCTTCAACCGAATTACCGGTCGATTCTATCATTTCCATATTTATATCCCCTGTGCGCGATGCAGTTGGTTACTTCCTGCGCGGTTTCTTTTTCTTGAATTTGCGCGGTTTTCTGGCTGGTTTTTCATCCTCGAGTTCAATCTCCGCGCTGACAATCACCTCGTCGCCTTTGTTGTTGCCAAAAATCCTGTCCAATACCCTGCGCCCCTGCGGGCTGTATTGGACAATGCCAATCAAATTGGAAGTGACAAAGTAAATGGACAAGCCAACTGAGAACGACAACGAAAAGAAACCAAACATCAGCGGCATGATGGTGGTCATGCTTTTCGTCATTGCCTGCGCCTGACCGCCCACGCCGCCCGAAGGCTTGTCATCATCATCGTCGTCTTGATCCTTGCTGCCCTGGGTGGTTGCCATTGTCAATTTCGACTGCGCCCAGGTCGTTACCAGCACCAGCAAGGGCAAAACAAGCGCGTAAGGCGGGTTGGTCGTTGGCGGCAGAGTCAAGTCCATTCCAATCCACATCCGCTGCAAGGGAATTAAAGAATCCAACCCCGGAATCAGCAGCCGCTCCGACAAATCCACCAACTGAAAGGGAGTCGCCGCCAAGGCAAAGAAAATCGCCTGATAAAGACCAATCAAAATCGGAAACTGAATGACCAGAGGCAGGCAGCCACCGACTGGATTGACCTTGTTTTCCCGATACAGTGTCATCTGTGCCTGGGAGAGTTTTTCCTTATCGTTCTTGTATTTTTCCTGGATTTTCTTGAGCTGCGGCTGAATCTGCTGCATCTTGCGCGAGGATTCCTGCTGCCGCGCGAGCAGCGGATAGGTCAGGAAGCGGATAATCACCGTCAGCACAATAATCGCCAGGACAATATCCTGATTGAGCGCCGCATACAACCATGTCAGAATGGTCACAAACGGGTTTAGAATTAAATCCCACATTCAAACAAACTCCTGTCGATGGACTAAGGACTATAGACCCATGTTTGGCGGCCATCGACCTCAAACGCGATCAATAATTTGCCGGTATCCACAGAACTGACAAGCACGAGCGGCTGGTCGATGTCGAGCGTTTCGCTCGGCTGCAGCAAGAGCAGGTTGCCAAGCAGTTCCGGGCGTCCCTCAATCTCCCTGGCATTGATAAGCCCGCCATCGCGGCGGTCAAGCCAATAGACCTTGCCATCACGCGATGCCACGATAACCCGCTGCTCATAAACCAGCGGCCCTGGACGGATGCCGCGCTCGGCAATCTGCACTGACCAGCGTTCGGCAAGGTTGTTCCCGGTGTCAAGAGCGTGTACATAACCGCTCAGGTCAGTCACATAAACGATGCCTTCTTCGTCGATTGCCGGGGTGCCCCAGACCCAATTTTGGGTGTCGTAGCGGTTCAGGATTTGACCATCAAGCGAAATCTCAAAAAACGATTTGTTGAAGCTGCCCACATACAAGCGCCCGTTGGCAAGCAGCGGCGCCGCTGCCACACTGCCCCCCAAGTCCACTGACCAGCGATGACTGCCGGTTTCTCTGTCAACCGCGTACAAATGATGGTCAAGCGAAGGAAAGACAATCATATCATCCACCAGCAGGGGCTTAGCCCAAACTCCCCCTTCGGTCAGATACGTCCACAAGACCTCATAATCCCCGATTGTCATCGCAATCAGACCATCGTTTTGCAGGGGAATGTACATGACATCATTCACGACCAGAATGTTGGCAACAACCTGATCGTCAATCGGTATGACCCGTTCCACATTTGCCACCACCGAATCAATCTCCAGCAGCCGCCCATTGTGGTCGGCAGCCAGAAAAGTCTCCTCATCAATCCGAATGAGCGTGGCGTAGAACTGTGCATTTTCGTACTCGCTGCCCAAAAGCACCCAGCTTCGGGGGTTGTTATCCTGGTCACGGCGCACTTCACCGGTGACCGGATTAATCAAACGCGCCGGCACGCCATTGGCGGGGCTTAAAATCGCCACGCGGTCATTGTAGGCAAGCACGATATTCTGCTCGCCGTACAGGTCAATCAAACCGATGGCAGGCCAGCTGACCCCCATCCGCGTCCCGACGCAAGCCGTGAGCAGGGCTGCCGTCAGCAGCAATAAAACTGGCAAGCGATAGCGCTTGAGGTTCACTTTGTTCAACTGTCACTCCTTGGGTGGAACGGGGTCATAACCGCCGGGGTGCATGGGATGGCAGCGCATAATCCGGCGGAAGCCCAGCCACATTCCTTTGAAAGGGCCATAGATTTCGATTGCCTGATAGGCATAAGCCGAGCAGGTTGGTGTAAAGCGACAGGCAGAGGGCAGGATGGGCGAAAGAAATCGCTTGTAGCCGCTTATGGATTTCAGCAAGAGCCACTTCAACATCCTGGCTTCCCTCTGGACAATTCTGCCTGCAAGAACAACTCATTCAATATACGTTGCAATTCATCGAAGGGTTGTGCGGCGGCCATCGGCCGCGCGGTCACTACAATATCATACCCTTGCCGCAGACAGGCATGCTTCTGACAGATGGCTGCACACAAGCGGCGTTTGGTGCGATTTCGCAGGACAGCAGTTCCGAGCCATTTGCCGGTCACAAAGCCATAACGATTATGTGACAAGCCATTGGCGCGCAAGGCAAGCGCCAAAGCCGAATGCCGATATTTCCTGCCGCCCGCGCGAACGCCAGCAAAATCAGCCCTGTGCCGCAGCCGCAGCGCGGATTTCATCGCCTAGCCCGCGTTCCAGTTGACTTTCTTGACGTGTCTGGGTGTCACTGTCAGTTGATGGCGTCCGCGTCTGCGCCGAGCTTTGAGAACCCTGCGCCCGCTGCCGGTGCTCATCCGCTTGCGAAAGCCATGCACGCGCTTGCGGCGGCGAACCTTGGGCTGCCAGGTGCGTTTGGTCGACATGTCACTTGCCTTTATCTAAACATCATTTCCCATCACAAACAGCCAGTATAACCCAACAGCGATACCTGGTCAACAGTCGCTTACATGATCATAACACAGGTCAGCCCGCTGCATATTTCTGTTTGATGCGTTTTGCCTGCTCACTGTCAAATACTGCTATTATACGAGATTAGTCCAAGTAGCGCTTGACGATAAGCGGGGCATTCAAGTAGGATTGCAGGGTGAGTTGTCCTTTAAGGTCCGACCCCGCCAGTGGCTGTTGGTTGATAAACAAATCGGGAGGTGTTTAACCTTGATACCAGCGCATCATTGGGCACACAGCTTTTCGATTGCTTCTGAAGATATTGACAGCATCACCAACCTCTTGCTGGAAAAAGAAACGCCCTTATCCAGCGTGCAACTCGCAACCGCCATCATCAAACAGCGTGAACAAAACATACAGTCAGAATTAAAAGAACGTTATCGAGGGACGAAAATCTATCAACCCGCAGGCAGTTATGATGTCGGGGACCGACTGGTATTTTCCATGATGGATTATGCCACCGCAAGGGTCACTGGCATTCGTTCCGGCCGAAGCATGGATTTGAACGCATTCCAAGTTGTCACAGTCGAATTTGACGATAACATCGACAATCGGATTCGAGAATTTGTCAGCGGGTTTGAAGGCGAGCATCCCCTTAACAATCCGGATTTGAACAGGCATCCGAGCAAACTGAACAGCGCATACACAGTCGAGGACATCATCAAAGACCCAGCGGTCACCATCATCCAACAGGTGAATGAGTCGCTGGAACAAAACTCCGACCTGGTTCGGATTGCTGGCACCTGGTTTGTCCGCGACCTGATGCTGGACGTGGATATTGGTCATTTGCATCTGGCGGAAGCCGTCCTCGATATGAACGATGGCGGGCCATCAACCCCCGTTGACATTCTGCAAGAAATCGGCGGCTTGGGCAAAGCGCCAGAACCTTTGCAGGCCTTCTCGCTGAACTATGCCATGAATCAGGACGAGCGCTTTGATGAGGTTGGGCCGGCGGGCAAAATCCTGTGGCATCTTCATCGCCTGCTGCCGCGAATGGTGCGGCAAGTGCCAGCCATCTTGCAGTACAAGACCGTCGCCTACGACCGCAGACTGCTGACAAAAGACATGATGCAGCTGGAATATGACCTCGATGACGAACATTCGCCCATTAGCTCGCCGCCACCGGGCGACGAGGTCAGCCTGACGCTGATTTATCCCCATCGCCGCGTTGGCACCCTGCCCATCAACTCGGAGACGCGGTACATCTTCCCCGAAGCCAAAACGCCACGCATTGCGATAACGATTGTCGATGCGCTGGATGGACAGGAATATCCCTGCTGGGTCGTTCATCAGTATAAATATGTTTATGGTCTGGCAGCGCTCTATCAAAAACACCACCTGCCAGTCGGCGCTTATGTTTATCTTAACCGAACCCGCGACCCCAGCCGAATAGAAATCGAGTTTGACAATTATCGCCCCCGAACAGAATGGATCCCACTGGTTGAAAGCATCGACAAGGACCGACTCCGATTTGAAACCGCCAAACGCGCCATTGGCGCTGATTATGATGACCAGATTATTGTCGGAATCAACAACCTGCCCGAAGTCGATAAACTGGGCAGCGATGTGCAGAATAAACAGATGCCCTTAGCAAAACTGCTGCGCGACCTCATTACCGAACTCAGCGGGCAAAATCCACAGAGGACCGTTCATGCCAAAGTCTTGTACAGCACACTCAATATCTTGCGGCGCTGTCCGCCTGGCCCGATATTCGCCACGCTGACAGCGCATCCGGATTTTGAGAATGCGGGCGGGGATTACTGGAAGCTCAGCGATTGACCAAAAGGATTTGCCGAATGCCCCCCAATTATCTGATTAAGCTGAATGTCGAAACAAAATTCTATATTGATTATGAATGGTGGGAAACAAGCCGTGATGACTTGAATGTCTATCTGCTGACTCATCTGTCGCAGCAGCAGCGAGCCAATCTTGAACATCTGGACTTGCGGGAAGTATTTGATTATGTACACCCAGAGACGGGCGAAGTGTTTCGGTTGGATGCCTTGGGGCTGGCAATTCAGGAATCGGCAAAACAGCCGAATTTCATCACCGAGCATATCGGGTTGATTGACAGCGTTTTTCGCGCCTTTCTGGTCAATGGCAATCGTCCTCTGGATGCGCTTGAACTTGCCGAGATTACCGGGCGCGAGGCATCAACCATCCTCAAAACAATTGGCGGTGTCCGCATTTATCGCGGCATCCGCCCCTATCAACCTGTCAATCATGCCAAGGACTAGGGAATGGCACGGATTATCAATACCAACAGCCCGGGCAAACGCCGTCACAGTTACATGCGCACCAGCGCCGAAATTCTGCGGCGCCTGACCCAGCAGCAGGCAGTCAACGAGGATACCAAAGACATGGTCGCCATGCTTGTTTATTGCCTGCGCGGGATTAACGACACGGTTGAAGAATCGATTCGCGCCTGGGAGAAACGCGGCTACTGGAAAAAAGCCGATGATTTCCAGCAAAAATGGTGGTGGGCGTCCTTGTTGGGCGCGTCCATCGAAGAGCAGGTCAAAACCAATCGCTGGGATGATTTGCCCGATACCATGATGAAGCTCTTTCCTCACTTTGCCCAGATTCAAATTAACAAGATGACCCGCAACCCCAAAGATTGGGAAGGATGCTATCAAAAGCTGATGACAGAAAGCAAGAAATAAGCATCAAGCCACCGACCCGCTTCATAGCTGCTGTCATGGCGCCTGCTGACATCGGTTGCGTCTGCCTTGCACAAATTACTGTCGGCAATTTGCCCAAATGCTTGTATAATTTGTATCATCAATGTGGAAGAGCTGTCATTTGTGGTCATTGTCATTGCCATCGGTGTCTCCAAAGATATGCCGAGTTTGGATATGATTATGAATAAAACGAAAACTCAGGAAATCACAGTAGAAGAAATTCGCAAGCTGGCGCTGCCCTTGAGTACCCGCATTATCTCTGGTGAAGGCCTGCTGGACCGCGCAGTGACCTGGACAACGGTCATCCATCCCGAAGATGACATCACTTCAAAATCGGTTCAGAAGCATGAACTCATCCTGTTTGCGCCGGTGAACAATCCGCCAAGGGCGCACAGTGATTCGGAACTGGTGCACTGGAGCGCCAAAGTGCGAGCCGCAGCCATGATATTCAGCGCCGCCGTCAATCCGACGGCTCTTGCCGAGGCAAAGTCTTACAATCTGCCAGTCCTGACCTTGCCCGACAACATCCGCATTCGAGATGTTGAAAAGACAATCATCAGCCTTTTGGTATACCGCAAAGGTCAAATTGAACGGCGCGGCACACAAATCTATCGTCAGCTTACCCAGATTTCATCACGCAACGAGGGGATGAATGAACTCATCGGCGCTATGGCGCGTTTAACCAAAAAAGCCGTGATTATCCACGACAAGCGTTTGCATCCGCTCTCCCATAAACTTCAGCCGCAGTTTGTCGATATCTGGGATGATGTCGAGCTCTTTCTCAAGAAGCAGGACAATCTGCCAGTCGAACTCCATGACCGGCATCGCGTCGTCGATGTGGATCCGCCCGTGCTGATGCAGGCGCTTCCGATTGCTGGCATGGCGCGTCTGGTGGCGCCCATCATCACCAGCAATATCGGGCGCGGCTATCTGTCGATTATCGGGCGCGAGGGCGACCTAGATGAAATCGACCAACTCGTTTGCGAACATGGCGCGGCAGCCTGCGCTTTGGAAATGGCGAAGCAGAAAGCCATCAACGAGACCGAAAAACGCCTGCGCGGGACATTTCTTGACCGATTGCTGCTGGGCGATGTCAGCCTGCAAGAGGCTGTACGTCAAGGCGAGCGATTTAATCACGACATGACGCAGACTCACCTGGCCTTTGTCCTTTCATGGCGCGGCGAAAATCAGCCTTCCCTGCGGCGGCTGGAAACCATAGTCAATACGGTCATCACCTATGAACGCGCCGCTGCTCTGGTCTGGATCCGTGAAACAGAGGGCGAGGTGGTTGTCTTCCATGCGACAGATTTCGAGGATCCTATCGACAGCAGCATGGAGTTGTCGCTTGCCTTCAGCAAAGAGATTAACGAGCAATATCCCCAAAATCGCGTCGCCATCGGCTTGGGGCAGGTCGCCCGCGACATCAACATCTGGCGTGCCAGTTACCGCGATGCCGTGCGGGCGATGGAACTGGCTGAACGTCTGCAAACCGATATTCCGCTTTTCATTGGCGATTTGGGGGTCTATCAACTCATACTGAGCTTATCCGACCGCGACAAACTCAGCGATTTTTGCGAGCATACACTTGGATTGCTGACAGATTACGATATGCGGCAAAAAGCGGACCTCATCAAGACACTGGAGGCATTTTTCAACTGTCACGGCAATCTGTCGCAAGCTGCGACGTCCCTGATTGTGCATCGGAATACCCTGCTGTATCGCATGAACCGCATCAATGAAATCGCCGGCATTGACCTGAACAGACCGGAGACGCGGCTGGCGCTGCACCTGGCATTGACCATTCGGCGGCTCCTGGCGCTTGGCTAAGCGATTTTGTACGGATGTCTGCCAACACCAACAGCAATCCTTGTGTATTCTGCCCAAGTTCTCCTTGTAAATGTCCATAACTTCTAGCAATGGCGCGGTTTGTGAACATTGTTACAATGTATAGTATCAGCAATAGGAGGATGAGAATTGGCTTATCAATACGATACATTTGATGACCTTCATCACATCGACCGCGACCATCGGGATGCCTGTGCGTTGATTTGTTCGGTTCGCAAGGGCGGCCAAGCGACGCACGGCAATGTGAAACGCACCATCGAGGCGCTGACTCGGATGGGACACCGCACCGGTTACATCAATGGCGAAGGCGACGGGGTCGGTGTTTTAACGGACATCCCGCGGCAATTATGGACAAAATGGCTGGCGCAGGCGGGTCTGCGGTCTTCTTTGGCAACCTCCCGCAATTTTTGGGTGGCTCATGTGATGATTCCCTCTGGCGACCGCGCCCGCGCCTTAAATATCGTTGACCAAATCTGCCGTCAAATCAGCGAAGCCGGCTTGCACATCCTCATTGACCGCCGCGGTCAAGTCAATCGCCAGGTTTTGGGACCCAATGCCGAAAAGAACGAGCCTGTCTTTTGGCAAATCGCTGGCATTAACGGTCAGGTCGCATCAAGCAAGCTGGACTCGAAACTGTTTGAATTGCAGGTTCAGCTGGAACGCGGGCTTGGCATCCACTTCGCTTCATTCTCCGCCCACAGCGTCGTCTACAAAGTCCAGGGCACCATCGAGATACTGCGGCGTTACTATCCTGAACTGCGCGACCCGGATTATGCCTCTGCCGTCACGATGGGGCATGCACGCTACAGCACCAACACCAATCCTATTTTCGAGCGGGCACAGCCTTTCAGCGTTTTGGGGCACAATGGCGAATTCAACACGATTTCCCGCTTTCGGCTTGAATCGGAAATGCTGGATATACCCATGGTGGAAAATGGCTCCGATTCGCAAGATGTAGACCGCAGCATTTATGCCTTGTGCATGCAAAAGGGACTCGACTTAATCGAAGCGATGGAACATGTCTTCCCGCCCTTTGACCACGACCTCATTCAGGACGCGCCCGAAATCCAGAAGATGTATGCCGAAATTCGGCAGTCCTTTGGGCCCTTTGCACAGGGGCCAGCTGCTGTGGCCGCCCGTCTGGGCAATCTGGCGGTGTTTAGCGTGGATGCGCTGGGGCTTCGCCCCTTGTGGTATGGCGAAACCGAAAAGGAACACTTCGTTTCATCCGAACGCGGTGTCTATAGCCTGGATTCCATGTCGGTCAGCCCCAAACCGATGGCCCCAGGCGAAAAAATCGCGCTCGAAATTCATACAGGCCACGCCATCAAGGTCCTGGATTATCCTGCTATTCAGCGGCATGTCCTCAGCAAACACCGCGCCCGTCAGCCTTATCATCCGACAGCTTCCAGCCTTTGGCCAGGCCATGTCGGACAAACCATGGAATCACCCGCAGCAAGTTTCCCGATAGGCCCCTCTTCGGCGGCCAGCCAGCAGCTTCAAACCGAAACGGCAGCGGTTGCCCTGCTGCAAGAAGCGCCCGAACCGCGCAAATCAATAACGAAACTGCCCTGGCTGGACAAGCCGCTTAACGTCAATGCGGCAGTGATGTCCGGTTTTGGCTGGGAACGTTATCATCTTGAAATCGTCAAGGCATTTTCCGAAGATGCCAAGGAGCTCATTGGCTCATTGGGCTGGGACGGGCCGCTGGCTGCGCTTAGCAATACCCGCGTCAACCTGGCTGATTTTTATAAAGAGACGATTGCCGTTGTCACCAATCCATCTATTGACCGCGAGCGGGAGCAGTCGCAATTCTCGTCGCAGGTTTTGGTCGGCAGCCGGCCCGAAATCGCCAGGGGGCGCGAACAGGACGAAACTTTGATTCGTCTCGAACTGCCTTTCCTGCTGGAGGCGATACCTGGCTTTGAGGATACTGACTTTGTGCGCGAAATCGCCTCACAGTTTGGCACTATGCTCATTGAAGACCTGGTTGATATTTTCGCGGAGAAGGTCAGCTTCCTGTCGATGGGCTGCCCGACCGACTCTGCCATTGACCAGGCTATCGAAACTTTGCAGCGTCAGGCGATTGAAGCTGTGCTTCACGGGGCGCAGTGCATCGTCCTGGACGACAGCAAAATTGCGGCTGGCGATGAACTGTTTATGGATCCTCTGCTGGCAACTGCTGTGGTGGACAAGGCGCTGCGTCAGGCAGATTTCACGCCCAATCTGCGCCGCAAGGTCGGGATTGTCGTTCGCTCTGGCGCCATGAGAGACCTGCACGATTTGGCATTGTGCATCAGCCTGGGCGCCAATGCCGTGCTGCCCTATGCGATGTACGCTGTCAGTCTGGGTACAGCGCCGCGCGGGCGCAAAACGGTACTCACACCCGAGCATGTGGCAGCCCGACTGCGCAATACGCTCAAGGCAATTTATGCCGGCCTGCAGAAAATTACATCGACCATAGGCTGTCACGAACTGCGCGGCTATGGACACAGTTTCAGTTCTGTCGGCCTGTCCAAAAATCTTGCCAACTTGCTGGGGACACCGAATTATTTCGGCTCGACCGGACGCGGGCTGACCTGGACTGCGCTGTACAATGACGCTGAAGAGCGGGCGCAGGAGTTCCGTGGCAAGGTTCGCGCCCGCCTGAAAAATCCGGAGCGATTTTATCCGAAAATGTGGAAAAAAGCGGAAGCGGTCGCTCATGGCGAATTATGCTTTGACGACTATACCCAAACGCTGCTGGGCCTGGAGGAAAGAATGCCGGTCTCGCTGCGGCATATCCTGACGCTTAAAGAAAGCGCCTCTCCGATCGATCCTGCCGACGTGGACATTAGCATCAAAGGCTATGACCTGCCGGTGCTGATTAGCGCGATGTCCTTCGGGTCACAAGGCGAGTTGGCCTATCGCGCCTATGCAGAAGCGGCGCATCGGCTCAATATCATCTGCATGAACGGCGAAGGCGGCGAACTCCATGACCTGCTGGGCAAGAATCCCCGCAATCGCGGGCAGCAGGTAGCATCAGGACGATTTGGTGTGAACATCGCCTTCCTGAACTCGGCAGCGTATATCGAAATCAAGATTGGCCAAGGCGCCAAGCCAGGCGAAGGCGGCTATCTGCCAGGCTACAAAGTCACCGAACAAATCGCAGCCGTCCGCAGCACCACCCCTGGCGTTGGCTTGATTTCGCCCAGCAACAACCATGACCTCTATTCGATTGAAGACCTGGCGCAGTTGATTGACGAGCTTAAAACGGCTAACCCCCATGCGAAAGTGTCCGTCAAGCTGCCGGTCGTGCCAGGCATCGGCATCATTGCCGTTGGCGTTGCCAAAGCTGGCGCCAATGTCATTACCATAACGGGTTACACTGGCGCCACTGGCGCGGCGCGGGCGCACGCCCTGCGTCATGTGGGCCTGCCAGCAGAGATTGGGCTCTGGCTGGCGCATCGCCGCCTTATCGAAAGCGGCCTGCGCGACGATGTTGAGCTATGGGTGGACGGCGGCATGAAGAGCGGGCGCGATGTGATTAAGATGATCTGTCTCGGCGCCAACCGCGTTGGCTTCGGCACCCTGGCGATGGTGGCGGTTGGCTGCACCATCTGCCGCGGCTGCCATGACGGGACTTGTCATGTGGGCATTACAACCCACGTCAAAACCAAGGAAGAGGCGGAAAAAAGAGACTTCAAGGCCTTCCGTCCCTTTGCCGAGCGCGGCTCTGCGGACAGCATCGTGGTTATGTTCGACGCCCTGGCAAGCGATATTCGCAAGTGGCTGGCAAAAATGGGCATCAGCAACTTGCAGAATATAGTTGGGCGTGCCGACCTGCTCTATCAAACCTCGCATCACGACCGCATTGACCTTTCGACCTTGCTGCGTTCAGTCCCCCGCGCGCAAAAAACCCTGGCGCAGCCCGGCGGACGGCGCATTACACGTCCCCGCAACACCGTCAGCAAGCAAATCACCGATATTGTTGCGGAATATGTGCGAAAAGGCGAATACGAACTCACCTATGACGATGAGCAGGTGATGGCGATGGACCGCGCACTGGGCACGCACCTTGCGGGCGCCATCAAACGGGAGGAGGTGCCTCATGCCGAACGCATCCGTGCGATTAACCTGAGCTTCAGCAACTCCGCCATCCCTGGCAATGGTCTGGCTGCCTTCCTTGATGATCCGGTCAATGTGCTGGTGGAAGGCGGCGCACAGGACGGAGTCGGGAAATGTGCCTCTGGCAGTAAAATCGCCATCCTCAAAGGGCTGAATCACAACGGGCGCCGCCTGGATGGTTCGGTTGGCAAGAGCTTCGCCTATGGCGCACAAGGTGGTTTATTCATCGTGCAAGGCAATGCCGATACACGCGCCTGCATCCGCATGAGCGGTGCCGATGCCGTCTTCGGCGGCGAAATACGGGAACCCCTGCAAGACAGTCTCGGCGGGCTGGGCGCTCGCGCCAATCTCAAGGGGTATGCCTTTGAGTATATGACCTCCGGGCGGGCGGTCGTCTTGGGTGATCCCGGCCCGTGGATGTGCGCCGGCATGAGCGGCGGCGTGGTCTACCAACGGATTCAGCCAGAGATGAACCTGACTGTCGATGCCATTCGCCAGCGCATCGCCCCCGATTCGCTGGCGAAAATCCAGCCATTGGATGACGAGGGCCATCACGATGTGCGGGAATTGCTGAATGCCTATATTCGCACGCTTGAGGAGAACAACCAATCGCAAGCCGCCCAGCCAATTTATGCGCTGCTGAAACACCCTGGCGATCACTTTATCAAAATTGCCCCGCCGCTGCCGCATCAAATGATGAATGTCGGCTAGCGCGGTTTCAAGGCTGCCAGCCGCGCATCAAGTTCCGTCCGTCTTGCCGGGGACGGTCGCCAGGACGCGCCGCGTCTTCAATGCCAGATGCAAAATCAGACGATTGTCGGCATCATCCAAATCCAGCTTGGTTAAATCCGAGATTCGCTGAAGGCGATAAACCAACGTGTTGCGATGCACATCAAGGTCTTGCGCCGCTTTCGCCAGATTTCCGTTAGCCGCAAAAAAACCGCTCAAGGTTCGCACCAGGTCGCTTCGCTTGCGGCTGTCGTGGTCTACAAGCGGGCCGAGCGCCTGACGATAAAACTGGTTCAGATTCTCCAGATTGCGTTCTTTCAGCGCCAGCAATAGCTGATAAAGTTTCAAATCACCATAAAAAGTGGTGGTGTCCCGGTCGCCAAGTTCATAAGCAATGCCGACAGCGTCCTTTGCCTCACGATACGAATCGCGCAGATTGGACAAGCCCTTAGACGGACGGCTTATCCCCGCCGCGACCAGCCCGCTCGGCGTGCGGGCTGCCAGCTGGGCGCGTGCATCCTCAATCATCATCTTCGTCCGCGATAGCGCATTCGCTTCTGCATCCAGTGGGTACAAAGCGACAATCATATCGACATACTGCCCGACCGCGCCACCGACCTGCCGCCGCGATATGTCATCTCGCAGCAGCGATATGAGCGATTCCAAAGACAAAGGCTGCGCGGATTGAGCGCTGACGCGGAAAACAGCCGCGACATATAAAGAGCCTGGCTCAAAGCCCGCCTGCCGCGCGCGGGTATGCAGCAAATCATCATCGGCGAGTGTGCCGCTCAACAGCATTTGAATCCAATCGCCGCGTGTCTGTTCCACAGCCGATGCAATGGCGCGATTCTTTGCCATTTCTATCGCGCAGACATCCGCGCCATAGGTCAAAATAAGACGGTCAAATTCATCCAGATTGTTATTCCGACCAACCAGCGACAGATAGCCGGCGACACGTTTCTCGACCTTGAGGACGGTGGTATAGCCAAGCGGACTGCTGCTTACCGCGCCTTGACTGGATGGCGCGTTATGGCTAAGCCACTTTTGGAACTGGCTGTATGGCATCGCCTGAAAGCGATGGCGTCCATTCGCTCCCCTGCGCTCAAGGTTCGGGTAAATCATCACTCCAGTATCGTCATGGACGACAATCGGCTTGCCCGTCGAGCGCGATATGACTTGCAGCAGGCTGTTCAAATCGCGGTTTTCCGCAGCCAGCCGCGCCAGCTGCCGCTGAATCTCGATAGCCCGTTTGGTCAAACGCGCTGATTGATTGAGAATCAAGGCATTGACAGCACGTTCGACAGCGGTCAGGCTGGCGTCAAGGGGCATCGAAAGCAGCGCAATCTGACAGGCATTCGCCGCTGCAATCGCGCGCTCCTCGACCGCGCCAGCCGTGACGACCGCGCTCACCCCAAACTCCGCCAGCTGCCGAATGACATTGGCAAGCATCAGGCGGCTGTCAAAGCTCCGCAGAACATCCATCGAAACCAAGGCGAGTTCGCCGCCATAAATATCCGGGAAAGCGGGAGGCTGGGCGCGTATGGTCACGCACCAGTTGACCTGTGTTTCGGTATCACCGGCAGCCATACTCGTGCCAAGTGGCAGGGAATAGCGAAGCAAAGACTGAATCGAGGCCGTGTTTTTATCTGACATGACTGGCATCCTGTAGGCATTTGATATTTTCTCGGCAGAATAAACAAAATTACAGCGCCGCTTTGTAAGTTATAGCCAATTATACTGCCAATAATAACAAAAAAAACAGGACAAGCGCAATACCTTCGCTTGCCCTGCCCGATTAACTGGATAAAATCAACAAATCAGCCCGCGAGTTTGACGCCGATTGTCAGTGATTCGCCTTTGATTGCGACTGTTTCGCTGACATATTCCCCCGATACATCGCCAGGCTTCAGCGCATCAGCCAGTGTCTCCTGACTGATATAAGCGCTGAATAGCTGCATCACCGCATTTGCGCTCTCGGAAGCATCGCAATAGCTGATCTCAATATGGTCGTCCAGTTCAAAGTCCGCCCTTTTTCGCAGATTTTGAATCCGCCGAATAATCTCGCGTGCCAGCCCTTCTTCCACCAGTTCAGAGGACAGGGTGGTATCCAGCACCACCACATAACCGCCATCCTCAACCGCCCCTTCGGGTGTTTCGATGCTGACTTTGACTTCGCACTCGTTATTCATAATCTCGAAGGCAGTCCCATCCAATTCAAGGGTGATGTTCTCTCCTGCCAGCAGCCGTTCGGCAAAAGGACGCACAAAATCCTGCCCGCCATCTCGCAGGGCAGATTGTATCGCTTTGAAATCCTTCCCAAATTTGGGTCCCAAGAAACGCGGCAAAGGATTCAAGCTGTAGATGGTGGTCGATTCAAATTGGCTGGCTTCAGCCGCGCCCATGACGCTGACCGACTTCAGATTCAACTCGCTCATAATAAGCTGTGAATAACGCTCAATGACGGGGGCTTCCATCACATCGCGCATGGCAAACTGTGCGCCGGCAAGCGGCTGGCGGACTCCGATTTGGACTGCATTTCTGGCCGCCAGCCCCAAACTGACGACGCGCTGCACCAAGGCCATTTCCGAAATCAGGGTTTCGTCCAGCAAAGACTCATCGTATTGGGGCCAGGCCGACAGATGCACACTGTCAGCTTGAAAACTGTCTTGCTCGGCAACCAGATTGCGATACATCGCCTCACTCAAAAATGGCATGGTCGGCGCCAGCAGCTTCGAAAGCGCTGTCAGTGTCTCATAGAGCGTCGCATAGGCAGACAGCTTGGCATCATCCTGTTCGCTTTTCCAAAAACGGTCGCGGCTCAAACGCACATACCAGTTGCTCAGGCGCTCAACAAAATCCTCAATCGGTCGGGTGGCATTCGTGGCATCATAATTCTCAAAGGCATCGGTGACTGTCTTGGTCAAATGATGCAATTCAGCCAGCAGCCAGCGGTCCAGCAATTCGCGGTCTTGGGGTTCGGGCACTGTTCGAGTCGGATCCCAGCCGTCGATGTTGGCGTAGGTCACAAAAAAGCTGTAAGTATTCCAAAGGGTTGACCAGAACTTCTTGATGACCTCATTGACCAGATTCGCGGAGAAACGGCGGGGTTCGCCCGGAGGTCCCGAGGTGTACAGATACCAGCGAAAGGCATCCGCGCCATTCTGATGAAGCACCGTCCAGGGATCGGGACTGTTCCCCTTGCTCTTGGACATTTTTTGCCCATGCTCATCAAGAATATGCCCCAGCGAAATTACATTCTTGAAGGCAACGGTCTCGAACAGCATGGCAGCGATGGCATGAAGGCTATAGAACCAGCCGCGCGTCTGGTCAACTGCCTCGCAGATATAATCCGCCGGATGCTGTTCTTCAAGCAAGGGGCCATGCTTCTTGGGATAAGCCCATTGGGCGACCTGCATCGCGCCACTGTCGAACCAGACATCAATGACCTCTGGCACTCGCCGCATCGTCCCCCCAGAGCCATTCGGGTTGGCGAAGGTAATCTCATCGACATAGGGGCGGTGCAAATCCAGTTCGCTGAGGTCTCGCCCGGCTAATGCGCTCAATTCATCCACGCTGCCAACGCACAGCATGTCGCCGCTTTCATCATCAACCCAGACCGGCAGCGGCGTGCCCCAGTAACGTTCCCTGCCCAGCGCCCACTCCTTGAGGTCATCCAGCCAGTTGCCAAAGCGCCCGTCCTTGAGGTGTGAGGGGACCCAGTTGATGGTCTGGTTGAGGTCAATCATCCTCTGTTTGTATGCCAGGGTGTTGATGAACCAGGTCTCGCGGGCAAAGTACATCAAGGGCGTTTCGTCGCGCCAGTTATGCGGGTAGGAATGCTCATACTGCTCATGGCGATACATCAATCCGCGCTCAACCAAATCCTTGATGATTTCCCTGTCAGCGTCCTTGAACCACATGCCATGAAAGTTCGACACCGCATCGACAAATCGCCCCGTCTCATCAACGGTGATGAGAATCGGCAGGTTATGCTTTTTGCCAGTTTCCATATCCTCGACGCCATAAGCAGGCGCCGTATGAACAATGCCTGTCCCATCCGCGACACTGACATAATCCGTCGCCACCACATAAGCATAATCCTGCTCCACTGGCAGGAAGGTGTACAGGGGATTGTATCTCCAGCCGAGCAGGTCTGCGCCTTTCAGTCGCCTGACCACCTTGTATTCTTCGGGGTGGCGAAGCACCTGTTCCATCCGCGCTTCCGCCAGAATCAGATGCTCAGCGCCTTCGCCATCCGATGCCGGCCCTTCTACCTGAACATAGCTGACATCTTCGCCTACCGCCAGCGCCGCATTGCCGGGCAATGTCCATGGCGTCGTCGTCCATGCCAGCAAATAAACGCCTGGCTGGTCTTTAAGCGGAAAACGGACGTAGATGCTCGGGTCTGTAATCGTCCTGTATCCCAAAGACACTTCATGGCTGCTCAAGGGCGTCCCTGAAGTCGGGCTGTAAGGCACAACCTTGTAGCCGCGATAGAGCAGCCCCTTGTCCCATAACTGTTTCAGGATCCACCAGACACTTTCAATATAATCATTGGTGAAGGTGACGTATGGCTTGTCAAGGTCAACCCAAAACGCCGTCCGTTCGGTTAGCTTCTCCCATTCAACGATGTGCCGAAAGACAGTGTTGCGGCATTTTTCATTGAACTCGGCGACGCCATATTCCTCAATCTGGCTCTTGTTATCAAAGCCGAGTTCTTTTTCTACGGCAATTTCGACTGGCAAGCCGTGCGTATCCCATCCACCGCGCCGCAAACAATAATAGCCGTTCATCACTTTGTAACGCGGAAACATATCCTTAAACGCACGCGACAAAACATGGTGAGTCCCCGGTTTGGCGTTGGCCGTTGGCGGTCCTTCATAAAAGACGTACCTGGGAGCATCTTCACGGCCTTCAGTCGTGCGCTCGAACACCCGACCAAATCGCCAGAAATTAAGCTGTTCGATTTCAAGTTTGTTGATAATTTCGCTGCTGACCTTCGAGTCGACTGCCTTAAACATAAGTCATTATTTCTCCATGCTATTGATACGAATGAACTAAAGGCAAAGATGAGCCGCCGCTCATCTCCATATTCGCATCAAATCGGCAATGACCCGCGGTGTGGGCATCGCTTGCTCCACCACCACGTGAACACCTCCCTGCACCTGGATTTCCGCAGGGATTATGACTTAAATTGCGAAATTGCGAAAGGGGCAATCAGTTGGGTGCTTGTGCATCCTTTAAGCATGCGCTCAAGGCATCGACATCTTTCTGCAAAGCGGCGCCATAAGGGGTCTGGCGATATTTCACCGCCTCCTGCTGCCAATAATGAATATGTTCCTGGATGGAGCGATGGGAGGGACGCTCTCCTGTACCCATTACAAAGCGATAATACGCCATTAACATGGCTTGCGCCGGCTCATCGGCGATGATTGAGCGGATATTGTTGAAATAATGATTCGATTTTTCAGCATCATCAAGCAAATAAAATGCCTGCCCCAAATCAAACTGCACGCCATCGGGCGCCCCCGACAGCAGCGCCTTGGTGATGAAACGGACGGCAGCTTCATAGTCTCCCGTGGTCAGGCTCAGCTTGCCCATGCCATAAAGCGCAAAATGATAATTCGGCTTTAATCCCAGCGCATGTTCCAAGGCCGCCCGACTTTTTTCAAATTGACCCAGATGCCGATAAGTATTGCCCAGCAGCACCAGCGCATCGACCGAAGCAGGAGACGATTGGGGCATCATCTCCAGAATATCGCGGGCAGCCAGATAATCCCCATGGATGAAATGCTGCTGCGCCTGGTGATAGGGCGATAAAACGCGGCGATTTCCCCAGAGAACAAGGAGTTGAATCGTCAGCAAAAGTCCGAACGCGCCGATTCTAGCTGGCAGCTGGACGGGCTCGGGCCCCCTGAATCCAAGCCAGACCATCAGCAGCAGCAAAACCAGGCCTAGTCCCAGCGCCATTTTGGATGCCGGGTCCCATTCAGGCAGCCGCCGCGCCAAGTGCCTAAGCATCATCAAGGGCTTGCCTCTGGGCTTCGGCTTCGGCTATGGCGGCTTCAATCTGGCTGATTTCATATTGAAGCGAACTGCCATAGACCGTGCCTTGCAGCGCCCTGAGCGTCGATTTCCATGCCTGCACGCCATACTTGGCCGCCACCATGCGGTCGATGGTATGGATGGCATTGTCATGCTCGCCCAGCTTGAGATAATGACGCGAGAGATGATAATTCACGCGCACACTGTACATCGAAGGAATCGAATACAAGGCCGCCTGCTTGAAGGACTCAATCGCTGCATCGTGTTCGCCAGCCAACTGCTGCACAAAACCCAGTTCCGCCCAAATAATTGGCTGGTCTGGCGAAAGCTGCGAGGCGGCCTGCAAGGCGATGGCCGCTTCGCCATAACTTGCCTGCATTCGGTATCCGTTCGCTAGGGTAATATACGCGCCGGCATTTTGCGGAAACAGATACACCGCCTGGTCAGCCGTTGCCTGCGCTTTCGCCAGCTGCCCATTGTAGGCATAAGCGCTGGTCAGCAGCATCAGCAGGTCGGGCGTAATTTTGCCGCCAGCCATGACGCGCTCCAGCAGTTGAATCGCCTGCGGAAACTGAAGTTTTTCAATCAGACGATAGGCCTCGCCATAGCCAGCCCCATACTGACGCGACTGCCGCGCCAGCAAAATGCCAACCAGCGTAAAACCCAATAGAATCATGCTGGCCGAAAGACACAAACCAGCAAGAGCCAGCTGCGCTGTCGGAGAAATATAGTGATCCAAAGGCTGCGTCAGTCCGTTGGAGAACTCAATCAAAACACCCAAAACAAAGATAATCATGCCCAGCACCGCTAAGGCAGCGAACACAAAAACCACCAACCAAAGAAGCAATCGCCGCAGGGACATCACCAACTTCCGACCGTACTGGAAACAAGCTCAATTTCATCATGGACAAGGGCGCGGGCAAGCTCAATGTCCTCGCTCAAGACGTCGCGCAGAGCCTGCGCTTCATCAGCGCTCATAATAACCTGCCATTCTTCCAAGCCCGCCTTCTCGCCTTTCAGCGCCGTCAAAGCCGCCGCAGCCTGCGACTCATCCCCCAGGCGCATAAAGGCACGCAGCAAATACAAATGCACCAGCAAGCGGTGGCGGGAATCCGGTATCCGCAGTTCCAGCGCATGGCTGAGATGTTGGATTGCCTGCTCGCTGTTTTGCAGGCGGTCTTCAATCAGACCCAGATTATACACCGCAACCCATTCATCTGGCGCCAGTTCATGCGCCTTGCGAGCCGCATCCAGCGCCTGCTTATAATGCCGCGCCTGCAATTCCACCTCGGCAAGCCCGTTGTAAGCGACCGCCGACTGCCTGTCCAACTCAATCATTCGCAGATAATCCCTGCGAGCCTGCTTGAGTTTCCCCCACAGGCGAAACAACTCCGCCCGAAAGCGATAATGCTCTGGCTGCTGCGGCTCTTTTTTTATCATCTCGTTCATCGCCCCAATGGCGATGTCATATTTTTGCCGGCGCATGGCTTTAATCGCCTTCTTGTAATTCTGCGGCGCCCCAAAGCTATTGAAAACAAAGATGCCCGCGACAATCCAGCCAGCCCCCGCGCCCACAAACAATCCCGTCAGCTGCGGGAAAACCACTGACCCCAAAATCATCGCCAGGATTGCCGGCACAATGACTGCCAGCCAGCGCCCCCTTTCCTCGCCGGGCAAACGGCCGAGAATCAAATAAGCGGCGCCCAGCAGGAATGCGATGAGCAGCGCCGTTTGCAGCGTGACAATCCAGGCTGTACCCTCAACCCAGATATTCAGCAGCAAGCTCGCCAAACCCGTAACTGCCAGCAAGGCGATAAACACCTTAAATCGGCGCGGACCAAGAAAAATCTGAAATCGTTTTATCATCGACAAGGACGGCTTCACCTCTGCTGCTTGCGCTGTGCATAATCGCTTATCAATACGACAAATTCCTGCTGCCTGAAGGCATTGACCCGTTTGATGACCACCCCATGCGCATCAATCCAGTATGAGACCGCCTGGTCAACATAACGATAGCGCCGCGTCTTGATTGGGAGCTTGCCAATCGACACCAGGTCATCCGCAACATATTCCATTGGGGATTGGATTGTCCTCACAATCCCCGGAAACAACTGGGCATGTTCAAACATCGGCACGAACACCGATAGCGCTTTGCCCTCACAGCCCGCCATCTCCATCACAGTGCGTCCACGAAGCAAAAGCAGGGGAATGTCAATCATCGCGCCGGCGGGCAACTCCATCTCCAAATACGCCCGCTCGGCCCCATTCAGCGCATAACCGACCTGCATCCAACCCTCCGCGATATGATAGCTCGCCCGCAGGGTTTTGATGCCCCCTTCAAAATTGGCGTTTTCATAACGGATGTCAAAGCGCAAGAGTTCCTTTTCCGCGTTTTGCAAGGCCTCAACCAGGATGGATTTTCCGTCTTCCGAGCGTGAATCGGCATCAACGCGGATAAACTCTGCGCCATCAGGATGAGCATGGATAGTCCAGGCTTCAGCTTTCTGCAATGCCTGCCCGTCCCTGAAAAATCGGTAACGTCCACTGGCGACGAACTTTTCGTGCCCTTGAATCGGATGCAAATAACGCATTAATCCGAAATCTCCACATACAATCGCTTGTTGATGCCGCCCTTGCTCTTGTATTTGCTGATTTTTATCGTCCCGACTTCGCTGGTGTTGGCAACGTGTGTCCCACCGTCCGCCTGCAAATCCAGCCCCACAATTTCAACCGTCCGAACCTCGCGGATTCCGGGGGGCAGGAGATTGATTTTGGTGCGAATAAGGTCGGGAATCTGAAAAGCATCTTCACGCGAAAGGACTTTTATCGACAAATCCCGCGAGGCGATGACTTCCTGATTGATTTTAGCCTCGATGTCAGCAATCAATGCGGGCGTCATCCGCTCAAATTCAAAGTCCATCCTCCCCGACAAGACTTCCATATTGCCGCCTGTCACGCTCGCCTGATAATCACGCCAGATGACGCCGCAAAGGATGTGCATGGCAGTATGGGTGCGCATTAACTTGTAACGCCTATCCCAGTTAATCGCCCCCTCGACCTCCGTGCCGACAGACGGCAGTTCGCCTTCGATAATATGAACGCCTCCGCGCCTGACCCGACTCACGATATATTCGCGCGTCCCGGCAAGCAATTTACCCTGGTCGCAGGGCTGCCCGCCGCCACCCGGATAAAATGCCGTTCGGTCAAGAATCACACCATGCTGCTCCTCGTCTTGACCGACAACCACAGCCGTGAACTCCTCGACATAGCTGTCTTGCAGATAAATCAATTCCGTCATAACTGACCTCACCTTATCTCGGCTCGCATACGCAGCATCGTTATCTCTCCGCCGACCGCTTCCCAGAACTTCAGCGCCTTGTGATTGCTGGCGGTAACATGCCATTCAAAGCAATGGACATCCTGCGATGCGAACCACAAAACCAAACGCTCGACAAGCTGACGCCCCTTGCCCTGGCGCCGATGTGCCTTCACCACATAAATATCGGCCACAAAACCAACTCGCATCGGCATGAACAATTCGGTGGTCACGTCCAAAATCATACCCAGCGCATAACCGACGATTTCGCCCTGCGCTTCCGCTACCAGCACCCGCGCCAGCTTGTCTGACAGTCGGCTGTGGATATTTTGAGAATAAAGCGCGGGGCCCTCCGCTGATGCCCTGAACATGCTTTCATCAAATCCGCGATGATGCTCGACCAACTCCAGCCACAACTCGCCAATCCGTTCAACATCATCTTCCCTTGCCAGCCGAATCATATCGCCATCCAATAAGCATGAAAACGCAGTTTCGCGCCTTGACTGCGCCAAAATGCCTCCTCGACTGGATAACGCGCTGACAAATCGACCGCCATCACCTGGATGCCCTGCCCTTTTAACCAGGATTTCGCCCGCGCCAGCAGATTGCCACCTAATCCAGGATGAGACTGATGCAAGTCCAATCCCATATCCATTACCCTGCCCAACTGCTGCGGCTGCAAGCCCGGCAGACCATCCGACATAGCGACAATGACGAATCCAACCAGCGCGGCATCGCTTTCAGCAACAAAAAAGGCAGCGCGACTGTCCGCAAGCCATGCGGCTGCCTGCTGCTTCCAGACCTGCATGGCATTCGGCAAAGGCGTAAAATAAGCGTCCGTCTGCCGCAACAGCGCAATCCGTTCATACCAGAGGGCGGCCGCCGCTGCTAAATCAGATTCTTGTGCCAGACGTATGTTCATGCGGCTCTTGAAGACCACTTGTCGGAACGCTAGCATATCATCTGCCAATCAGGCTAACAAGCCCGCAACAGTGTCAGCCCATAAAAAATCCCGCGCGGACACAAGCTCACCAAATCGCAGGCAGGCTGCTTTTCGGTAAAATCGTCAAAGGATATATTCAATAAATGTCATTCGGGCATATAATTGATTTGACGGCATAAATCAAGGAGAGCGAATGTCCACTTTACACTCATCAGAACGAATCAGCGAAGCCTGGCGCTTGCACCGCGAGGGCCGGAATGAAGCGGCGATGGAGATATTTCAAGACCTTATTCGGATTGCGCCGGAGAATGTTGATGCGTATTATGGGCTGGGACTGGTGTACAAGGCATCTGGCGACAGAGATGCAGCCATCGTCGCCTTCCAGACAGCCCTCGGTTATGCTGAACAGGCTTATCATGCGGTTCAAACGACCTCACAGGCCGAAGGGCATCATGGCGCCTCTGACCTGGATACCCACGAGGATGACCGCTTTATGATGCTTTCGCGGATGCTGAAACAGCGACTTGAAGATTTGGGGGTTCGGAATCCCTCAGCATAAACCATGCACAAACGCGAACGTTTGGAACGGGCGATTGCTGGCGACAAGGTAGACCGCGTTCCAGTGTCGCTTTGGCGT
Organism: Anaerolineae bacterium; assembly: GCA_034421915.1. Lineage (GTDB taxonomy): Bacteria > Chloroflexota > Anaerolineae > Aggregatilineales > Phototrophicaceae > UBA6055. The sequence continues at coordinate 50,751 of DAOUKA010000226.1, forward strand.
CATTGGCCCGGTGATGACCAGCGCTATGCCGACCTGGCGCGTTCCATCATTGATTTTCAGCATGATTACAACTGGGATTTCGTCCGCGTGATGCCATCCAGCAATTTTCAGGTGATGGACTACGGCGCTCAAGACGAGTGGCGCGGCAATCAGCAAGGCATCCGCGAGATTAATCGGCATATCATCAGACGTTCACTCGACTGGACAAAGATACGCGCGCTGTCACCCGACCGCGGCATCCTGTCGCAGCAGCTGGAGTGCATGCGCATGATTTGCAAGGCCATGCTGTCAGACGGCGTGCCGATTGTTCACACCATTTACAGCCCCTTTGCCCAGGCAGTCCGCCTGGGCGGCAAGCAGCAAGTCTTCAAACACATGAGAACCGACGCCAGCCGCCTGCGCAGCGGGCTCAATCTGCTGACCGAAAGCACCTTGCGCTTTATCGAAGCGCTGTGGCAAATCCCCAATGTCGCCGGCATCTTCTATGTCACCGAATTTGCCAGCCACGAACTCATGTCCGCAGCCGAATATGACTCATTGGTGATGCCTTACCATCTCAAGATACTGGAATCGCTGCCAGAGCGCTGGTGGCTGAATGCCGTTCAGGTTCAAGGGCTGTCGCCCATGCTGGACTTGTTTGGCAGATTGCCAGTGCAGGTCATCAACTGTAACACGCGGCAGAGCGAGTCGGATTTGCTGTACGCCAAACGTGCATTTCCTGGCGCGGTCAGCGGCGGGCTGGAGGATTGGCAAGACCTTCATCAGGGGACACCCGCTCTGCTGGGGCCCGTGATTCGGGAGGCCCTCAGCCAAAGCGAATCGCGGCGGTTTATCTTATCCGGCTGCGGCGCGGGTTATGTGACCACCCCGATTTCCAACATACGCGCCGTCCGCAGCCTGGTAGAAAGCCTTGCCTTTTAATGCCAATACGGGTCATCGCCGGCAGCGCCAGAGGCATGAAACTCAAACAAGTGCCAAAAAACAGCACCCGCCCAATCATGGATCGCGCCAAAGAAGCGCTTTTCAGTATCATCGGGGACGACATCCTGGACGCCAGATTTCTCGACCTTTTTGGCGGCACTGGCAGCGTAGGGATCGAAGCGCTTAGCCGCGGCGCCGATTGCGCTGTTTTCGTCGAGCTAAGCCGCAGCGCCATTCGGGTTATCCGCGACAACCTGAAACATACGCGACTCGATGCGCGAGCCAGCATCCTGCATCGCAGCGCATTTGACATTCTCGTCCAGCCGCCGACTCAACACTACCATTTCATCTACGTCGCTCCGCCACAATATCAAGGTATGTGGACAGCGACCCTGGAGGCGCTGGACAGCAATTCGCATTGGCATCATGCCGATACCACCGTTATTGTCCAAATCGCCCCCCGCGAATATGATGCAGCCAAAACATTCAAGCATCTCATTGAATATAAACAGCGCAAATATGGCCGCACCCTGCTGCTTTTCTATCGCTTTGCTGCTTCCCAAATATAATTATTGGAGCGCTTTGAACTGCCCCATCACAAAATCACGCGCTTGGCTGACTGTCTCTACATCCCCTGTGACCTGTGCTTCACGCAGCGCCGTCAGCAGGCGACCAATGGCAGGTCCCGTCTCAATATCAAGCAGTTTCATCATATCATCGCCGTTTAGCAGCAGCTTGGGATTCACCAGCGTTTCATAATGATTGAAATGCACATCCAGCAAGATGACCGCCGCTTCGACCCATTCCAGCCACGCTTTCTGCTCAAGCTCCGCGCCATAAATGCCCAGAAAGTCAGCAGCCGCCAGCAAGATGGCATCGATGCCACTTTCGCCCAATCTGTACCAAAATCGGTGGCGCTCCAGAACAGACCAACCCTTCTGGTCGATGATAGGGCGATAATTTCCTATCATGGTGACAAGTTTTTCCCCCTCGTCAGCCGTGAGCCGCAGCGATCTGGCAAGGGTTCGCGCCAGCTGTGCCGAACGGGAAACATAATCAGCGCCAGCCTGCGCTTTGCCCAGATTGTGAATCAGCGCCGCCAGCACCAATAACTCCTGATGCGCCCGCCCATTCCCATAGACCTGGGCAATATGCCCTTGCAGCTGCGGGCGAAAGCGGTCGAATTGAATCGCCAGCATGCCCAAATCAAATGCCGCCGCTGTATGATCCGTTCGTTGACTGCTGATGGCGGTCAAAATCTGGCTCATGCGCTCGACCGTCAGCAACGTATGCCGCCAAACATCAAATTGCTGTGGCCAGGGTTGCCCCATGCCCACCAAACTGTCAATCTCGGGAATAATATGTTTGAGGATGCCAAGATGCTGCAGCACACGAAGGCCGCGCGCGGCGCTGCTCAATCCAAGCAGCTTGAAGAACTCGTCCCGAACCCGTTCACTGGACGACTGCGCCAGCCCTGAACCGTATCGTCTGACATCGGACAAGGTATCGGGATGTATCTTCAGGCGGAATTGTGCACTCTGGCGCACTGCCCGCAAAGACCGTATCGGGTCAGCTTGGATGGCGTGTTCCGAGCAGCGCCGCAAGACCTTTTGCCGCAGGTCACCCGCGCCATCGAGCGGGTCAATCAAAACGGAGACATCGCCGAGCAAATCGGCGGCCATGGCGTTCATCGTAAAATCACGGTCGCGCAGGTCATCCTCCAGCGCAGCGCCGCGAAATCGCGCAAAATCTATGACCAGCCCAGCAGCAAACACACGCGCCACCCCGCGCTCTTTATCCATCACAAAAATATCGCCATCAAGGCAATCGGCAGCATACCTCGCCATCGCCACGGCATCGCCATCCACCGCAATATCAATATCTTTAATGGCGCGGCGCAAATACGCATCGCGTACCGCGCCACCCACGATAAACGCAGGCGGCCTGCCCTCCTTTCCCGACAAAAGATGCTGAAGCTCATAAACAAAATCAGTCCAGGCAAGGCGCGTTGCGAAATTATTCATCCGACAGGGCATCCTGCCGCACCACGCCAACAAAGGGGAGATTCCGAAATTTTTCGTCGAGGTCCAAACCATATCCAAAGACAAACTTGTTCTCAATCTCGAAGCCGATGTAATCGACATGGATGGCGACTTCCCGCCGTGCCTGCTTGTTGAGCAAGGCACACAGCTTCAAACTTGCCGGCTCGCGGTTTCGCAGCGTCTGCATCACAAAGTTCAAGGTGTGACCGCTGTCAATAATATCTTCCACGACCAGGACATGTTTATTATAGACATCCGTTCGCAAGTCCATATCAATGCGAACCGACCCCGATGTCTGGCGGACGCTGATGCCATAACTGCTGGCCGCCATGAAGTCAATCATGTGAGGAATCCTGATGTGACGCGACAAGTCCGTCATAAACATGACCCCGCCCTTCAAAATGCACAGCAGCAGCAAATCATCACATCCCTCATAATCTCGGCTCAACTCTTCGCCAAGCTCGGCTACCCGAGCTTGCAGGCGATGCTCATCAATGAGTATTTCTTCGAGGTATTTTTCGTATGCAAGCGTCATCACTGCGTCAATCCCTTCAATACTTCCACGCTTTTAGCAAGTGCCTGATTTGCGGCGGCATAATGTGCCTGCAAACTGCGGACAATGAGCGGTTTTTCCTGCATGCGCTTTATGCCCTGATAATCAGGTCAATCCGACCTGCCTGCATGAAACCGCTTCAGCTATGAACGATAATCCCCGTTGATGGACACATAGTCGTGGCTGATGTCGCAGGTCCAGAAGGTCGCGTCAGCCGTCCCCAGCCCGCAATCCAGGGTGACATAAATGGAGGCGTGGGACATGATGGCCGCCGCCTGTTCTTCTTCATAATCGGTCGGGGTGCCGCTGCTGAATATCTTGAGACCATGGTTATCATCAACGGTCGCTTCTCCTGGCGCTATCCACAATGAAGTCTTGTCAGGGTCAAAGGGCACATCAGCGCGGCCGGCCGCCGCGATAATCCGTCCCCAATTAGCGTCACTGCCATAGAAAGCCGTTTTCGTCAGTATCGAGGCGCCGATAGTATGACCGATTTTTTCTGCCGAACCCTCCGAATCGGCATTGCGGATGTCCAGCGTGATAAATTTGCTGACGCCCTCCCCATCCCGCACAACTTCCTGTGCCAGAAACCGCGTGAGCGTGTTCAAGGCATGTTGGAAGGTCGTCATCGCATCGTCATCACGCAGGGTCTGCCCGCTCATGCCGTTGGACATCAGGACAACCATATCATTGGTGCTGGTATCGCCATCAACAACAATGCGATTGTAGCTTTGTTGAGTTGCCGCGCCCAGCGCTTTTTGAGCTTGGGGCAATGTCAGTGCGGCGTCGGTAACAATCACGCTGAGCATGGTCGCCATATCGGGCGCAATCATCCCCGCGCCCTTGACAATCCCGGCAATCGCATAACCGGCATCAGCCGAGCCGACCCGCACCGAGGCCAGTTTCGGGCGCGTATCGGTGGTCATCACCGCGCTTGCGGCTGCCCGCCAGTCCTGTCCCAAACTGGCGCACGACCGTTCAATCCCCCTTGCAATCTGCTCCATGGGCAAATGCGTTCCGATAACACCCGTGGACATCACCAGCACCTGCCCGTCGGAGACCGCAAGCCGCTCGGCAGCCTGGCTGGCTGTTTTCGCTGCGTTCTCCAATCCTTTGGCGCCGGTACAGGCATTGGCGCTGACAGTATTGATGGCAACAGCGCGGATGCGCTCAGGATTTTCACGCAGACGCTCCAAATTGAATAACACTGGCGCCGCTTTGACCTTGTTTCGGGTAAATACCCCAGCCGTCACACAATCAGTCTGGCTCTCAATCAAGGCAAAATCAAGCGCATGGTCTTCCTTCAAGCCCGCATGAACACCCGCCGCGCGAAATCCCCGAACCCCGTCAATCGCCGGCGCGAACTCAATCATCGATGCCCTCCAGGATGGTGGTCAGCTTTTCGATTAGCTCATCCACATGGGTTTTTTCGATAATCAAAGGGGGGACAAAGCGAACCACGTTTGTTCCCGCGCCTGCCAAAAGCAAACCATGCTCGTATCCCCGCTGAACAATGCCGGCGGGAGCAATATCCAATTCAATGCCAGCCATCAGGCCGCGCCCGCGAACATCCACAATATGCGGGCTGTTGAGTTCTTGCAGACGTTCCAGCAGATAATCCCCAACTGCTTGGACATGCTCCATGAATCCAGCGCTCAGGACTCGTTTGACCACCACCTCACCGGCACGCATAACCACCGCCCCGCCGGAAAAAGTCGAGCCGTGGTCGCCGGGCTTCATAGCGCTGGCAACCGCCTCGGTTGTCAGAATCGCTCCGACTGGCAGGCCGCCGGCCAAGGGTTTCGCCAAAGTCATTATATCCGGCGAGACACCGCTAAAACTGTGCGCCCAAAGCTCGCCTGTGCGGCCTAAACCGCATTGAATCTCATCAAATATCAGCGCCGCCTCATGGACATCGCACAGTCGCCGCAGGCTCTGCAAAAACTCGGCACTGGCAAGGTTAATCCCACCCTCGCCCTGAATCGGCTCAACGACCACGGCCACTGTATCATCATCAATCACTTCTTTGGCGCTGTCCATATCGTTGAATTCACCAACTGCCGCCCCGGGGACCATCGGCTTGAAGGGGTCTTGATACTGTTGCTTGGGTGTAATCGCCAAAGCGCCCATCGTCCGACCATGAAAGGCATGGCTAAAGCTGACGACCTTGGTTTTGTTCTTCTTGCCATGGGCATAGGCAACCTTGCGGGCAAACTTGAGCGCGCCCTCGATGGCTTCGGCGCCACTGTTGCAGAAGTAGACTTTGTCGGCAAAGGAGTTGTCACAGAGCAGCTTGGCAAGCTCCACCGGCGCCTGGGTATGATACAAACCGCTCACATGAATCAGACCCGTATTCATCTGGCGGCTGACGACATCCATCAACTCCCGGTCGCCATAGCCAAGCGCGTTGACCGCAATCCCGGCGACCCAATCGGTATATCCCTTGCCTTCCGTATCGTATAGCGTTACCCTTTCGCCCCGTTCCAGCACGAAATCGGGACGTGCCGCAACTGGAACACTGTACTCTTGGTCTTTCTGTATTACCTCGGCTTGAATTGTCATGGTCTCCCTCTACAGTTAAATAGTTTGACGGGTCTGCACAAAGGTCGTACCCCTGTGGCTTGCCCAGCCATCCAGATCCGTGATGACAGCTTGCGGCACACCCGATGATAGCACATCCAGCGCTGTTTTCACCTTGGGAATCATCCCCCCGTAGATAATGCCCTTGGCGATATAAGATTCGGCTTGCAGTCGTGTCAGTGTTTTTACCAGCTTGTCATTCACCAGAACACCAGCGACATTGGAGATAAAGACAGCCTTGTCGGCTGAAATGGCTGCGGCGACTGCGCCGGCAACCGGGTCGGCGTTGAGGTTAAAATTGCTGTCATCGCCAACGCTGACCGGCGCAATAACAGGAGTCACGCCATGATTTAGAAGCTGAAAGATGACCGCTTCGCGCACAGAAACAACCGTACCCGTATAAGCCATGTCCACGCTGGCATGTCGCATTTGCTGCGCACGAACCAGTCCGCGGTCGACGCCGGACATCCCCTGGGCATCGACGCCCGCCGCCAGCAGGTATCTCACCAGCCGCTTGTTGACGCTGCCACACAGCACCATCTCCACCAGCGCCAGCGAATCGGCATCCGTAATCCGCAGGCCGTCCACATAGCGCGGTTCGATATTCAGCTTCGCCTGCAATCTGGTAATCTCTTTGCCGCCGCCGTGTACAATGACCAGCCGCTCATCACAGCTTGCCACACTGCGGGCAAACTGCTTCAAGAGCCGATCATCATCCAGATAATGCCCGGAGATTTTGAGCGCTGTAATTGTCTTGCCCACTAGATTAAGCCCAGGGTTTCCTCAATGCCAAACATCAGGTTCATATTCTGCACCGCCTGCCCCGAAGCCCCCTTGCGCAAATTATCGGTCACGCTGGTGATATGCACATAACGTTTCAAAACGGGCGTGATGCTAATCACACACTTGTTGGTCTTTACCGCATGTTTCAGCGTCGCCTGCTCGCCCGGCGGCAAGACATCCACCAAGGCTTCTTGGGCATACATCTGGCAATAGAGCGCATGAACCTCTTCGCTCAAGAGCGCATCCTTCAGCGTCACATAGATGCTGGCCATCAGCCCGCGGTCAACCGGCATCAAATGCGGCGTAAATATCAAGGGGCCTATATGCGGGTCGAGTTTGTGCGCCTCTTGCTCCATTTCAGCGAGATGGCGGTGCGAGCGGCCGGTTTTGTAGGGTGTCAGATTGCTATAGACTTCCGCAAAGTGCGTCGTCAGGGAGGGTTTGCGCCCGGCGCCGGTCACGCCCGATTTGGCGTCAATAATGATGGGCGCATCGGATTGAAGCGCGTTGCAGCGCAGCAATGGGTACAGTCCCAGCAGCGCTGTCGTCGGGTAACAGCCAGGCGTCGCGGCGACATTCGCATTCCTGATATTGGCGCGATTCATTTCTGGCAAGCCATAAGGCGCTGGCAGCAGTTCGGGATGTGGATGCGGAATATGATAATGCGATTGGTAGACCTCTGGCGAATCAAGACGAAGGTCGGCCGACAAATCAACAACTTTCACGCCAGCATCCATACCCAGTTTGGCCGCGCCGGCCGATGCCTTATGCGGCAAAGCCAAGAAAATCACATCCACATCGTCCAGTGAGACCGAATCTGGCCTGACGAAAGCCATATCGCTTCCTGGCACCCGCTCGCCAGCATAGGTGTTGGATGTCGCAAATATCAAATCAACTTCGGGATGTGCCAGCAAAATCTCCACCAGATCGAGTCCGGCATAACCTGATGCACCATAGACGCCAGCGCGAATCATCATTGTTTTTCTCCCAACAAATAAAAAACCCCGACCGCATACTTGAGACCAGGGGGATATTTCCAGTTTGAGTTATGCTTTACATCACAAACATAAAAAATCCGCGCCAGGCTCAATGTGCGCCAGGCGGCGATTCCTTTTGCGACGATAAACAGAACGGACTACAAGCATAAGATTTGACAAAGCTAAGACGAACACCTTCCAGATTTTAGAGAACTTTGCCGCCTTCGTCAACAAACTCGGCAAAGATTATGCACTTTTTTGGTTTGATTGTGCAAGCTGCACCAAAGTTGGGGATCGTAAAAGACTGATTCAACCAGAAAATCCAGTTTCCGATGCGTGACACCCGCCTTGGTGGATACGATTGTCCTGCGCCTTTCTGAAAAACTTGACAATTAATCAAATAAGCGTTAAATTATTAAATTGGAATACTTGGCACATTTAGAAGTGTCCCCGCTCTCGAACTGAACGGGGCCGGGTCGCTCGGGCATGAGTAAGACCGTCACTTCCAAATGTTGTATATTCTCAAGCATAGTAGTGTACGCATATCCAAAAAATCAATATCAATCCTGTTGGATCCCAAATTTGTTCTTGTCTAAATGACTTATTACAAGCGATGTGTTAAAATGCGGTTAGTGGAAAGGCATGTCTGTGGTAGCTGTATTGGACAATGTAACGAATATAACTCAGCGCGAAGAAATCCAGAAGCAGCTTGTCGATAAGGCGGGCAAACAAGGGTTTATCACTTACACCGATATACTCGAGCTGCTGCCCGATGTCGAAAGTGATGTCGCTTTGCTTGATGATCTCATGGACAGCCTGGTGGAAGCCGGCATTGAGGTCATTCCAGGGCCTGGCAAACGGGATGCGCAGCATGAAAAAGCAAGCAAGCCAGATGCCGATGCCCTGATTGCCGAAAGTGATGACGACGACGATGTCGAGGAACGCGATGCGCTGCTCCGCATCCTGAAAAAGGACTTGACCAGCGATGCCGGCTATCAGGCGGCGCTGGATACGGATGATGTGGTTGGTCTCTACCTCAAAGAAGCCGGGCGCGTTCCCCTGCTGACAGCCGAAGAGGAAGTTCTGCTGGCGAAGCGCATGGAGAAAGCTGAAGACGCGCGTAAGAGTCTCGAGGATTATGAAGCTCTCGAGTATTATGAAGCTGCGGACATTGATGAACTGACTTGGAAAAAACTCCAGGATATTGCTAATTGGAGATTAAGAAATGAGCCGGTCAATAATTATAAAGATCTGCCCAAACTTTGGCGGCCCAAAGGCTATGTCTATGTCATTCGAGATCGAGATTCTGGAAACTACAAAATCGGGTATACGACCGCCCCCCAAGTCCGTATCCAGCAATTGCAGGAAACTTCGTCAGGTGAATTAGAGTATGTTCAGATTATGCGCTCAGAGGATGCTAAGGCAACTGAAGAATACTTGCATAATAAATATGACAAATTTCGAATTCGTCCCGATTGGGAATGGTTTGAGTTATATGGGGCGCTGTTGCAGGAAATTCGTGTCTTGGGGACGCCGCCGCCAAAACCAGACAAAGTAAGCCAGTGCGAAGAGCGTCAGAAACTCATCGACAAGGGCAAAGAACAAGGGTTCATCACCTACAAAGACATTACTGACTTTTTGGAACTGTTTCCGGGTATTGAAAATGCCCTTGATGGCCTGAGGAACAGTCTGCTGGAGGCAAGCATCAAGGTCGTTTCGAAATCCCCGCTGACCTGGAGCGAAGAACAAGGCCTGCGAGGCAAGATGATGGATGGCGCGAAAGCGCAGGAACATCTCATTCGGGCAAATGCCCGTCTGGTCATTAGCGTCGCCAAGAAGTACATGGGACGCGGCGTGCATTTCCTCGATTTGATTCAGGAAGGAAATATCGGTTTGATTCGCGCAACCAACAAGTTTGAATACCAGCGCGGGCACAAGTTCAGCACTTATGCCACCTGGTGGATTCGCCAGGCAGTCAGCCGCGCCGTCGCTGACCAGGGGCGCACTATTCGGATTCCGGTTCACATGGGCGACCAGCTGAACCGCATGAGGCGGGTTCAGCTACAGCTTTTGCAAGAACTGGGGCGCGAACCCAAGATTGAGGAATTGGCAAGAGGGATGGACACGACGCCCGGCAAAGTTGAAAACCTGTTGGAAATCTCGCGCCGTCCAGTCAGCCTGGAAACACCCATCGACGACGAAGGCGATTCCACCTTTGGCGATTTCGTTGAAGACATCAACAGCCCGGCGCCCTCTGACGAAGTGACCACGCATCTGCTTCGTTCCCAATTACAGCAGGCGCTCGACAGGCTGCCGGCGCGCGAGGCGCAGATTTTGCGGCTGCGCTATGGGCTGGCGGACGGTCGGGTTTATACACTCGAAGAGGTCGGGCAAACCATTGGCGTCACTCGTGAGCGCGTCCGCCAACTGGAGGCACAGGCGATTAACCGCCTGCGCCAATCCTCGGCACATGTCATCCTGAAAGATTACCTGTACGACATCTAAAGCCAGGCGCCCCGTTTTGTTCTTTGTCGGGGCGATTTGCGCTTGGGGTTCAGATTGTCCCGTCGGCATCTTGGGAGATGTCCATTCATTATGAACGCGATATTGGAGTCATCTCAGCTTGTCATCCGCGATGGCATTGAAGCTGACATCGCGTATTGCCTGGCGCTGGAGAGCGCCTATCAGGCAGAGTATGTCTGGCAGATGACCCTCCAGGAAGAAGCGGATGCCATCAGCATCAGCTGCCGCAAACAGCGTCTGCCGCGCTCGCTGGAGGCACAGCATGAGACCAGCCACAGACGACTCGAAATGGCGATTCATCAGCGGCACTGTTTCATCGTCCTGCAAGAATCCCTGACCAACAGCCTCCTCGGCTACATTTCGATGCGCGTCGACGAATCCCGCCAGATTGCTTACCTGCAAGACATCGTTATCGACAGACCTTGGCGGCGGCAAAGCCTGGGTTCGCGCTTGATGCGCGTGGCGCAGCTGTGGGCACGGGAAAACAGCCTGCGACAAATCATTTTCGAAATCCCAACCACGAATTATCCTTGCATCCAGTTCGCCAAAGCACAGGGATTTGTTTTTTGCGGCTTCAATGACCACCTTCTCCCGAATCGGGAGATTGCTGTCTTTTTCGGCTTGTCCATTTAGTCCGCAGCCACCCGCCAGGAACGGCTGCGCTTGCGCCTCGCTTTTTGGCATCAGACTGAAGCTGAGGATCGACATTGGATCTCATAACGACCTTTCTTTTAACAGTGAACGAGACCCTGACGGCTGGCAATGCCATTATCGCTGTCTCGCTATTGCTGTTTAACCTGACGCGCAATCTCAACAATCGCGTTGCCAAGACCTCGGCGGTGGTGCTGGCATGTGTCACTATCTCCTATGTCGCGGATTCATTCATTTCGCTGGGACCGGATAACGCCGCGCATCAAGTCGCCTCGCGCTTGCACTGGATTGGCATTGCTTTCATCCCGGCCGCCATGTATCACCTGTCGGATGCCCTGCTGGCAACCACTGGCTTGCCTTCGCGCGGCAGACGCCGCGGAGCCATCCGCCTTCTGTATCTTTGTGGCGCCCTGTTTCTCATTCTGACGGCTTTTTCGGATGTTCTGGTTCAATTTGTCAATGTGCAGGGACGGGTGGGCATTCAAGCCGGTTCGGTATTTGTCATCTATCTTGCCTATTTTGTGGCTGCCAACGGCTTCGCCTTTTACAATGTCCAACGCGCCCGCAAGCGATGCCTGACACAAAGCACCCAAAGGCGGATGGCCTATCTGCAAATCGCCATCTTGACCCCCGCTATCGGCATCTTCCCCTATTCGGTGGTGCTGAATCCAGGCGACGAATTTTCTATTTTTGGTCTGCTGGTCATCAATACCGCCAACATCATCATCATTCTGATGCTGCTTTTTTTATCTTATCCGCTCTATTTCTTTGGCTCGGACATACCCGACCGCCTGGTCAAGAAACAACTGCTGGATTTCCTGCTTCGCGGCCCGGCAACGGGTTTGATTGCCCTTGCCGTCATTAACTTCACCACGCAGGCTTCGCGCATCTTCAGCCTGCCCGGCGAGGCCTTCACGCCGGCGGCGGTGGTGGCCGCCGTCTTGCTTTGGCAGTGGCTTGTCTCACTGTCTCTGCCGTATGTCGAAAAATTCTTTATCTATCGCAGCGAAGACGATGCCCAGATTACCAAATTGCAAGCGCTCAGCGAAAGAGTCCTCACGCACCACGACCTCTCGCAGCTTATCGCCGCCACCACCGAATCCATCTGTGATTACCTGCGCATCGACACGGCTTTTGTCATCACCATCGACAATGATGAACCCGAATTCCTCAACCAGATTGGCAAGCTCGATTTTTCCGATGAGGATATTCTCATGGACCGCGATTTGCTGCAAAGAATCGCCTCGCTTCCATTTGATGCGCTGCACGCGGGGTATCTGGAATGGCAAGGTTATGCGCTCATCCCGCTATTCAGCAATCGCGTTCAGGCAGATAGCATGCAAGCGGTCAGCATTGGCATTCTCGGCTTGCGCAGCAGCAATGAACGTCTGAAGGATGAAATCCAGGTGCCGGAAAGTTTTTTGCACACCTTTTTGGAGCGCGTTGAGAAAAGCCTCGATGACATGCGACTGCAATCGGAGATGTATAACCTGCTGGAAGGCTTGCTGCCCCAATTCCAGATGACGCGGTCGCGGGCGGTGCAGGTTGAATATCGCCAGTCACAAACAGCGTCATTGAACGTCAACCCGCTTCCCGACCGCAGCGAATTGTTTGAACAGGTGCGGGCTGCGCTGCGGCATTATTGGGGCGGCTCTGGCATCACCCAGAGCAATCTGATTAAGCTGCAAATCGTACAGAGCAGAGTAACCAGCGAAAAAGCCCCCCCCGTGAACGCGCTGCGAAAGCTGTTGGAGGATTCGATTGCCGCCCTCAAACCAGAAGGCGAGCGCAAAATGACCAGCCCCGAATGGACGCTCTACAACATTTTACAGCTCCGCTTCCTCGAAAAGAAAAAGGTGCGCGATGTCGCCCGCCGACTCAGCATGAGCGAAGCCGATCTGTACCGAAAGCAGCGAATCGCCATCCTGGCTGTTACCGACCTTATTTTACAGCAGGAACGGGATGCCCAACTATAAGAAAGGCGGGTTATCAGTCCTCGGCATGCCGCGCGTAGCCAAGCAGCCTGAGGCGGCCAAACTGACGTTCTGAAATCAGCCGTCCCTGTCCGGGAAAGGCCGCCGGCAAAGCCACCACATCGCATTGGGGGGCATAGTCAGACTCGCGGTCAACCACCCATAGCTCGGCATATTCATCGAACAGACCCGCCAAATCGCGCCGCTCACCCATCCGCCACCACCGCGAGACCTCGCTGCCAGCCGATTCCAGGAAACGTCTGACCTTCATATTCGGCTGTCTGCCGAATATCGCCATCTCTCGCTCATCATCGCGCCAGTAATAGTTGAAGGGCGAGAAGTTATAATTCGGGCAAAGCACGACCGCAGCCTCATCCGCCGCCGCTTCAGCCAAGGCCCCCGTCATCTCATCCCAGGGTTCATCAACGGCTCGGCTGTATTCCTGTGCCACCCCATACAGATTGACCAGCAGCAGCCCCGCCAGAAACAGATAACGCAGACCCGCATGCCGCAGCCGCGCCAGACCCACCCCACAGGCAACAAAAAACGGCACCGCCGTCCAGATGATCGTCCGCGGAAAGAACACCGGGCGGTAGACCGCCGACGCGACCAGCAGCATCAGCGGCAGCGCCACTGTCCCCAGCAGAGCGAAAGCGAACCATCTCCAGTCTGGGCGCCGCCGCCAGCCCCACAGGGCCGCCGCCCACAGCCCCGCCAGCACGACCGCTTGGGCAAGGTGTTGGTTAGCGTAGACCGTGCGAAAGGTTACATAAATCTGCCTGAAGGATATGGACGCTGGATGCCATTGCGCGAGATACTCGGCGCTGTTCAACAGCGCGGGGATCCAGAAGACATACAGCGCCAGCACAGCCAGATTGACGATAACGAGATTACGCAGCCGCAACCATCTGAACCGCGGCGCGGCGGCGATGGCAACTAGGAAAATCAGCGTCGTCACCACCGGCAGCACGACAGCTGTATTGTGAGTGAGCATCCCGCCAAGGACAGCCACAATATACGCAAGCCACAGAAAGTCTACCCCCCCCCCCCGAACGGTTGTTCTAACTTTCGGCAGCCGAACAGCGCTTCCCTGCTGGTCCGACTGTCTGGAGATGAGCAGCGCCGCGCTCATCAGCGCCAGACTGCAAAATAAGGTCAGCAGGGCATACATGCGGGCTTCCTGTGCATGGTGAAGCAGAAAGGGCGCCGTTGCCGTCAGACTGGCGGCATACAAGCCAGCGCGGCGGCTGCTCAAAGTGCGGCCGATGACATAGACGACCGGCACCGTCAGCGTAAAGCACAGCGCCGAGAAGAACCGCATCCAGAACTCGCTGTCCCCCAAGGTGAGCCAGCCCTTCATCATCAAAAAGTAGAAGGCGTTATGTCTATGTCGCGTACTTTCCTCCACCAGTTCAGGGACAGGCAGCTGCGCCCAATGCCAGGTCACAGCTTCGTCCAGCCACAGCGGCCTGGAACCCAGTTGAATGGTGGCGAGGCATAAAGCAGTCATCATCACGGCGGCCAGAACCAGCCGCGGCCTTTTGCTAAACATAACATTCCCTTAGTGAAAGATGTACAAATCGCGCGGCTAGCATAAACGATCATCATCCGTTTTGCAATCTCCCCAATCTGCCGAGATGACTCCCGTTTGACAGCATCTTGCCTAAATTCTATAATTATAGAAGGCGAAACATCGGGCAGCCTGTTCGATGTTGATTGTCTCGATGAACCTTGACCAGCCAGACAATGCCACAGGTACAGAGATATTATGGCGCAAGAAAAGCCAATCGAATCTCACATTCCAAAACTTACAGCCGAGCAGAACAGCGAACCCCCTCCAGCCAGGCCCGAAGACATTATCAGGCCGCTGGAAGAGGAGCCTTATGATTATGATTTTTGGGAAGACCTCAAAGACAGCCTGCCGCCCTGGATAGATGAAGTTGTCGGCTTTGCCCTGGTCATATTCGGCATCCTGTCTTTCATATCCCTCTTTTTTCCTTCCGATGCTGCGGTCGCTGTGGCTTGGGCAGATATGCTGACCTCACTTTTTGGAAGCGGGAGCGCCATCGTTGCCGCCACGCTGTTTGCCTTTGGCATCATCCTCTGGCTGCCCAAAGTCGGGCTGCGGATAAAGTTTAGCTCGGTTCGGATGCTGGCGATAGAAATCGCCTTCCTTGCAACGCTGGCGGTGCTGCATCTCAACCACAGTGATATGGAGCTACGCGCTATGGCACGCGCCGGACAGGGCGGCGGGCTCATTGGCTGGGGCTTGAGCTTTCCTTTTTATTGGCTCTTGGGGCCTTCCATTGCCTTGGCGCTGTTTGGCATCATCATCGGGATTTGCATCGCCATCGTCATTGGCGTTCAGCGCCGACACATCGCCGCCTTGCTGACCAAATACAATCGCCAGCTGCAAGATTACAGCGACACCAGCGAGCAATCGAAAGATGAAACGCCTAGAGACGATGCCCTAATTCTCTATAAACAACTGGTTTATTCTCCAACTTATCGCACGCAGCTTATGCGCATCCGCCCAAATCCCGACATCATGCCGCCAGCCCGTCAGGCGGCCGCCGCATCGGAAGGGCTTCAGCCCGCGCTTGAAAAGCCAACTGATGAGGGCGCGGCTGCCAAACAGCCAGCCAGCCATCTCGAACAGGCCCTGCCCGATATGGCCTTGCTGACCGCGACTGAACTGCTGCTGCCAGCCGAAGACGAAACCAATCGCAATGTCGAATTGATTGAAAGCACCCTGCTTGAATTCGACCTGGATATTCGTGTGGCCGAGGTGCAAACGGGCCCAACGATAACGCGCTATGCGGTGCAGCCCCATAACGAAGACGGAAGCGAACGCATCCGCCTCAGTAAAATCGCGTCATATACCCGCGACCTGGCGCTGGCGCTTTCGGCAAAGCGGCTGCGGTTGGAAATGCCGATACCCGGCACGAATTATATGGGCATTGAAGTCCCGAACAAACAGCCCAGCGTAGTGGCGCTGCGCAATGTCATGGAAAGCGAAACTTATCTTGAGGACAGCGCAAAAAAGCGCCGCACGCTTCCCGTGCCGCTGGGGCTGGATGTATCCGGGCAAGCCATATCGATTGACCTGACCGCCATGCCGCATCTGCTCATTGCGGGAACAACCGGCTCCGGCAAATCGGTATGTATCACGGCAATCGCCATTGCGCTGCTGATGCAGAATGCGCCCAGCAAGCTCAAGATGATTATGCTGGATCCGAAAATGGTTGAGCTGTCTCGTTTTAACGGGATACCGCACCTTTTGGGCCCCGCAGAAACAGACCATGAGCGGATGATGGGGGTGCTGCGCTGGTGTACCCATGAAATGGACCGGCGCTACAAATTGCTGGAAAAGCACAGCGCCCGCAACATCGACAGCTATAACAGACAGCAGAAAGCCCGCCGCGAAGATGACAAGGCCCTGCCTTATATTGTGATTCTGGTGGATGAAATAGGCGACTTGATGCTACGCCATCCTGAAGAGACCGAAAAGTCGATTGCTCGTCTGGCACAAATGGCACGCGCCGTCGGGATGCACATGGTCGTCGCGACGCAGCGCCCAAGCGTAGATGTCATTACCGGGGTCATCAAAGCCAACTTTCCGGCCCGCATCGCCTTTTCAGTCGCATCGGGCATTGATTCGCGGGTTATTCTCGACAGAATTGGCGCCGAGAATCTGCTGGGCAAGGGCGATATGCTCTATCTTTCATCCGATGCCAACAGTCCGCGGCGCATCCAAGGCTGCTTTGTCTCCGACGAGGATGTGCGTCATGTGGTTCGGCATTGGCAGCAGTGGCAGCACGCCCAAGTTCAAGCTGGCCTGGCTGATGCGGACTCCAGCGGACCTTGGGAGCCGGGGCTTGCCCGCCACCAATTCCTGACAGAAACCGATCCCATGCTGGAAGAGGTCATCAAGCTGGTTGTAGATGCTCAAGAGGCATCGGCTTCCATGATTCAGCGACGGCTGCTATTGGGTTATCCACGGGCAGCCCGCATCATGGATATGCTCGAGGAATTGGGGGTCGTTGGCGAAGTCGCTGGTGGCGGTCGCACCCGCCAGGTTATCATTCCAAAAGGTCAGCAAGACCCTTTCAAACTTGTCCTCGAACGTCATCTAAAGAACAAGGCGAATACTTGAGTCCTGCGCCAACTCACACGGGGACTCGTTACAGCAAGTCTTGCTGGCGCGGCGGCTCAACGGGTTCGATGAGTGTCGGGTTGTCATTTATCGGACGATTGACCTGCTGGGAAACGGGATAGAAACGCATCCCCTTCGCCGGGTGCGATGACATCAATGGCATCAATTCCACAGCCGCGGCCGGCTCTGGTGACAGCCAAACCTCATAATCCGCCGGCGCCAAAATGACAGGCATGCGATGATGCAGTGGACGAATCCCTTCATTGGCTTCGGTGGTTAATATCGTGAAGGTTTCCAGTTTTGACCCATCAGGATGGGCACGGCTCTCCCATAAGCCGGCAAAGGCAAACAGCGCTCTGTTTTCCAGATGAATATACATGGGCACTTTTTTGCTGCTCTGCTGCGTCCATTCAAAGAACCCGTCAGCCGGTATCAGGCAGCGCCGATGCTTGAAGGCGCTCCGAAACGAGGGTTTGACCGCCGCCGTCTCGGAGCGGGCATTGATCATGCGGCTGCCGATTGCAGGGTCTTTTGCCCACGAGGGGACCAGTCCCCATTTCAAGAACGATAATTGCCGCGCCTGTCTGTTGGTAATGACGGGCGCCAACTGCGATGGGGCAATGTTGTAGCGCGGCTGAAACCCGCCAGAGATGCTGTCCAGGTCAAAGGCAAGCTGAATCGCTTCCGCATCGGCTGTTAATGTATATCGGCCGCACATGACATCACTTCTTGTTGGTCTTGCCCGATTTCGGCGGCTTGCCCAACTCGGCAATCTGACGAACAAGCCCCAGAATCGTCAGCATAATGCCGAGCAGCTGACCTGTCGATACGGACTTCGCTTTGCCCCCGTCCGCATTCTGATTCTCGCTGGCGGTCCGCGTGTACAAATAGCTGGAGACAAGCCCGACGACTGCGCCCAGCCCAAGGCCCATCAGCAGAATCCGGGTGTTGTCATCTTGCAGGTTGGGATTGTCGTTGTTCACTTGCGTTTGATTCATTGTTCTCCCTCATCCTGACTCTCGTATGATGGCGGTTCAAAAATCCCAAGGATATAGCGGAAGGGCGCCAAGTTCACCGCCCATTGCAGGGTGCGTTCATCTATCCGACCGAGCCATCCTTCTACGCGCCCTTCGATGGCAGCCGTCCAAATCTCCAAGCGCCTTAAAGGCGATTTCGGGAGATGATGCAAGCGCCCCATCAGTCCGACCAGTGTCATCATCCCAATCACGAGCGGAAACATGCAAACAGTCAGCGGACACAAAACCAGAAAGGTCAGCATCGAATCCGACAGAACCGCCACCTGCGCCGCTGTCCTCAATGAAAACACAACTCCAATCAGTACCATCAGGAGCAGTGACATCAACGCAAAGGGCAAGATGACGCCGCGCCATCTGCGATTTCGCTGAAGCCGTTCCAACTGCTGAACATGCTGGTCACGGACAGCGCCGCTTGCCTCGGATTGCTGGCCCATTCACCTTCCATCTTGCATCATCACCATATACTGTATTATACCCTGACCGCAAGCATCTATCCAGACAGACATGGGAAACCAATGACGCATATCTCACCTGTTAAGCAGCGGCTTCGGATTACCTTTGGCAAGTCAGGCATACTCAAATACACCAGCAATCTCGATATTGCCAAAATCTGGGAACGAGTGCTGCGCCGCGCAGAACTGCCGGTTCTATACACCCAAGGATTCAACACCCGCCCCCGCATCCAGCTGGCGCTGCCTCTGCCCCTGGGCATTACCAGCGAATGCGAGATTTTGGATGTCGCGCTGCGCGAAGAGACCCTTTTCCAGGAAGCGGAACTCATCGAGCGGCTGCTCCGCGTTGCCCCTGGCGGATTGACCATCCATGCGATTGTCGAGGTCGAGGTGCGGGCATCAGCCATGCAATCCCTTGTTCTAAGCGCTGAATATCGGATTCGCTTTGAGGATGGGTTGGATGCCTTCATGCTGCATAAAAAAATTGATGACCTGCTCAATCGTGAAACCATCATTGTCGAGAAAGTCAGAAAACGCAAACGCAGCGTCATGGACTTGCGCCCTTTGATTATCGCGCTCTATCTGGATGAGGCCAATGACCTCATTGCCCACCTGTCGGTCGGTGACAGAGGCAACATGAGACCCGACCAGTTAATCGAGCAGATGGGACTTGCTGATGAATACCACAGTGTCCATCGCTACCGGCTGCATACGCTCCAGCCCTGAAGCATTGCGGTTTTCGCTGCGAGAATTTGCTATACTATCGCCTGACTGCGAAAATGACCGAAAGCGAATCGCAATGACCCTTCCCTTCAGCATCAGCCCCGAAGTGCAAAGCGCCCTCAACGGCAATCAAGCTGTGGTCGCCCTGGAATCGACGCTTATTACGCATGGTCTGCCCTATCCGGTCAATGTCGAAACAGCCCTGTCGATGGAAGCCGCCGTGCGCGAATCCGCCGCCATTCCAGCTACGATTGCCATTTTGAAGGGGACCGTAACCATTGGCCTTTCGGCCGAGCAGATTCAACAACTGGCGCAGGCAGATGCGGACAGCGTGCGAAAATGCAGCCGCCGTGATTTGCCGATTGCCATCGCGCTGGGGCAAAACGGCGCCACCACCGTGGCTGGAACCATGATTGTCGCGCACATGGCAGGCATCAAGGTCTTTGCGACTGGCGGCATCGGCGGCGTTCACCGCGGGTCTCCCGAAGATGTATCGGCAGACTTAATCGAGCTTGGGCGCACACCGATTGCGGTCGTTTCTTCGGGCGCAAAATCCATCCTGGATTTGCCGCTGACCCTGGAGGTTCTGGAAACGCAAGGCGTACCCATTCTGGGCTACCAGACGGATGTCCTGCCCGCTTTCTACTCGCAGCGGACTGACCTGCCGATTGACCAAGCCATTCATTCGCCAGCAGAAGCCGCCAAGGTGATGAAAGCCGCCAGCGAAATCGGAGCAGAACACGGCATTTTGGTAGCTGTGCCAGTCCCAGCCGAACACGCGCTGCCCGCCGATCTTGCCGAAGCCGCCATCCTTCAGGCGACGCAGGAGGCAGAGGGACTGGCGATAGCGGGCAAGGAAATCACGCCATTTGTTTTAGATCGAGTCAGCCAACTGACGGACGGGCAGTCGATGGCAGCCAATATCGCCTTGCTCATCAACAATGCCAGAATCGCCGGGCAAATCGCCCGTGAATTAGCCCTTTTCCAGGGCTAAGCCTGCTTTGCCCACAGATGCAACATCAAATCCTGCTCGATGGTTGCTGCACCAAGCTCATGCAGCCTTGCCAGGATTTGCGCCCGATGGTCAGTGCCATGATTGACCATGTGAAGCAGGATTTCCCAACGCAAGTTGCGGTGTTGGCCGCCGCGGCGAGGGAATTCAACCTGGACTGTCTCGTTCAGTGCCTCCTGTGTAAGGCTGTCCGTGTAGTTCAGCACACGCTGACGGATAGCATTCCATTTCAAACGCACCGCATCCTGGTTGGGATAATGAATGGATTCGAGGCGCTTCGGTGGCGTCTGGTTTTGTATTCGCGCCAGCCAGCGATTATCAACGCTCATGCAATGCACCAGATGATTGCGCACCGAGCGCAGGGAGTAATCGGTCTCCCGCACAAATTGCGCTTCTGTCAATTCCATGACACAATCCCAGACTTGCTGGTACATCCCATAATGGTAATCAAACAATGTTTGGATTGTCCGCGCGTTCATCTGTTTCGCTCTCCTTCATCCACAATTCGCCAAATATCCAGGCCACTGTCACAGCCGATGACCAGTGCCGTGCCGTCTTCACTCAGGGCCGCCTTGTCAGGTATGCGTCCGCAGGTGCGATAGCGCCCTAAATCAAATCGCTGTCCAGTGCTGGCATCCCAGGCAGCGACATTGGGTTCAAAATCAAGATTGACGGCAATAATCGCGTCAGCATCATTGCCAAGCAGATAATACTGCGCATAAGCGCCGTCCAGCGCTGCCACAATTCGGTTCGCGCCAGAGCGCAAATCAAGCAGGTTCAGCAAAGTTGAACGAGGGGCGCTCCAGGCAAAGTGAGTCGCCTGCCGATTCACTGCACCGAAGACAGCCGGGCCATTCTTGAGCCTGTATTCTGCGCCACTGTCTGCTGTGAATGAATTGGGATAGGCATTCAGATGCAGGCTGCCATCCGACAGCGACGACCTGATAGCAAGGGGAAAATCAATGCGCCCGACCTTGACCAGAGCTTCAGAAGACTCATAGATCGGATACGGGATTTGCTCCAGCGGCATCCATTCAGCTTGATTTGATAGCGCGGAATAAACCCAAAAAGATGTGTCGCCATTCTCATCCACAACTTCGACGAAAAGCGAATCACGGACTTGAATTCGATGAATGCCCACGGGTCTGCCATTCACTTCCAGCTGCCTGTTATTGATAAAATAATGCTCATCCAGCAGATAAAGGACAAGGGGCGCCTCATCCAGATAGACAGCATCAATCAAAGCGAATACCTGCTCGGAGGGCTGCGTGACATAAGACCAGCTTCGGATGACCCCTGTTTCAGTCAGGATGTGGATATTGGCATCGTTATCAAACACGACGAATTCGGTAGCGGAATCGTTTGCCTCGAACCAGCCGATGTTGATGTCCCAGGGAAAATCGGCAAAATCAATCCGACCGACCGAAGCAAGGCGACCGAGTCTGTCAGCCGAAATCAGCAGATGCGCTTCCTGCGCCATACTGGGGACCGCCAGCAGCAGCAAAAGCAAGCTGCACGCTAGCGCTATGCAAGCACGAACATATAGGATATAATTTCTGAAACTTGCACCCAAACCCGCGACGGCGCGAACGAACTTCGATAGTTGGCGCGGACACACATTCGTTGAAGAAGAAGCGATAGAATCCTGGGAGTGCTGGCGATGAATTCGCATGAAATCGAGCGTAAAATAGATCGCTTCCTGTTACAAGTGGAAAAACCTGGCAGATATGTCGGCGGCGAGTATAACAGTGTCAGCAAAAATTGGGATGCGACCGACATCAAAGTCGCGCTGGCCTTCCCTGACATCTATGACTTGGGCATGTCCAACCTGGGCATTATGAACCTCTACAACCAGGTCAACTTGCAGGACAATATGCTGGCAGAGCGGGTGTTCTCGCCTTGGCTGGACATGGAAGACATCATGCGCCAGCAGCGGATTCCCCTGTATTCGCTGGAAACCAAGCACCCCGTGCGCGACTTTGACCTGCTGGGCATCAGCCTGCCTTATGAGCAGCTGTACACCAATGCGCTCAACCTCATCGACTTGGCGGGTTTGCCCATCCTCAGCCAAGCGCGCGACGAACGCTATCCGCTTGTCATTGCTGGCGGTCATGCCTGTTTCAATCCGGAACCGATGACCGACTTCATTGATGCCTTTGTCATCGGCGAGGGAGAAGAGATTATCGTCGAAATCGCCGCGCTGATGCACAGGATGCGCGGCCGGCCGCGCCATGAACAGCTTCGGGAAATCGCCAGGATTCAAGGGATGTATGTACCCCGCTTCTACGATGTCGATTATCATGCGGACGGCACTGTCCGAGCGATTGCGCCCAACCAGCCAGGCATACCCAAACGGGTGCTCAAGCGCATTGTCCTGACGCTGCCAAAGCCATTCACCAAGTTCATTGTGCCCAATATCGATACCGTCCATAATCGGGCGCCGATTGAAATCATGCGCGGCTGCACCCGCGGCTGCCGCTTCTGCCATGCGGGGATGGTCACACGGCCGGTGCGCGAGCGACCCGTACAGGAAATCATGGCCGCTATTGACGAAATCGTCAAACACACCGGCTTTGAGGAAATCAGCCTGCTCAGCCTGTCCTCGTCAGATTATGTCTGGGTCAAGGAACTGGCAGAGGAGGTGAATCGGGTCTATCAGGGTGCTGGCTTGAGCCTCAGCTTGCCGAGCCTGCGCATCGAAAGCGCCAGCGCCGACTTGCTGGAGAAAATTGGCGGGACGCGCCGCAGCGGCTTTACTTTCGCCCCCGAAGCCGCAACAGAGAAAATGCGCGATACCATCAACAAATATGTGCCGGATGAGCAGGTGATTCAAACGGCGAAAGATGTCTACAGCCGTGGCTGGCGCACCATCAAATTCTACTTTATGATCGGTCATCCCGATGAAACGCTGGCAGATGTACAGGCAATCATTGATCTGTGCATTCGCACCCTCAAGGAAGGCACGAAGATTCTCGGCAGAAAGGCAACCCTGAATGTCGGGGTGAGTACCTTCATCCCCAAGCCGCATACCCCCTTCCAATGGGTGCCGCAGGATACGCGCGAACAAGTCCAGAAGAAACATGCGCTGCTAAAACAGCAGCTGCGGCGCGGCGGGATGCACCTGCGCTGGAATGATTATGATGGCAGCGAATTTGAGGGCTGGCTCAGCCGCGGGGACAGGCGTTTGGCGGCGGTTATTCGGCGGGCCTGGGAACTGGGCTGCAAGTTCGATGCCTGGCAAGACCGGCATCAGCACAGCAAGTGGCTGCGGGCTTTTGCCGAGAACCAGCTTGATCCAAGATTCTACAACTTCCGCGAACGCGACATCGACGAAATCTTCCCCTGGGATCATATTGACGCCGGCGTCCACAAGAAGTTTTTGCAAGACGACTATCGCATGAGCATCAAACAGGAAACGCGGGTGGATTGCCGCGACAAATGTTTTGCCTGTGGCATACTGCCGAAGTTCGCCAAGGAACGTTCGACGACCGAGCCGATGGCCTGGGAATGTCCGCCGGTCACACCCATCAGCGAGCGCCGCAAACAGCGCCGTCCGACTGCTGCTGCCATGAATTAGGAAGCCCCTAACTTTTTTCGCGGGCGGAAAGAGAATCCCAAGCAGTGGTCGAAACCCGTAAAATCATAGTCAGCGGCATCGAGATACGAGAGCTAATCGTCGGCCAAGGCGAGCCAGTGCTGCTGGTGCATGGCTGGGGAGCGCATACAGGCTTGCTCCAGCCCCTTGTTTCGCGGCTTAGCCGTTATAGCTATCGACTTTATCTGTTTGACCTGCCGGGTTTTGGCGAAAGCGCCGAGCCGAAAAAACCGCTGTCCATTTTTGACTACGCCAGGTTTTGCGGTGACTATATGGATTATCATCAGCTGCCCTGGGTCAATTATTTTGGGCATTCTCTCGGCGGTCGGATTGGATTGGTGCTGGCTTCGGATGGCAGCCAGCGCATCCGCAAGATGGTTTTGTCAAACAGCGCCGGCATCCAAACCCGGCCAGCGCTTCCCAGCCGATTTCGACTCCAACTTTATAAGTCCGTCCGCGACAGCCTGCGGCATATCGGCGCAGCCCGGTTGGCGGCGCGGCTGGCACAGCTTTACACCCGGCGTTACGGCTCGGACGATTTTCAGCAGGCTTCGCCTGTCATGCGCCAGACTTTGGTCAAAATTATCAATCAGGATTTGCTTGAGCAGGCGCGGCGCGTGTCTGTGCCAACCCTGCTTGTCTGGGGTGACCAAGACCAGGAGACCCCCTTGTGGATGGGCAGAAAACTGGAGTCGGCCATGCCTGATGCCGCCCTGGTCGTTTATGAGGGCGCCGGTCATTATGCCTATCTCGACTTCCCTGACAGAACCGCCAGCATCATAGACGCGCTTTTCAGAAGCGCCTGACTGGCATCCGCCTGATTTTGACGCGGTTGCCTGTCCCTTTGTTTCGGCCATCAAACTCTTTATAATCCCCTTGCGGAATCCAAAAAGGGAAATGGCATGCAGGAATTCATCTGGCTGATCCTGCCCGCCCTGTGGCTGGCGGGTACATGGCTGCGCCTGTACCAGCAGGCGCGGTTCTATCAAATCGAAGAATATATGAGCCGCCGCTATCTGAAATGGGTCTTGAATAATCCGCGTCACCTGCGCCCGCCCCGCCCCATCGGCGCTTGGTTGATTGGTCTGGCGGTCGCCTTCCTGATGGCAGAAGCGCCAGATTCGCCGCTGCCGCTGGTCATCGTCTGCATCGCCGCGCTGGTTGGCATCATCCCGCAGCAAGAACGCGAACAAAAAAAGAAACTCTTTCGCACCCAGCGAGTGACCCGCATTCTGCTGGCGGCAGCCGCAGTCAGCGCTCTTGCTCTTGTGGTCAGCTATTTCGGGGCGAGTTTCATCGCCCCTCGTGACATCTCGCTGATAAGGATCCTGACAGCCAGCAGCATCGGGATGGTCGTCTACTTGCTGGCGCCAATCTGGCTGATTAGCGGCAGCCTCTTCATGCAGCCGCTTGAAATCTATTTGCGCCAGCGTTACCTCAACCAAGCGCGGCGGGTGCTGGCGGCAATCAATCCCAAAATCATCGGCATTACTGGCAGTTATGGCAAGACGACCACCAAGAACTTCCTGCGCGACATCATGAGCTTGCGCTTCCGCACTTATGCCACCCCGAAAAGTTACAACACCTTGATGGGCATTTCGCTTGCCATCAATCGGGACCTGGCGGATGACTATCGCAGCGAGTATTTTATCAGCGAGATGGGAGCTTATGTGCCGGGTGAAATCGACCGCATCTGCCAATTAACACCGCCAGACATTGCCATTGTCACCGAAATCGGCCCGCAGCACCTCGAACGTTTCAAAACGCTCGAAAATACCAGCGCCGCCAAGTATGAGATTATCAAGAATCTCAAACCAGAAGGCGTCGGCGTCTTTAACTGGGATAATGTTTATATCCAAAAAATGGTGGCGCAAGGCTACCCCCATACCCGCTTAACCATCAGCCGCGAGCTTAATCTCACCCAAGCCAGACGGCAAAACGTGACCTGGATTGCCAGCGATATTCACGAAAGTCTGGCTGGGCTGCGCTTCACCGTCACCCATGTGGAGTCGGGTCGGGAAGCGGTGCTGCGAACCAGCCTCCTGGGAGAGCACAATGTGACCAATCTGCTGCTGTGCATCGCCGTCGCCTGGCACGAGGGCATCCCCTTGTCGGACATTGCCCGCCGCATTCACACCCTGAAACCAGCCGAAAGCCGTCTCGTCAGGCAGACATCCGCGGCCGGAATCACGATCCTCAATGACGCCTACAGCGCCAATCCCAAGGGCGCCGCCAGTGCCTTGAAAGTGCTGGGCATGCACACTGACGGAAAACGGCTTGTGATTACGCCCGGCATGATTGAACTGGGCATCATGCAAGATGCGGAGAACCGAAAACTGGGCAAACTCGCGGCTCAATTTGCCACCGATATTGTCCTGATTGGAAGTGAGCAGACCCAACCCATCCTCGAGGCGATTCAGGAAACCCATTTTGATATGGCGCGAGTGCAGGTTTTCGAGACGCTTGCCGAATCCGTGCATTGGTATCAGCAGCACTTGATGGCTGATGATGCCGTCTTGTTCCTTAATGACCTGCCGGATACCTATTAGATGAGAGGCTGGCGACAGCCGATGATTGACAAGAAGGAGCTTTGGCTGCATAGTATCATTTCGGTCTCACGATTTTTTCGAGGAAGGCGCTGATGAGCAGCCGCCGCACATCCGTAGCCGTGATTTTTGGCGGACGGAGTGTCGAACATGATGTTTCCATTGTCACTGGCTGTCAAATCATGCGGGCTTTCCCGGCGGCGCGCTACGAAATCGTGCCAGTCTACATTGCCCGCGATGGCAAATGGTACACTGGCGGACGCTTAGTCCAACTTGAACATTATCAAGACAAGGACATCATCAATCGGGAAGGCGTCACATCTTGCCTGCTGTCCCCGGATGTGCGCCATCATGGTCTCATCATCAATCCTTTGGCAGGTCGCTTCCGTAAAAGTCAAATCAAGCGCATTGATATTGCCTTCCCAGCCATCCACGGCTCGCATGGCGAGGATGGCAGCCTGCAAGGCCTCCTTGAACTGGCTGACATCCCTTATGTGGGTTATGCAACCTTGGGTTCCGCCCTGACCAACGACAAAATCCTGACCAAAATGGTGCTGCGCCAGGCCGGCATCTCGGTGCTTGAAGATTATCCTTTTTCCCGCGAGCAATGGCTCAGGCAGCCCGAACTCGTCATGGACGGCATTTTGAACAAGTTTGACTATCCCCTGTTCATCAAGCCGGCGACGCTTGGCTCGAGCATTGGCATCGGTCGGGCGGATTCGGAAAGTCTCCTGCGTTCCAGCATCGACATCGCCGCCAACTTTGACCGCCGCATTCTGGTTGAACCCGCCATCACCGACGGGATTGAAATCAATTGTTCAGTGATGGGTGATGCCGACCAGTACGAAGCATCTACGCTGGAGCAGCCGCTCTCGTGGGACACATTCCTGTCCTATGAGGACAAGTATCTGCGCGGCGGCGAAGGCATGAAAAGCGCCGAGCGGCTAATCCCCGCCCCTATCGGTGAAGAACTGACGCGGCAAATCAAAGAAATCAGCATCGCGGCATTCAAAGCGGTTGATGGCCGCGGCATTGCGCGGATTGACTATCTCGTCCGACCCGACCAGGCCGAAGTTTATCTGAATGAAATCAACACCATGCCGGGTTCGCTGGCCTTTTATCTGTGGCGTGAAGATGGTTATACAGCCACCGACCTAGTAGAAAAACTGGCGCAGCTTGCCAGAGATGCCAGCGCGGCCAAGCGGCGCAACATATACGACTATGAGACCAATCTGGTGTCGATAGCGACCCAGCGCGGCGTCAAAGGGACAAAATCCTAACCCCGCAGCCAGCGCCAAGCCCCCTGACGAACATCACAGCCCCTTCCTGGTTCATCACACCCTTTTTGGATTCATTTCTTGACAAATGAACTAGAGCATGATATGCTTATTGTATGATAATGACAAACATAGTTTGATAATGTCAAATTAAGGATTCTGCATGAATATCGACTTGACAGGCAAAACGGCATTGGTAACAGGCGGGAATGTAGGCATAGGAGCAGGCATAGCGAAAAAACTCGGTGCGTGTGGCGCAGCTGTCGTTATAACTTATTATTCGCATGTTGATGAAGCAAAGCAGACTGTGGAGCAGCTGCGGCAGCAGGGATGCCAAACAGAGATGTTCCAACTGGATGCCACAGACAGCATCCACGTAGAAGCGGTGGTAACAAAAGCTGCGGAATATCTGGGTGGCAAAATTGATATTCTGGTCAACAACGCTGGGCATCTGGTCAATCGTGTCAAAGTCGATGAAATGTCAGATGAGCATTGGCATCGCGTTATGGATGTCAACCTTTCCAGCGCCTTCTATTGCACGCGGGAAACACTGAAATATATGAATGCGGGCGGGCGGATTGTCAATATGTCTTCGCTGGCTGGACGCAACGGCGGCGGCAATGGCACAGTTCCCTATTCCGCATCCAAGGCAGGCGTCATTGGATTGACTCGCGGGCTTGCCAAAGAGCTAGCGCCGCGACATATCACCGTCAATGCGCTCGCCCCTGGATTCATCATTGATACACCCTTCCATGAGACATTTACCGGTAAAGACAAGTATGCAGGTATCATCAGTGGCATTCCACTGGGACAGGCAGGGGTTCCCGACGATGTGGCTGGCGCTGTTCTCTACTTTGTATCTGACCTCGGCAAGTGGGTTACAGGTCAAGTTGCCGAAATTAACGGCGGAGCGTGGTTCGTATAAAGGTCGATTGGCCTTATGACCGCTAAAATCGATTCCAATGAAGCGGCGACCGAAAGATTAAATGATGAAATCTCATTTATTGCTAAAACGCCATTCCATTGATGCGTGGCGCGGGTTCGCCAAAACCTCGCATACGTCTCAATATCAGCGCCTGCTCAAGCAGGCGGACAGCTATCGCCATCACCTGCCACCGACTGAACACCCTAGCGATTCCATTACATATATCGGAACGGCCGTATTGAATTTGGGCTTGGCATATTTGCTCAGCGGCGACAGTCGTTATGTTGATACCGCAGGGCGCTGGATTAAGACAGCCATCTCTTATCCGCACTGGGGCAAAGAGCGCATGCCCGACCATGACCTTGATGCCGCCTGGCTGCTGTTCGGGCTTGGGCTTGGATATGATTGGCTAAGAGAGGTTCTCCCGCCAGATGAATCCCATGCCCTTCGTGACAAGCTGGCTTTACAGGGGAAATTGCTGTATGAATTCGCCTGTGCAACCCAGGGAAAATGGTGGAGCTCGGCATATTGGCAAAATCATAATTGGATTTGCTATGGCGGGCTGGCAGCCGCCGCTTATGCGCTATGGGACGACGTAGACGAAGCCGCCTCATGGGCACAATCCGCCCGTGACAATTTTGCTCAAGCCCTGTCCTTGATGCCCGAAGACGGATCCGATTACGAAGGGCCTGTTTATTGGCGGTATGGCTTGATATGGCATCTCATTTATGCAGACCTGCTCCAACAGCAGACTGGCGAAAATCTTCATCCATCCGACTTTCTTGAGAATACCTTCTTCTATCGCCTTTACCTGAGCGGCCCCAACTTGATTGACACCGCCAATTTTGGCGACTGCCACGACCGCCGCAGTGCACATACCGCAGCCGTTTACGCACGACTGGCTGGTTTGTATAACTTAGGTGAAGCGCAGTGGCTTTACCATCATTTCTACAAAAATGGGGAGTGGGAACGCGAAGGGGCCGAGGGGCTGGTCAAACCGGGGTTATGGGCCGAATTGGGACTGGAATTCTTGTGGTATCAGCCCGAGGTGCAGCCTGCGCCCCTTCGGAATTTGCCCTGCAATCGCATCTTTCCTGATTTGGGATTGGTTGCGATGCGAAGTTCCTGGGATACAGATGGCCTGACGATGGCCTTCAAATGCGGCTCGCCCAATGGCATCAAAGCATGGCACAGCGGGAACTCGCTCAACCGCAAATATGACTGGGATACCATCAGCGCCGGGCACGACCATCCCGATGCCAACAGCTTCATCGTCATCCAGGGGGATGACTATATCACCGTTGACGAAGGATACAGCAAAGCCAAGCTGACCGCGCATCACAGCACCCTGCTGATTGACGGGCGCGGACAATATGCCGAGGGTAAGTACAATATATTTCGACAGTTGGATGAAACTTGGGGGGCGCGACTCGAAGATGCCTTTGACTTTGGTGGATGGGTCTATGCCCGTGGTGAAGCGGCCCGCGCTTACCACAGGGAACTGAATTTGAGACAATTCACCCGAGAAGTGCTGTTTCTTGACGGCTCCGCCATTGTCCTGAAAGATGCCATCGCATCAGACAGCGCCCATCACTATCAATGGCTCTTGCAGACGGATGCGCCAGCCATCGAAACCAGCCCACAGATATATGCCATCACATCTGGCAAGACCAGATGTACTCTCCATGTCTTGCAGCCCGCCGAGATTGACCATCAGGTGATTGAGCAAGAGATTACAGCCAACCCAACCTCCGCCAAACCCGACTGGATTATTCGGCGGACACAATATGCGCTGTCGCTCAGCCCACCGGAAACAACGGCTGACAGCAGTTATTTTGTGATTCTGAACTTGGCGGCTTACACAGTTCGCTCGGAGCCGGCCGAACGCGGCATCATGGCATCCCTGACAGCTGATGATGCGCGATGGCGCATTGGCTTTTCGACAGGGCGCGATGGCATTCTGGCGGATTCTGTTAATGCAGATGGCGCATGGTTCGCAGGTCTGTGGCGCGGTGACCAGATATGCCGTTATATGGCTGGTGATGTGACATCACTTTGGCTGGATGGTGAATTGTATTTGATTGCTGATTATCCGATTAACGTAGGCTATCAGCAATCCGCTCTCGAAACCAATCTTCAGGTTGCAGCTGCAAAGCCAACCTGGCTGCGCTTCAAAAGCAAACCGCCTAATCGACTAAGGGCGGACGATGGCGCGCCGCCGCATCACTATGATGCTTTGACTGGCATGGTCTGGATTCATGTTCCTGCAAAAACGACGCAAATCAGCATCAGTTAGGATTATCCAAATGACCGCATTATTTAGCGATGCCTTGCAGCAGAGCATCAAGACCATTCGCCACAATTTGAATGCGCTCGCGGAATTTCCGGAATCTTTCAAACATGGCGAATGGCGTCCCATCGAAAAAGAACGCGATGCCGGATATTGGGTCGCTGGATTTTGGACGGGGCTGCTCTGGCTGGCTTACGCGCATACACAAGACCTTGAGTTCAAGTCCGGCGCCGAGCTATGGACGCGAAAGCTCGCCCGCATGAAAATCAGAACCGGAACGCATGATTTGGGGTTTATCTTCTATCTGTCTCATGTTCTTGGCGGACGGATCACAGGCGAAAGCAGTTGGTTCGGCAATGCCATCGAAGCCGCAGCTACGCTCATGCAAAGATACAATCCGCATGGTGAGTTCCTTCAGGCATGGGATGACGACGGGATTCGCAAATGGGCAGGTCGCACCAATATCGATTTGATGATGAACCTGGCTTTGTTATATTGGGCAAGCCGCCGAACAGGAGATGACAGGTTCGCCAATATAGCGACGCAGCATGCCCGAACATCACGACTGGCCTTGGTGCGGGGAGACGGGTCAACCGCCCATGTTGCGGATTTTAACCCCGATAGCGGCTTGCTCATTCGCCGTGAACAATATCAGGGTTACAGTCATGATTCATGCTGGTCGCGCGGGCAGTCATGGGCGCTGTATGGTTTTGCTACCTGCTGCCGCTATACGAATATCCCCTCGTTTCTGGCAGCTGCACAAACCCTAGCAGCTTATACAGAAGCCAATCTGCCAGATGACCTGGTGCCCTTCTGGGATTACAACAGCCCCCACATCCCCAACACGTATCGGGATTCCTCAGCCGCAGCGGTAACTGTCTGTGGCCTGGTCGAACTTTCTGCCTGTGATCCTGCCAATGCGCAGCGCTGGCTGCGGCTCGCTAGACAAATTCTAAGGTCCCTGTGCGAGAACTATCTTATTCGAGATGCTGCGAGCGCCTCATCCATTTTAAGGGACGGCGCCCGCGCTGTGCCGGCAAAGTTGATGGAACATGGTCTGATTTATGGGGATTACTATTTTGTTGAAGCGCTTACAGCGTTTTTAAGGTCGGATATACATGATATGGCTTTTGCGATAGAACCCGTAAAATCATCGACATCATTTATTGGAAAGTAAGTTGACATGCAGCTCGCTCAAGCTCGACAAAAAACGGTTCGTTCTCCGCGAATGCGGGAGGCTCTCAATGGCTATTTGTTCACTTCCCCCTGGATACTTGGGTTTCTGATATTTGTCATAGGCCCGATGATTGGTCTGATATGGCTCAGTTTCCATCGCTGGGATTTAATCGGCGACCCGCGTTTTGTTGGCTGGCGCAACTATGAGCGGCTCGCCACCGACCGCCTGTTCCACAAATCCCTGGAAGTGACAATCATCTATGGGCTGGGACGTGTTCCGATGGGCATCATCGTGGCCTTGGGTACTGCTCTGCTGCTTAACAATCGGCGCATCAGGTTTATTGGAATCTGGCGCACTATCTATTATATGCCGGTTGTGCTGCCCCCGGTCGCTATCGCATTGGTCTGGATGTGGATTTATAACCCCCGCTACGGGATTTTGAATTCAACCATTCAGCAGGTCTTCGGGGTGCCAGGTCCGCGCTGGCTGGATGACCCTGCTCTGGTGCTGCCCTCGCTGATGATTATGGCGGTCTGGATCGCTGCCGGGCGCAATATGATTATCTATTTGTCGGGGCTTCAGAGCATTTCGGGCGAACTGTATGAGGCTTCTGCTATTGACGGGGCCGGCTATTGGAAACAGTTTTGGCGAATAACACTGCCCCTGCTGACCCCCATCATCTTCTTCAACTTGATTACTGGCATGATCGACACCTTCAAATTGTTCACACAGGCCTATGTGATGACCGAAGGCGGCCCTCGCAATCAGTCTTTGTTTTTTACCTATTACCTGTTTCAAAAAGGCTTTGCGCAATACCAAATGGGTTACGCCTCGGCCATGGCTGTCATCGTCTTTTTCATCATCATGGGGCTGACCCTGCTCGTTTTCCGATGGTCAAAGGCCTGGGTCTATTACGAAGGCGAGCTTCAAGGGGGCAATTCATAAAATGACGGCAAACTTGACTGTATCCGTGTCTCCGCCGCGCAATCGGCTGCGGGAGAAACTCATTTCCCATGTGAGTGTCGGTTTAATCTACATGGCGCTCCTCTTAGGGGCGATATTGATTTTCTTTCCATTTGCCTGGACGATTTCGACATCGCTCAAGACTGAACAGCAGACGCTGGAGTATCCTCCGACGTGGATACCCGACCCCGTACAAATTGAAAATTACCCTGATGCGCTTACTGCTCGTCCCTTTGGACGATACTATTTGAATACAACCATTATCACAGTCTTTAGTGTGGTGGGGCAGGTACTCAGTTCAGCAGTCGTTGCTTATGGCTTCGCCCGTTTTCACTTTCCGGGACGCAATGTTCTGTTTCTCATTGTCCTCAGTACCTTGATGATTCCCTTCCACATGCTAATCATTCCGAGATTTATTCTATTCAAGTATCTGGGCTGGCTTGATACTTTCCTGCCCCTCATTATCCCGAATTTCTTTGGCGGCGCATTTTCGATATTCTTGCTGCGGCAGTATTTCCTGACCATTCCCCTCGACCTTGACGAAGCCGCCAAGATGGATGGCGCAAACTCATTTCAGAGATTTACCCGCATTATATTGCCCTTGGCCAGACCCGCTCTGGGCGCCGTAGCCGTTTTTGAATTCATGTCCTCGTGGAACGATTTCTTAGGTCCACTCATCTACTTAAGCTCCGACCGCAACTATACTGTCTCGATTGGCCTGGCAGCTTTCCGAAATGATTATTTCACAGCCTGGCATTTGTATATGGCTGCCGCCGCGGTTGCCATGCTTGCGCCCCTTGTTGTGTTCTTTATCGCGCAAAGGTATTTCATTAGCGGTATTGCCCTGACAGGTTCAGGCGGTTCAAAAGGATAGGCCGTTTCACCATGAAAGGAGGTGATGTGGATTAAAGACAGCAATGCAACCGTCAAATTCATCTAATTCATAAGGAGCAAGACAATGTTTCAAAAACCTAAATTCTTACTGCTTGTGGCTGTCCTGGTTCTGACAAGCCTGAGCGCCGCGGCCCAAGAAGCCGTCACAATCAAATGGTTTATGCGCTGGGACCAAAATCGCGTCGATAACGTTGCCATTCCCGTCGCAGAAGCCTTTACCGAAGCCACTGGCATCAACATTGAGTTCGAGAACATCGGCAGCGGCAGTGACTACTATACCAAGCTGCAAACAACGATAGCTGGCGGGACTCCGCCTGATGTATTTTATCCCGCGACCCATGTCGCTTATGCTTATTCGAGCAAGGGAGCTATATTGCCCATCACCGAATACGTAGCGCGAGATGGCATCGACCTCTCCGCCTTTGACCCCACCATCCTCAACCTGTATATGATTGACGGTGAACTTTACTGCCTGCCACTTGACAATGCAGCGCTCGTTGTCTACTACAACAAGGAAATTTTCGATGCTGCCGGCGTGGATTACCCGGCTGATGGCTGGACATGGGATGACTTCCTGGCAACGGCCGAAGCGCTGACCATGGATGTCGATGGTGACGGCATGACCGATCAATTTGGCGTGGATACCTTCCGCAATTACTGGCCCATGGTGGTATGGAGCAATACGGGGCGCGGTTTGTTTGACGATATTCGCAACCCCACCGAATTTTTCGGCAACCAGCCCGAAGTCATCGAATCGGTGCAGTGGGTGGCCGACCTCATCCTGGAACATGGCGTGATGCCCTCGGATGAACAGCGGGCGGATATTAGCGACCTGTTTGCGGCCGGAAAAGCTGCCATGCAGGTTGTTGGTCACTGGCGTATGCAGCGTTATCTTGGCTCTGGGTTCGACTTTGACATGGCGGCGCTGCCGCTCGGTGAATCTGGCCAAGCTGTGAACCGCGCCGATGGCAGCTGTTTTGCAATTTCTGCGGACACCGAGCATCCGGAAGAAGCCTGGCAATTTGTCAAGTATCTGGCAGGCCCTGGTTCAGCAGGCGTTGATGCCCTGCTTGACCTGCAGCTGATGACCCCGGCGCTGACGGAATATCGCAGTGACTCGCGTTTCCTGAACCCGGACGAATTGCCCGGCGCCAACAAGACCGCTTTCTTGGGCGGCGCCGGCAACTACTTCACGATGTATGACCCGATTCACCCCATGTACTCCGCATTCGATTCATTGTGGAAGCAGGAATTGGGCGAAGTATGGATTGGCGCCGCCACGGC
>DAOUKA010000227.1:0-1719 GCA_034421915.1 Anaerolineae bacterium
TCGGTTTCTCCTCGATTTTCATTTCCAGCCAGGCAATCTCGGCCGCGCTGAGCTTGATATCGACAGCTTTGGCATTGTCTGCAATCTGCTCTATTTCCCAGTTGGCGACGATGGCATGGTAACAAGGATGGCTGCCCAGCACATAGGCGACAGCGATTTGCGCTGGCGAAGCATCCTTGTCGGCAGCAAGCTCCAGCACCCTGTCCAGCCGTTGGAAATTGCTTTCATAAGCATAAGCGCCAATCGGATTGGTATCCCAATAACTGGTGAAGGTGTCAAGATTGTCCCGCCGAAATCTGCCGGTCATAAAACCGCCCGCCAGGCTCGACCAAGTGAACAGAGAAATCCCGTTTTGGTCATACCAGGCGCGGTCGGCCTCGCCTTGCGCCCCGCTCACACTGATGCACCCAGGCCAAGGCGGCTGGCTCATCTCGGCGACGCTGAACTGCGGGCTGCTGACGGTAAAAGGCATCTTACCATGGGCGGCGGCATACTCATTCGCGGCCCGCACCCGCTCCGCTCGCCAATTCGACCCGCCATAGATGCCGATATGTCCCTTTTCCCGATACTCGTTCAGCACATCGACAAGCTCGCCCACCGGATAATTCGGGTTGTCGCTGTGCAGCAAATACAGGTCAACGAAGTCCGTCTGCAAACGTTCCCATGATTCTTCGAAATCACGGCGGATAAACTCCGGCCCCACCCGCTCAGGTTCATCAGGCGGATAAGGATGAGCGCCTTTCGTCAGGATAACGACCTGATCCCGAATGCCGCGGTCACGGATCCATGCCCCAAGCTCCCGCTCACAGACACCCCCGCCATAACCATGCGCGGTATCAAAGCAGGTGAATCCGTGTTCAAACAGGCCATCCAGCAGCCTGCGATTGGCATCGCGTGCATCCGCTCGCAGCATGACCGTCCCCTGCAACAGGCGGGCAACAGGTTTTTCCACACCTTCAATTTTGTTGTATTCCATAAAATGACTGTCCTTTCTGTACGGCTCTATTGTAGCGGCCGCCCGCGCCATCGCCACCCTCGCGCGCTATGCCGATTTCAACTTGCAAGGGCAATTTGTGATGTGGGACGACCAACGGGTGCAGCAATCGGTCAAGCGCCATCGGGGGCAAGCAAGGCAAGCGAAAAGTGGCAAATCGAGTACATCCCGCCTCCTGCCAGCAGCGGTTCTGTCCCAGATTGATTCCCGGTTCAGTGAAGATTCGGCAGCGGTCAAAACATTATTCCGGCAGCACATCGCGCGGTTTGGAACTGCCTGCCTTGGGCGGCCCGACAACCCCGCGCTCTTCCATCATGTCAACCAGCCGCGCCGCCCGCGTATAGCCAATGCGCAGCCGCCGCTGCAGCAGGGATATCGAGGCTTTGTCCAAACGCCGCACCATATCGACCGCCGTCTGATATAGCTCATCCTCCTGCGGGTCAGAATTGCCAGTTCGGCTTTCAACTGCCATGCCCGTCATATCACGCTGCGGCGACATATCCCAAAAGGAGGTCTGCCCGCTCGGTTCGGCTGTCGGGTTCACTGGCTTGGCAGTCCCGTTTTCAAGCCGCTGTGTCTTCCAATAGCGAATGATGTTATCAATTTCAGCGTCCGAAACGAAAACCCCCTGCAAGCGCAGCGGCGCTGGCGAATTGCCCGAAAGATACAGCATATCCCCCTTGCCCAGCAGACGTTCCGCGCCCGGCTGATCCAGAATCACGCGG
>DAOUKA010000228.1:0-2853 GCA_034421915.1 Anaerolineae bacterium
GCTGGCGCCATGCGGGTAAAGGTGGGCTTGCGATAGCGCCGCACCGCAATGCCCATGGCGCCCAGCTTGCTTTCAAGCACATCCAGAAAGACATCCCCGCGCGCTTTGGAAATATCCAGCAAGCCAACAGTCTTGCCCGCCAGGGACGGCGGTCGGGACAGGCGGTCTCGCTGAATCGGCTGCGATTCGCCGGTTGGATCCAATAATACTGGCATCATCTTCTCCTCTCTGATTGACGATGAACTTACGATTTTACCGCGACAGTCACGGGCGAACTGCCCTTGATTCCACTGGCGGGCCAACCCCCGATGACGGCTGACCACAATCCAGCCGATCCGCCAGTATGGACAATCAGCAAACCGCCGGGGCGAAACTTGGTCAGGGCTGCTTCCGCATATTCTATCGGCATCCCCTCCGCGATTCCATCCGCGCCGCGCAGGATGTCCCGCCCGCGAAAGCGCAGATGTTTGTCGAGTTCTTCACGGAAACGCGCCTTCGTCCATTCGGCTTCGCGGAAGATGCGCATGTGTTCTGGCGCAATGACCAGGATGGCATCCGCCGCGGGAGCTAATTTGCTGTGGACGACGGTTCGCAGGGTCAGCGCCATGCTCCGCGTCAGCGACTCGGGCTGGCGCGACTGCTGGTCGGCGATGGGATAGACGCCGCCGCCAGCGAACAGGGTCACCGTCGATTCGTCAGCAGAAAAGCCGCGTTCGACAGCCAGCGATTCCCAATAAGAATCATGTTCGCGTTCGGGAAAGCAAAAGCCGACTTTGCCGGGCTGCCCCAAAGCAGCGCGGTCCACCCCGCCGGGTTTGCCACCGCCGACATTGCGAATCACCAGCTGCAAAGCGCGTCCGATGGTGGAATTGGCGCGATTGCCCTGCCCCAGCGCATTCGTCCCCCAATTCATGCCTATCCTGTCCACGATGGGGCCATTCACGATGACAATCGGCCCTGAAAAATAGGTGGTTGCCAGCAAGCCGTGCATGCAAAAAGCATCCAGGCAGGCTGCTTCGACCGCCGCCAGGACAACTGGCAGATATTCTGGTTTGCAGCCCGCCATGACCGCGTTGATGGCGACTTTTTCAACCGTGCAGGGCAGCCTGTCCGGCGGGATGATGCCCAGAATCTCGTCCGCCGCGCGGGAAGTCCCGCCCAACATCCGCAGCACCCGCTCTTCGGTGGGCGGGACAATCGGCAAACCATCCGACCAGCCGCGCTCATAAGCAAACTCGTATTCGTCCTCGCGCTCGGCAACTTCAACGCGCCGCGCCTGCAAGACCGTATCGCCATACTTGTGAGCCAATTTTTCTGGCATGCCGGAGTCAAGCGACTTCGAGCCGCAGCCCGGGCTAAACTCCGGCAAGTCAGCGCCCAGCCCCGGCCGAGCAGTCAGCCGCCGCCAATCCTCACGCCGCCAGCCTTCCAGCCGTTCCGTCTCAACCCCCGTCTGTACCCGAATCAGGGTCGGGACAATCTCGATGCCCAGCCGATAGGAAACTTCAAGCTCGCGGTCGTCAGTCACATCGTCCAGCCCGCGTGGAAAATCGGGATTGTCCTGTGAATAAACACGAAGCGGGCGCAGGTCGCTCAAAATCGGTGCAATCAGGCGGCAGGTAGCGCAATCCTCTTTGACGACAGCAGCATAACCGGAAAAATCTTTTGGAATGATTGACATGAGATTCTTGTTTTCAATTCGCTGGCATCATCATTGTAACGTTGGATTGAACTGCCTGACAATATCATGCCGCCGTTGTCAAGCTGGGAGAATTGGATTATGCTAATTTTAGCCGGCAGATGACAGAAGGGCAATCATGTGAAGCTGTCCGACATTTTCAAAGAAGGTTCAGATGCCCGCAAACAGTTTGCGAAATTCTACGCTGTGCTGGCGATTGCAGCCATCTTAACCGTGTTGGTTTTGCTGGCGCTTGCCACCAGAGGGTAATCATCCGCCAGAGGTCAAGCATCCACAAACAGAGCAGCCTTCAGTTTCCAGGCCAGGTACAAGGCATGAAAAAATGCCAAAAACTCGTACACTTTTTCATCATCATCAGGCTCGGCAGCCATCCTGAAGGCGAATTTCCCGCGGGTGGCTTCGTCAAATGATGAGATGTCGTGGATTTCTGCCGCCTCGAGGCTGCGGTCAATGGCATCAAAGAAGAGCAGCAGAATGCCGGCATGATTGGGCATAATGCGCTCGCCGACGCCAAATATCATCTCCAGCGTTTGGTCGCCCGATACCCTTAGCTCGCCCAGTCGGCGCTGTGGAGCAGCCGGCAGTTCAAAGTAGGTGCGCCCGCCCTCTTCACGGGTGTCATCCATATCCCGCAAGAGCTTGACCGAAGAGCCGTCATACCCAAACTCTCGGATTCCCTGTTTCAGCAAGAGCCACAGCAGCGGTTCATCTGGCACCGGCAGCCGCTCCAGCAGCCAGGTTTCGGCGCGTGCTGAAATCGGATAGCGGATGAAACCCATACAGCCAAAGGGGTGATCCCTGCCATTCGCCGGACAGCCCGAGCAGTGATATTCCCATTCATCAAGCTGGGCGGCATGGTCAAGCAAATCCTGTACAACGATGACCTGTTTTTCCCCCTTTTCGTCGGGCGTGCTGCGACTGAACTCAAAGCCCATTTGCGCTGGCGGGCGCGTATCTCCCGCTGCACGGAACCATTGAATGACCTCTTGGGCGCGTTCTTTTTCCTTGATGCGCTCCAGAATGCCGGCGGCGGAAAACTGCTGTTTGGGGATGCAGTCGTATTCGATAATGTAGTCAATCGCCATCGCGCGCATTCCATGCAGATCATTTATATCTGGAGTATAGCACAGCAAGGCAAATCCTATGACCATCTT
>DAOUKA010000229.1:0-2939 GCA_034421915.1 Anaerolineae bacterium
GCGATACCCGCATCGAATTCCTGTCGGATTGACAGGGGGGCAGATTTTACAAATTGTTAAAGTTTTTGGGAATGATATATCTTGATAGGCACAGCGTAGAGCAAGTATATTGGTGGATGTGAACATGATCTTATGCCGTTATAAGTATCAGCTTGTGCAACACAGGCGCAATAAGTACCTGAACCGTAAGATAGATATCGCAGGCTTGGTATGGAATCATGCTATCGCATTGCAACGCAGATTCTATCAACTTACAGGCAACACGATCCAGCCCAGTCGGCTCACATCCCATTTGCGCAAGCTCAGACGGGCTTGTGCCAGATACGCGCACTGGCATCAACTGAGTTCCCATGCCATAGCATTCATTGTCAAGCGACTGGATACTGCCTATCAGCGCTATTTCAAGGGATTATCGCGGCTGCCACGCTTTCGCAAGGTCAAGAAGTACAAGTCCTTTGAAGTCTATGGTAATAATTGGGAACTGCTGGATTGTGTGAAAGGCAAGTATCAGCGCATTCGTATCGGCAAGCAGATCTATTCCTTCTATCTATCGCGTCCTTTGCCTGCATCGGCTAAGCCAACCCTGACGATTAAGCGGACACCCAATGGCAAACTATGGTTATCCTTTCTGGTGAAGGTATCACTATCTCAAGTCAAGTCGTTGACGAATGAAATCGAGGGCTTTGACTTCGGTCTCAAACGATACCTGACTGACCATACAGGACAAGCCACAGCCAGTCCCTTATTCTTTAAGCGGGTACGCGGGCAGATACAGCAATGTCATCGCCAACTCAGTCGCAAGGCGAAGGGCAGCAAGAACTGTTATCGTGCGCGATTGGCACTCGGAAGGACGTATGCGTCCATCAGCCATAAGCGGGCGGATTTTCAGTGGAAGCTGGCGCACGCGCTTTGCGATGCCCACGACGTCTTGTGCTTTGAGGATTTGAACTTGTCGGGTATGAAGCGTCTGTGGGGTCCTAAGATAAGCGACCTGTCGCATCGTTCGTTTCTGTTGAAGCTAGAGTGGGTGGCTTGTAAGCGTGGCAAGCGTTTGGTGAAGGCAGGCAGATTTTATCCGAGCAGTCAGCGTTGCAGTGGCTGTGGCGCCATCAAAGAGGAGATGCCCTTACGCGAAAGGGTGTATCACTGTACGCATTGTGGAATGACACGAGACCGCGACCACAATGCTGCGTTGAATATCAAAGAGGCGGGGGAACGTCTCTTGCAAGAGGGCTGTCAGACGGAGAACACTCCGCTTGCTCGTTGACGGTACGAATATGTCTATTTAGATATATAATTCCCAAAAATTTCATCGAAATCCCGCAGATGACAGACAATCTCGACAATCGACCATCCCTCTGCTCCATCCCGCCATTCATGTGCCTGCGCTTCCGAAACCCGGCTCAGAATATGACCCAGGATCTCACAGGTCAGGCGCATCTGCGCAATATGACGCCGCCGAACCTGATGCCATGTCGTTTTTGCTTTTTCCATATCGCTTTCTCCTCGTTATTCCCCTACTGCCCAGAGCTTGACGCGGTTGTCGCCGCTGCCCGATGCCAGCATCGAGCCCGCTGGATGAAAGCTCAGCGAC
Source organism: Anaerolineae bacterium (assembly GCA_034421915.1). GTDB lineage: Bacteria > Chloroflexota > Anaerolineae > Aggregatilineales > Phototrophicaceae > UBA6055. The sequence goes on from DAOUKA010000229.1 coordinate 1,595, forward strand.
AGCACCGGCCGACTGTGACCGCTCAACTTCACCAATTCCCGACAGCTTGCCACATCCCAAATCCGAATTTTGTTATCGCGTCCGCCCGTTGCCAGCAACCTGCCATCTGGCGAGAATGCCAGCGCATCCACGCCGCCAAAATGACCCGGCAAAATGCGGCTTGGCTGGGCCTGGTGAATGTCCCAGAGGCGAATGGTCATGTCTTTGCCCGCCGATGCCAGCAATGACCCGCCCGGATGGACAGCAATCTGGCGCACCCAATCATCATGCCGTCCGACGACAGCGCTTCTGGCTGCCGCTCCCAAATCCCAGCGCCGAATGCTCCCGTCGCGGCTGGCGGACAGGATGAACTGCCCCGCCCCGTCAAAAGCCACCGCCGTGACCTCGTCCGAATGCGCCGCCAGCGCCGCCCGCTGAATCCCGATTTCGGTGTCCCAGAGCCGCAGGGCATGGTCTGCGCCGGCGGTCGCCAGCATCGCGCCGCTCGGGCTGAAAGCCACCGCCTCGACCGAACTCAAGTGACCGCTCAGCGTGAGATGTTCCCGAATCTGCCGGTTTTCCAACAACCACAGCTTCACTGTCGTATCGGCGCTGCCCGACGCCAGCAGGCGGCTGTCGGGGCTAAAGGCGATGCCTTTGACTGGGCCGCTGTGGTCGCTTAGCCGATAAGTCGGTGACCCGCCGAAGGCATGGACATACAGCGCGATGCCATCGCCGCCGCAAATCGCCAGCATATCCCCCCGCGGTGACCATAACACCCCGGCAATCCAGCCAAATTGCACCAGGCCGACCGTTTCGATCCTAGATACATTTTCGGGTGTCATTCGCTGATAATTCATCTAACATCCCTTGGGGCCAACCGCACCAGGCCCACACTGGCTAAAACCCTGGATGGAGTTCGCGCGGAAATGATGTCAGCACATCCAGCCCATCGTCAGTGACCAGCACATTGTCCTCTATCCGCACACCCCCCACTTGCGGAATGTAGACCCCGGGCTCAATCGTAAAGACCATCCCCGCTTCCAAAACCTGCTCATTGCCGGCGACGATATTGGGCAATTCATGCACGCTCAATCCGAGTCCATGCCCCAGACGATGAATAAAATAATCCCCGAACCCAGCCGCTTCAATCACCTGGCGGGCAGCGCGGTCGACCGCCGCGCAGGTCACGCCTGGACGGGCAAACTCGCGGGCGGCGCGGTTGGCATCATAAACCGCAGCATACATCGCTCGCATCTGTTCAGTGGGTTCGCCCGCGCAAAAGGTGCGGGTAATATCAGCCGGATAATCCTGATAACAGGCGCCGAAGTCAATCAGCAAAAACTCATCCTCACCCCAGACGCGC
>DAOUKA010000230.1:0-2951 GCA_034421915.1 Anaerolineae bacterium
AAACGACTTAATGAAATGTTATGAATGATAGAGATATAGTAGTTTCCTCCTGATTACTTTCGCCCAACATTACTGGGGTCGAGCCAATCTCTCACGAGCTCACCGAGCAGATTGAAGCCGACCACGAACATAAACAGTGCCAGACCGGGGAAGGTAGAAGCCCACCACTGGTCGAGCAGGTAGTCGCGTCCCTCAGCCACCATGCGTCCCCATTCCGGCGTCGGCGGCTCGATACCCAATCCGAGAAAGCTTAGTCCGGCGGTGGCGAGCGCAACAAAGCCAACATCAATCGTTATGTTCACGATAACTGGGTCAAATGCGTTTCGGATTATGTGCCGCACGACAATCCGAAAATGGCTCGCGCCAAGCGCTCTCGCCGCCAGGACATATTCCTCATTCTTGGCACTCAAAACTTGCGCGCGAACCAGCCGTGCATACGAAGGCCACCAGGAAAAGCCAACTGCTATCATTGTCTGAAACAACCCGCGCCCGAGAGCTGCATTGAGGGCTATAGCAAGCACAAGCGACGGAAACGCCATCCAGACATCTGTCATGCGCATCAGAATACTATCAACCCGACCGCCCAAGTATGCTGCCAGCGAGCCAACAACGAAGCCTAGACTCGTGGCGATACTCAGTACAACAAAGACTACCCAAATGGTTGTCCGTGCACCATAAACCACCCGCGTGAAAATATCGATTCCCATGTGATCGGTGCCAAAGAGGTATTCGGCAGATGGGCTTATGAACTTGGTTCTCAGATTCAGGAGGGTGGCGCTGTGCGATGTAAACCATTCTGGCACCAACACTATCAGCATCAAAAGAACCAGGATAAGCAAGCCGAGAATCGACAGCGGATTATGACGAACAGCAAAGGCAAAACGGCTCTGTTTGAACTTTCGCCAGACACCGATGTCTTCGTCCAGAGCGGGATATGACCAACTGGCAGCGGATTCAATTTCTCTACTCATAAGGTCGCTAGCCTAAATATCATCCATATTGGATTCGGGGATCAAGAAACGGATAGGTTAGGTCAATGATGAGATTAACAAGCATGAACGTCATGCTTGCCGTGAGCGTCACTCCCATAATCACAGTAATATCATTACGGAAAATGCCGATCCAAGTGTAAGTGCCCAGCCCTCCCCAAGAATAGATGATCTCGATAAGCAGTGCCCCATTCAACATAAACCCTACATAGAGACCTAAAACGGTGACTACCGGCAAAAGGGCATTCCGCAACACGTGAAACCATAAGACCTTCCTTTCGGAAAGCCCCTTGGCATGCGCCGTTCGCACATAATCGCGGTGAAACACACTCGCAATCGATGAGTTCGTCGTTCGTGCCATGGCACCAATCTGTCCGAGACTCAGCGTGAAAGCTGGCAAGATGATATGTGCGAGCGCATCTCCAAATGTACCCCATTGTCCGGCTAGAATTGAGTCAATGAGATACATATTGGTCACACTAGGAGGAGGCGGGACGGTCAAACTCAAACGTCCTGATAAAGGTAATAGATCTAATCGACCGGCAAAGACTAACTGGAAGACAAGTCCTGCCCAAAATACCGGGATCCCCACTCCAACTAAGGAGGACATGATGATTGATGATTTGAGCCAACGTGATTTGGTCGAACCGGCAAGGATGCCAAGTGGGACCCCTATCGTGAGTGTGAAACAGAAGGCAGCAATCGTCAGTTCGAGTGTTGCTGGGAAAAAATCTCTAAGCTCCTTCAAGACAGGTTGCCGCGATGTGATCGACAACCCCAGATCTCCGGACAGGAGTCGCTGCATATATTTAAGGTATTGAATATGCAATGGCTGATCGAGCCCGAGTCGTATGCGCGTCGCTACGACCTGTTCTTTTGTGGCGAATTGCCCAGCCCTCGAAAGAGCCGGATCACCAGGCAACAGGTTTGAAATGAAGAATGTAACAAACGTCACGGCTATCAGGACCCACAAGGCCTGATACAGTCGGCGAAGTACATAATTACCCAAGGTTGGTCACCTCACAGTTGGGGCGAGTTGAATTGATAACTCCACTCGCCCCGTTTGCAACGATATCGAGCCTACATATCGTCAAAGTATATCTGATACACATTCTGTGTGTAGCTATGTGGAGGTGACCATTGATAGCCCTTGACGTTGGCGTGTGATGCCGAAAGCGCCATCCCCACAACAACATTGACATAAGGCGTTTCTGCATCCCATATCTCCTGAGCCTGCTTGTAAATCTCGCAACGCGCTTCAGGATCCAGTTCGACTTTGCCCGCCGCAACCAGCGCATCGTTATCCGGATTGCTATACCAGGAGAAGTTGACGCCGCCGCCGCCAGCCTGGTCAGACGCGCCCAGTCTACCGAAGAACTGATCCGGATCGGGCAGTGAGGGGAACATCCAAACCGTACCGACATCGGGAGCGGTTTCCTGGGAAGAGTAAGCCTGGACTTTGGCAGGCCATTCAATCGCCATGGGACGGATCGTGATGCCCAGCTGCGCCGCGCCAGCCTGCATGATTTGCATCGCCGCGGTTTCTTCTGGGGATGTACCCTGATATGCCATGGTCAATTCGAAGCCACCATCAGTGTAACCGGCCTCCGCCATCAGGGCCTTTGCCTGCTCGACGTCCATCGAAGACTCCGGCACCGATGGGTCAAAGCAGACAATGCCCGGCGGGAGCACGCCCCGCGCGATCGCCGCATAGCCATTGCGCGCCAACTCTACATGGCCTTCGAAGTCGTAGACCAGTGACAAGGCCTTACGTACACGCGCATCCTGGAGGATCGGATGCCGGGTATTCATTGCGAAGTAAAGCTGGTTAAGCGTTGGATCGGTGTTGACCGTGAAAGCTGGGTTGTCGCTAAGCGCGTCCAGCGTCTCCGGGCTACCGACCTGGATCCAGTGGGCGTCTCCGTTTTCAAGCGCTAGACGGCGTGTGCTTTCTTCCTTGAT
>DAOUKA010000231.1:0-1644 GCA_034421915.1 Anaerolineae bacterium
AAATTGCTGTGAATTCAACACCACTGACGATTGCGAGACGAAGGGGTTGTAAGGATAAGGCTTGGCGACGCCAAAGGTAATTTTCAGTTGATTGTCGCCAATATCCTCCATATTGACCACATCTTCAAAAAATTGCGTGGACGAACATCCGCCCTCTTCGTGGGTGCAGTATTGCCAGGTAAAGAGGAAGTCCTCCAGTGTCAGGGGGCTGCCATCCGACCAGGTAACACCCGCTTTAACCTTCCAGGTGATGGTCATCAAATCTTCCGAGACACCCCCGTTTTCCAGCGTTGGGATAGATTCAGCCAAGTCCGGCACCAAGGTGCCATCAGGAGCGATACTTGCCAAAGGTTCGAGAATCAGCGTTGCAGCATCGAAGTCTTTCGTGCCGCCCGATAGATACGGATTCAATATCGAAGGCGCTTGCCAATACAGAATCGTCACTTCGTTGGTGTCCTGCGCCAGCGCAAAACCGCCAAGCAGACTGCTTAATACCAGCACAATCACCAAGAGAGCAAGTTTGAGACGCATATCGTTTCCTTCCTATGCTACAGGTTGACAAATGCTGGGAAGAGGCGCCCTCGGTCAAGGATGCCCCGCCCACGAAAAAATCACGCTACGAGTCGGTTACTCCATGCGATACCAGTCTTCGATATTCCACATTTCCGAATCCCAGCCATTGATGACAATGCCACCCAGGCTGTTGGCGTATGCCGATGTCGCCGAGGAGCGGTGGACAAGCGGAAGCTGTGAATAGTCCTGGACGATGATGTCGTTCATCTGGATGACCAGCGCCGCCCGGGCTTCCAGGCCGCCCGTTTCGGCATATTCGTAATACAGATCATCATATTCTGCGTTGCACCAGCGCGGGATGTTAGAGCCTCGCCAGTCATTGTCCGGGGACGGCCATTCGCCACAGCGATAGTCCTGCATCATCCCTTCCATATCGGTGCTGGATGAACCGCTGGTGTACATCTGCACATCGGCATAGAATTTGTGGAAGGTATCCGGGCTGGCCGGGTCGCCGCCAAAGAAGACCGAGGCGCTGATGTTGCGCAGTTCGGTATCAATGCCGATGTCACCCCACCACTGTTTAATCAATGCCTGGGTGCTTTGACGGACGGCATTGGTGGATGTCTGATAGAGGACGCGCAGAGGAATCCCCTCGTATTCGCGGACGCCATCGCCATCCGTATCGATGATGCCGGCTTCATCCAGCAGGGCATTGGCGGCCTCAATATCCTGGTCACAGGTGTTGTTGGGAGAGGCGTTATAAGAAGGCCCATTGATCAGGTTGCAACTGGCGCGGCCGGCTGCGCCATAAAGCTGTTCGGCAATGATGTTGCGGTCAATCGCCATCGACATCGCCTGGCGAATGGTCTTGTTGGTCAGGAAGGGGTGCGCATTGGCGCCATCTTCCATCCAAACTGAACGATTGGGATTGTCGGGGCTGGGGTCAGTGAAATTGATGTGAATACGCTCAATGCTTTGACCGTAGGCAATCGCCACTTGGCCATGTCCGGCCGCTTCCATACCGCCCAAAACAGCCGGTGAGATCTGCAAGTTCCAGGCATAATCGGCTTCGCCCGTCTCCAGCACGGCGCGGGCAGCCGATTCGGCATCGCCGCCGCCCTTGAAGATCAC
>DAOUKA010000232.1:0-4804 GCA_034421915.1 Anaerolineae bacterium
GAACCCAGCATTTATCAGGATTTTCGTCAACTGCTGGGCGCTGACATCCAGCTAAAGTCGCTGGAGCGCTTTGCCTTTTATGCCGAAGCTAAAAAGGATGATTGCTGTCTGGTGATTGCGACTGGTGAACAGCGCGTCTATGCCAATATCCTGCTGACGATTGGTGTGGTAGACCCGCCAGCAGATCAGTCGGTATGAGGAAAGCTGAGACAGCTGTCTTATCTGCCGCAAGCCAGAGCAGCTTGACAGTCCTGAATTGAAACAAGCATCAGCAAGGAAGTAGGCATGCCCATTCAAGCGGTGATTTTTGATATGGACGGGGTGTTGGTCGATAGCGAGGTTTATTGGGGAAAATCACGGGGCGAATTTGCACAGGAGCGCGGCAAAACATGGACAGATGAGTTCCAGCGGCTGGCAATGGGACGCAGCACCATCGGCTGGGCGCAGGTGATGCAAGAAAAACTGCTGCTGGATGAAGCGGTTGAGGACATTATCGCCGAGATGAAGCAACGGGTGATCGCCCATTATGAAGCGCGTATGCCAACTCGACCCGGCGCGGTTGAATCGGTCAAGCACATGAAGGAACACTTCGCTGTGGGCTTGGCATCAGGCTCACCGACAGACATCATCAAGGCAGTGCTACGCATCACGGGCTTGGATCAAATTTTTGAGGTCATTATCTATGGAGACACGATTCCCAAGGGCAAACCCGCGCCGGATATTTACCTAGCGGCGATGAAGCAGTTGGGCGTCAGCCCAGCGGCAGCAGTCGGCATTGAGGATTCGTCCAATGGCTTGCGTTCCTTGAAAGCAGCCGGCATGCTCGCGGTTGCTGCGCCCAGTCCCGATTTTCCGCTTTCGGATGAGATGCTGTCGCTGGCGGATGCGCATATCACCACGCTGGAAGATTTCAATATCGACCTGATTCGGCAGCTTGAACAGGCGCGGGGGTTGTAGAGCCGCCTGCAAAAACTGGCAAAACGCTGATTTGAAGTTATAATTGTCGATGTTTGATGTTGTTGGCCTGCAACTAGCTGCAATATCCTGAACGACATTCAAGTCCTTATTGAAATCATCGGTGGCGGTTGTCAACTTCATCAACCGACTACGAGATTGTTTATGAGCCAACTTCATGTGATTGCAGTTGACCTTGGCGCATCATCGGGACGGGTGATGGATCTTGCCTATGATGGTCACGCTCTCCAACTAGAGGAAATACATCGCTTTCCCAACATTCCGGTACAAACCCGGCACAAGCTGTACTGGGATGTTTTGCGCTTGTGGCACGAAATCACGCTCGGCATCGCCAAAGTAGACCAAGCGGCATCTATTGGCGTTGACAGTTGGGGGGTCGATTATGCTTTGTTGGACAGCAAAGGCGAATTGCTAGCGAATCCGATTCATTATCGTGACCCGCGCACGGATGGCGTCATGGACTGGACATTTGAGCGCATGTCCCGCCGCGAAATTTTCGAGCGTACTGGCATTCAATTCATGCAGCTTAACGGGCTTTTTCAACTGGCGTCCCTCATCCGTGACGGCAGTCCCCTGCTGGATTATGCCGAAACCCTCCTGACGATTGCCGATTTGTTCAATTACTGGCTGACGGGTTCCAAGATCTGCGAATTTACGGAAGCCACGACACTGCAGCTTTATAACCCGCATCAGCAGGATTGGGATCGGGACATCATGGAGGCGGTCGGCATCCCCAGCAACATCCTGACGCCGATTGTTCCGCCGGGTACAAAAATCGGCAGCTATCAGGGCATTGATGTGATTGCCCCCGCTTGTCACGATACCGGCAGCGCGGTGGTCGCCGTCCCGGCCACAACCGCGAATTATGCCTATTTGAGCAGCGGCACCTGGAGCTTGCTGGGGCTGGAGCTAAAAGAAGCGGTTATCACCGATGCGGCTTATGCTGCCAATGTCACCAATGAAGGCGGGTATGAAAACACCTACCGCCTGCTGAAGAACATCATGGGGTTGTGGATAGCCGACCAATGTCGGGCGGCCTGGAAAGCATCCGGGACTGATTACAGTTTTGAGCAGTTGACGGCAATGGTGAGCGCGGCAGACCCCTTCAGGGCGTTTATCGAACCCGATGATTCATCCTTCCTGGCACTGGGGGATATGCCAGCGCGAGTTGCTGATTACTGCCGTCAAAGCGGACAGGCAATCCCAGAAAACGATGCCCAACTGATGGCGGCGGTTTATGCCAGCCTGGCATATAAATATCGCTATGTGCTGGAGCAGCTGATTGAGGTATCCGGTCAGCGGGTGGACAAGCTGCATATCATCGGCGGCGGCTCGAAGAACGCCCTACTCAACCAGATGACCGCCAATGCCATCGGACGAACGGTTATCGCCGGCCCTGCCGAGGCAACCGCTATCGGCAACGCCATTGTGCAGTTAATTTCAATCGGTGAGTTGAGGGATGTTGCCGAAGCTCGCGCTATGCTGAGCGAGTCGATGGGTGTCATCCGCTACGAGCCGCAAAACACTGAAGCCTGGGACGATAATTACGCCCGTTTTTGCGCTTTGCTGGATTAGGAGCTTGCTATTGACCAGGAAACTTCGATGACCGAGACCTTGCTGCAACTTGGCGGTATCAATAAATACTTTCCCGGCGTCCATGCTCTCAAGGACGCCCAATTCGATGTGCGCCGCGGCGAAGTCCATGCCCTGCTGGGTGAGAACGGCGCCGGAAAATCGACATTGATTAAAATTGTGTCCGGCGTGTATCCGCCTGATACCGGCGAGATCGTGTTGGATGGCAAGCCAGTCCATTTCACCAACCCCCGCGAAGCACAACAGGCTGGCATTGCGACCATCTATCAGGAGCTTGGCTTGTATCCGGAATTATCCGTTGCTGAAAATATCTTCATGGGTCATGCCCCCACCAAAAATCGCGGCTTCTTTCGGACGATTGATTGGGAAAGCATGGAAGCGCAGGCAGAAGACCTCTTGGCGGAATTGAATATCCACAACCTGGATGTGCAGGCCAAAGTTGGCACGCTCAATGTCGGCAATCGGCAGCGAGTCGAAATCGCCAAAGCGCTGTCCCTGGATGCGCAGATTTTGATTATGGATGAACCCACAGCTGCCCTGAGCGTCGAGGATGTCGAGCAGCTGTTCAGCATGGTGCATCTGCTGCGGGAACGTGGCGTCAGCATCATCTATATCAGCCACCGCCTCAATGAGGTCTTTGAACTGGCGGACAGGGTGACGGTGCTGCGAGATGGCGAATATATCGGCACACAAGCCGTCAAAGACACCACCGAATCGCAGCTTATCAGCATGATGGTCGGGCGCACCATCGACAAGCTCTTTCCCAAGCAAGATGCCGACATAGGCGAGGTCGTGCTGGAAGTGCGCCATCTCAATCGCCCGCCCCTGACCCGGGATATTTCGTTTAAGGTTCGTACTGGCGAGATTGTCGGGCTGGCAGGCTTGGTCGGTTCGGGACGGAGTGAGACGGCGCAGGTGATTTTTGGCGTCTTGCCGGCTGAATCCGGCACGATTACCCTGGATGGCAAGCCAGTCGAGATTCAGCGCCCATCCCAAGCGGTAAAATATGGCATTGGCTATGTCCCCGAAGACCGCGGGCATCAAGGATTGGTCAAAGAAATGACCCTCCGCGAAAATACCAGTATGGCGGTGCTCGATTTGGTCTCGCAAAATACCTTTATCAACCGCACCCAAGAACGGCAGTTGGCAGAGCAGGCGATTGATCAACTCAGCATCCGCACAACAGGCTCAGAGCAAATTGTCAACAAGCTCTCTGGCGGCAATCAACAAAAGGTTGTCGTCAGTAAATGGCTGGCAAGCAGCCCCAGGCTGCTGATTATGGACGAGCCGACGCGAGGCGTGGATGTCGGCGCCAAATTCGAGATTCACCGCCTGATGAGCCAATTAGTTGCCGAAGAAGGTCTGGCAATCCTTATGATTTCCAGCGAGCTACCAGAAATCCTCGGTATGAGCGATAGGATTTTGGTGATGCGCGAGGGGCATCTGGTCGCTGAATTCACGCGGGAGGAAGCGACACAGGAAATTCTCGTTGCCGCCATGATGAGCGAAGTAACTCACAAGAAACAGGAGGCAGCTTTATGAGGGGCAAAGAGAAAGCGCTGCCGTTCCGCCGCCGTCCGCTTGATTTCATTGGCATCGCTTTGGCATGGGCCATCATCGGCGCTTATCTGTTCCTGCCATTTGTCATGCAGCCCGAACGGGGTCCCTCCACAGTCGCGGTCGTCACCGAAAGCAAGCGCTCCAACGAACTGGGTATTTTCAAAACTGGCGTAGAAGTCATCCCGCTGGCTGGGACTGGGATTTTCCTGCTTGGCTTGTGGAATATCATCATGCCTCAAGCGGGTCGCGCCGCCGCAGCAATGATGAGTGTCACCGGTCTGCTGGTGATAGTGTATTACATCAACTTCTTCAGGGATTATGCGGCAGACGAGGCCAGTTATCTTGGCAGCATGGGCAGCGCCTTCTGGATAATGCTTGTCTGTGGTGTTTTGAGCATCCTGCAAATCCTGATTCCGCGCGGCGCTGTCGAAGCCCGCTTTCGGATTAAACGCATCTTCGGCAATCAGGAAAGTGTCATCCTCTTCGGTCTGCTGCTGCTGATATTTGTCATCGGCATCGCCAATCCGCGCTTTTTGCAAGAGCGCAACATCTCCGACATCTTGCAGGGAAACGCCTATATCGCGGTGGCAGCGCTGGGCATGACGATGGTCATTGTCACCGGCAACATTGATATTTCAGTGGGGTCGCTGGTGGGCTTGCTGGCAATCATCAGCGG
>DAOUKA010000233.1:0-4899 GCA_034421915.1 Anaerolineae bacterium
AGCCGTTCGGTCGAAAGCCCGTTGGCGATGCCGAGACTGCGTGAATGATCGGTGATGACCATATATTGATGCCCGCGCGCCTGACAAGCCGCTGCCATTTCGCGGATGGTAAGTTTGCCATCGCTGTCTGTGGTATGCAGGTGCAAATCGGCAATGATGTCTTTGCGGGTGATTAGTGTCGGGAGTCTGTTGGCCTTGGCTGCTTCGATTTCGCCGCTGTCTTCCCGCAGCTCGGGCGGGACGAATGGCAAGCCGAGCGTTTGATAGACTTTTTCTTCGGTGTCACAGAGGATTTTTTCGGCAGAGTCCATGATGGTCTTGCTGTCATCCACCGGGCTTAAAGCGTGTTCATTAAGGCTAAGCCCGCGCTCCAGGGCAATCTGGCGCATTTTGACGTTATGCGCTTGGCTGCCCGTGAAATAATTGAGCGCCGTCCCCCAACGGGCTTTTTCCAATACGCGCACATCCACCTGTAGACCAGACAAGAGTTCAACTGAGCTTTTGGTGGGGCCATGACCCAGCACACGGGCGACATTTTCCATATTGACGAATGTCTCCATAATCGGAGCGGCATTATCGCTGGCGATCAGAATATCCACATCCCCGATGGTTTCGCGCCCGCGGCGAATGCTGCCAGCTATCTCGCCTTCGAGGGCTTCGGGCAGTTCCAGCAGCAAATCAAGGATGCGGCGGGCTGCCGGCAGCGCCGCGCCAATGGGCGTGCGCCCTGTTTGACGCGACAATGCCGCGATGCCGTCCAGTATTTTTTGCTGGCTTTTTTTGCCCATACCCGACAAAGCGGCCAGTTTGTTTTCCTCAGCAGCTTGCTGCAGGCCGTTCACCGAAGTGATGTTGAGCCGTTGCCAAAAGAGTTTCGCTTTTTTGGGCCCGACGCCATTGATGTGCATCATATCGACCAGGCCTTCGGGAATCTCGACTTTGAGGCGATTGTAAAAGTCGAGTTCGCCGGTATCAAGCATTTCATCAATCTTGGCCGCGATGGTCTTTCCGATATGGGGCAGTCGGGTCAGGCGGCCTTCTTTGGAAATCACGCGCAGGTCTCGGGGCAGGGCGCGGATGGTTTCCGCCGCGCGGCGATATGATAAAACACGGTGGATATTATCCCCCCGAATCTGAAGCATATCGGCGCAACGCTCAAAAATGTCGGCAATTTCTCGGTTGCTCAGGCTCAAGTCTGGCTCCTGACGTTAAGCGGATGGGTCATCAGAAATAGAACACATATTCGGTCACAGTATACCAGAAATTTTATCCTCAAGAAAGCGCTTGACACAATACCAAAGTCGCGTTATGATATGAACACAAATTGAATATGCCATAAAGACTATGAACCGGAATAGTACACATTGACCTGATGTTCAGAGAGTCGCTGGCTGCTGCGAAGGCGATACATACAGCGATGTGGAATGGGCCGAGGAGTTGCACAGGTGAAAGGGAAGCCGACTAGCTTGTGACGGCGAGCGCTCCGTTATCATGGCGCAGGATATTGGCTGTGTGTCTGTATCCGCCGAGTGACCTGCCGACAGCAGGTAATCAAGGTGGCACCGCGGGAAACCCATCTCGTCCTTGAATGGATGTTTTGGGTTTTTTTGATTGTATGGAGGTTCGACATGGCGATTGCAATTCAGGAAGAACGTACAGACATCAGACCGTCCCGCGAGGACATGTATCATCATTTTGAACAGGGCGACCACGTGCCTGTCTATCGCACCCTGTTGGCTGACCTTGAAACACCAGTGTCGGTTTATATGAAACTCAAGCAAGCGGGAAAACCCGCGTTTCTGCTTGAAAGCGTTGAAGGCGGCGAACAGGTGGGACGCTATTCCTTTATCGGCGTCAATCCCAAAGGGGTCATCAGCGTCAAGGATAACATCGTCAGTATGAAGCGCGATGGACAGGAGACGAAATACGCCATACCCGAAGGGCAGGACCCGCTGCATATCGTCAAACGTCATTTTCAGACTGTCAATCCGGTCGCGCTGGAAGGCTTGCCGCGCTTTGTGGGCGGGGCGGTTGGGTATATGGCTTACGATATTGTGCGTTATTTCGAGCGGCTGCCAGCGACAGCCAGCGATGACCTGCAAGTGCCGACAACCGCGTTTATGCTGCCGGATACGCTGGTGATTTTTGACCATGCCAAGCACCAGCTGATTGTGCTGGTGAATGCCCACAGGAAGGACGATGGTTCTGATGCCGCCTATGACCGCGCCATCCAAAGCATTGACGGGATTGTGGCTGCTTTGGGCAAGCCGCTGCCGCATCCGTCTTATTCACCGCCGAGCCGTGGCAGCTATGAAGCTCCGCAGTCCAATGTTGAGCAGTCCGTCCATGAAGACCGCGTTCGACAGGCGAAAGCGTATATCCGCAACGGAGATGCCTTTCAGATTGTGCTGGCGCAGCGTTTCAGCCGCCAGACCCAGGCGGCGCCCCTCGAAATCTACCGCGCCTTGCGGGCGACCAATCCATCGCCCTATATGTTCTTGCTGGAATTTAGCGAAGCCTTGACTTTGGTCGGCGCATCGCCCGAAATGCTCGTCCGGCTTGAAGATGGCATCGCTTACAATCGTCCGCTTGCTGGCACCCGCAGACGAGGCGCGACCGAAAAGGAAGATTTGGCGCTGGAAGAAGAACTGCTCAATGACCCGAAAGAACGCGCCGAGCATGTCATGCTGGTTGACCTTGGACGCAATGATTTAGGGCGAGTTTGTGATTATGGCACGGTGAAAGTCAAGAAGATGATGTATATCGAACGTTACTCGCATGTCATGCACATCGTCAGCCAAGTCGAGGGCAGGCTGCGCAAGGGCATGGATGCCTTTGATTTGCTGCGGGCGACATTCCCGGCTGGTACCTTGAGCGGCGCGCCGAAAGTTCGGGCGATGGAAATCATTGAGGAATTGGAGGGCACGCGCCGCGGGCCCTATGGCGGGGCGGTCGGCTACTTCAGCTTTGATGGCTCAATGGATATGTGCATCACCATACGTTCGCTGCTGATGCAAAATGGCGTTATCAGCGTACAGGCGGGCGGGGGCATTGTCGCCGACAGTGACCCGACCGAAGAATACTTTGAGACGATTAACAAAGCTCAAGCCGTGTTCGAGGCGGTGAAGTATGCTGAAAGAGGACTGATGTAGCATTGCCGGGATAGGAAGTCAGAAACGATAGCTGAAAGCAGAGGCAGAGCCATGATTCTCGTGATAGATAATTATGACAGTTTTACCTACAACATTGTGCAGGAATTGGGTGAACTGGGCGCGGAGTTGTCCGTTTATCGCCATGACAAAATAACTGTCGAGGGCATTCGTGCGCTCCAGCCAGAGCGCATTGTCATCTCGCCAGGACCTGGATTCCCCTGTGACGCCGGGATTTCTTTGGAGCTCATCCGTCAGTTGGGTGCGGAAATTCCACTGCTGGGCATTTGCCTGGGGCATCAGTCGATAGGCGAGGCTTATGGGGGCAAAGTGATTCATGCGCCGGAATTGATGCACGGCAAAACCAGTATGATTTATCATGGCGGCGACACCATTTTTGCCGATATACCCAACCCGTTTGAGGCGACCCGCTATCACAGCCTTATCGTTGAAGAAGCCACCTTGCCCGAATCTCTGCTCATCACGGCGCGGACGGCATCCGGCGAGATTATGGCTTTCCGTCACAAGCAGCATCCGGTCATTGGACTCCAGTTTCATCCGGAGAGCATCTTGACGGGGTATGGCATGCAGATACTGCAAAACTTTTTGGATTATGAACCGATGCCGACGGGAGTATAGATGATGATGGACATACAAAGGGCAATAGATGTGCTAAGTCGTTACGGTCACCTTCAGGCTGTGGAAGCCGAAGCGGTGATGAGGCAGATGATGACTGGCGCGGCCACGGAGGCGCAGATTGGCGCGTATTTGATGGCTTTGCGTATGAAGGGTGAAACGACTGACGAAATCACCGGCAGTGCGCGGGCGATGCGGTCTGCCGCCAGCCAAGTGCCAACGACATTGGATGTCGATTTGCTGGATACCTGCGGGACGGGCGGCGACAAATCGGGGACTTTCAATATCAGCACAACAGTTGCATTTGTCGCGGCCGGGGCGGGGATACCGGTGGCGAAACATGGCAATCGGGCGGCGACCAGCCAATGTGGCAGCGCGGATGTATTGGGTGAACTGGGGGTCAATCTGGATTTGAGTTCGGCTCAAGTCGGCAGATGCGTCGATGAGGTTGGCATCGGATTCCTCTTTGCTGTCAAGCTGCACCCGGCAATGAGACATGCGATTGGCCCCCGCCGTCAGATGGGGGTACGGACGATTTTCAATATCCTGGGGCCCTTAACCAACCCGGCGGGCGCTCAACGGCAGTTGATGGGCGTTTTCGCTGCCGATTTGACCGACCTGCTGGCGCATGTCCTGAAAGCGCTGGGAAGCCGATCGGCCATGGTGGTCAACGGATATGGCGGTTTGGACGAGTTGACGGTGACGGGACCCAATCGCGTCAGTTATTTGAAAGAAGACGGCGCGATTGGGACTTTTCAGCTTGACCCGGCGGAACTCGGTTTTGCTGCCGCCAGCATCAGTGAACTCAAGGGGGGGGATGCGCCGACCAACGCCGCTATTCTGCGCGGGGTTCTAAGTGGAGAACTGACCGGCGCGAAACGGGATATTGTTCTGCTGAATGCGGGCGCGGCGATTATGGCGGCTGGCAGAGTTGGCTCGATGGCTGCTGGCATTGCTCTGGCGCAGGATGCCATCGACAGTGGCCGGGCGGCTGCCAAGCTCGACCGACTTATCGAGTTCAGTCAAAGTCTGGTATGATGAGCGGGCAATTTGTTATCACGGACACCGTGCTGGATAGGATCCTGGCGCGTAAAGTGGAGGAGATTGCCGAGCG
>DAOUKA010000234.1:0-1917 GCA_034421915.1 Anaerolineae bacterium
GAAGTAAAGGATAAAATTAATTCAAGGAGGCAATTGTATAAGAGCATGTTAGATGGTAATGTAGATGCATGGGAAGATTATTGTAAGCTGCGGAAGGAGGTGAAAGATTTGATTAGGAAGAAGAAAATAGATATTTGGAATGAGGTTGTAGAGAAGGTAAATACAGATTATGAGGGAAGTAGGAAAGAATTTTGGGCTTTTGTTGGTAGAAGGACAAAGGGTAAGAAGAAGGCAATAGGATCCCTTAGAAGTGATAAGGGGGTATCGGTCAGTAGCACCAGGGGTAAGTTACAAGTTTTACAAAAGCATTATAAGACTTTGGGTAGGATGAGCGAGGATAGTGATTTTGATGGTGAATGGAAAGAGGAAGTTGAAACTAAAGTAAGTATGTGTAGTAGTGTACAGTGTGAAGATGAGTATCTAGATGGGGAATTGCGTAAGATAGAGAAGTGTGTTCGTAAATTAAAGAATAACAAGACTGGGGGAAGCGATGGTTTAGTGGGGGAGTTGTTGAAGTATGGAGGGGGAGGAATGGTGGACCTGCTGCATCAGCTTTTTAAAGTTGTCTGGCATGAAGAAACTGTACCTAAGCAGTGGAGGGCGGGGTTAATAGTTAATTTGTTTAAGAAGGGGGATAAGGAGGATCCTGGTAATTACAGGGGTATTACATTGTTAAGTGTAGTGGGTAAAGTTTATTGTAAAGTAATAAATAACAGGTTAGGCCAGTATTTGGATTGTGGTGGTAAATTGCATGAAGGGCAAGCAGGATTTCGTGTTGGAAGGAGTTGTATTGATAATGCTTATGTTTTAAATGAAGTTGTGCAGGGTAGATTAAAGGAAGGTAAGGTAACATATGCATTCTTTTTAGATGTAAAAAAAGCTTATGACACTGTGTGGCGTGATGGCTTGTGGTTAAAGTTATGGGAAATGGGCATTAGGGGGAAAGTATGGAGGGTGATTAAACAAATGTATGAGTTTTCTAGGAGTGCAGTGTTTTTAGAAGGGGAGAAGTCAGATACATTTAGTTTGGAACAGGGCGTGGCACAGGGTTGTAGCTTGTCCCCTATATTGTTTTCTGTCTTTATTAATGATCTTTTAATAGAGGTTGAAAAGGCAGGGTTAGGAGTGCAGCTTAATAATGGTAAGAGCATTGGAGGTTTGCTTTTTGCGGATGACTTTGTGGGTATGAGTGATTCAAGGGAGAATTTACAGAAGCTTATTGATGTTGTCCATAAGTTTTGTAATCGGTGGAGGCTGAAGGCAAATGTAAGGAAGTGTGCTGTAGTGGTATTTTCAAAGAGTAAAGTACCTGGTAGCTGGACATGGGGTGAGCATACCATTCCCCAAGCATCAAGCTATTGTTATTTAGGAATTGATTTTACATCTGATGGTGGGTGGGATACTCGTGTGAACAGAGTGATTAATAATGGAAGGAAGAAAGTTAATCAGCTTCGTATAGGTTAATGCATGGGCGGCGAGGCGGTACAGGATATACCCGAGGCCGTTTACTATACTGCACGAGGGCGGAGCCCGAGGGCGGTATAGTAAACGGCTGAGGGGATATCCTGTACTGCCGAGGACCGCCCATGATTAACCTATTTGTAGCCAGGGCAACCACTACATGTATCCTAGCAACTGCAAAGCTGCAGGGCAGATCAAAGGTAGTGTAAAGTAAACTGTGAAAATTATTTGGCTGCAAAGTATGAGTATTGACTTTGTTTACTCGAGCGCGCATCCTGGAAAATATGAGTACTGCCCGGTACAGCTGTGCGTTACAGCAGATATACTGGTCGAAATGCAAGCATTGTGGGGCGAGCCTTTACAAGAAAAAGGGAGTAGGGTCGACTGTAGGCACCAGCACTGCGTGGCCACTAGTCTAGCCCGCTAGACCCTCTCCGCGCTCGCGTGATGTAGAAG
>DAOUKA010000235.1:0-5305 GCA_034421915.1 Anaerolineae bacterium
CGCCAACCCAAGCCAGCGATGCCGCGTCTGGCGCGTCCACAAGACCCAAACGCCCCGCCCCAGCCACAAAGCCAACCCAAGCTGCGCTGGCAGCAAAAAGCGCATATAGCGAGTCGTCAATTCCAGATGAAGATAAGCAAATGCCGAGACCAGCACCCAAGCCACCGGCAAGAGCATATCCCACCAGCCGCGCTTCGGCCGCCCTTGCGCTTGGGTCACGATGACGCCAGCAAGCAGCAGGAAATAAACCGCGAAACCCATATCCCCCATGCCCAGTTCAAAGGTGCTGCCAAAGGCAAGCCAGCCCAGCGCCGTCCGCAAAATCAGATCAGGCGAAGCTGGCTCGGCCAGATTGGGCTGGGCGGAAACTTGGGCAATGGCAAGCGGCAGCCAAGGCAAAAACAAAACCAGGGTGAACAGGCCGGCGGCGATATAAGCCAGCAGCCCGCGCCAGGCAGCTTGAAGCCCCCGCCCCTTCAGCGGCCAAAGCAAAGCCATCGCCCCCTGCGCCAGCATCACCAGCGCATAAGCCACATGGGTGTACATGCCGATGCCATTGACCAGCCCCAGCGCAAGGACACCGCGCCAGCCGCGCGCCGCGCCGCGCAGCAAGCCGACATAAAGCCACATGCTGCCGCCCGCCACCGCCGCCAGCATGGCATACATGCGCGTCTCCTGCGCATAATAAATGCTGAAGGTATTCAATGCCACCCAGGCCGCCGCCGCCAGCCCGGCAATCGGATGGAACAGACGTTTGCCCAGGGCATACACCCAGGCCGCGCTCAAAATGCTGAAGAATGCCGACAGCGCCCGCAGCGAAAACTCCGATGCCCCGGCGACATCCTCCCATAAGCCCAGCAGGGCAAAATAAGCCGGCACATGGACATTGGCCTGCAGCTGTGGGATAAGTTCGTGAAAATTGCGCAGGGAATGGGCGTAGGCGACCCCTTCGTCATACCACAGGGATTGCTCGCCAAGTCGATGAAAACGAACCGCCGCCGCCAGCAGGAGAATCCCCAGCGCCAGCCACACAAAGGGCGACTTGGGCTTCATCGCCGCCGTTCTCGGAATGCCAGCGCAGCCGTTCCCAGCAGCAGCGCCGCCGCCGCAAGACCCACCGCCGCCAGCGGCGCCAGTCGATTCAGGCTGCGGTCATAAACCGTCACCTCATCGACAACCACCGAACCGACATCCAACTCGATCCACCGCGTCTCCGCCAGCGCCATCGAGAGATCAAAGCGCGTGGTCAGCCAAGCCGCCTGCTCATCGGGCCGCCAGCGAATGTCAACTGATGTGCCATGCGCCCGCAAGGCCAAACCCGAATCAAAGCGGGCCGCCTGCCCGAAACGCGCCGAAGCATCGTCAATCACATCCTTTTCACCGGGGATTTGCCAAGTCTCCGCCTGATGAACCCCGCGATACAGCGTCGGCTCTTGCTGGCGGATATAATCGCGCACGCTGTGATACACCGGCAAAGCCGTGAAGCGCGGCTTTTCGGGCTGATAATCCGGCTCGACCATGCGGAAATAATAAAACGACTGGTCGGCTTCGTAGGGGTCTTTACGGGTGAAGAACCAGTACATGATGCCACTCACCCAAGGCCATTCCCGCTGCGCCCGCTCATACAATATCGGCATATAGCGCGCCGCCTGTTCCTGCGTGACATTGCCAAATCTCGTGAAGGCGTCAATCTGCTCCGGCGGCAGTTCCGCATCCAAAGTCGCATTCCACGCTGCCTCGCTGAGCCAGATGGGCTTATGCGCATCGCCATTGCGCACCATAATATCACGATAATAGATGTGGCGGCCGACATTGACGCTGGTCGCCCGCAGGCGCCTGTCTGTCGGCCCGCTGAACAGACCATAACCCTGCGCCGAAAGCACATCAAAACAGCCGCCGCCGCCATGGTCATAAATCTCCTGCAAGAAAATCAGGTCACTAAAGCCATAATAGCCATCCAGCGACACGGTGGGAGCCAGCGCGGCATTAACGACCACGATGTCGGGGTCAACGCGCTTCAGCGCGGCATAAGTGCGGCACAGCAATTCCGTATAGCGCGCCGGCTCTACAAAATTGTTCCCCCATTCGGGATAGATATTCGGCTCATTCCAGACTTGATAATGCGTGATTCGCCCGCGGTAGCGTTCGGCCACAGCCACGGCATAATTCACAAAATCCTGAAAGTCATCCGGCGGCGCCAGGTCGCCCGCCGCCGCATCCGCCCGCGACCAATCCGGCGGGTTGCTCAAACGCACCAGCAGCCGCAGCCCCTGCGCCGCCGTCAAGTCGACAAGGCGGTCATATTTCGCCCACTCAAACTGCCCGCGCCCCTCCGTTTCCAGGTCCTCCCACGGGAATTCCTGACGCAGCCAGACAAAACCGGCTTCGCTTATCATCCGCAGCATCGCCTCGATTTTCGCGCCCTCGACCTCCTGCTGTAAAAAGGTGTTGATGCCGTAAGGAACATCAGCTTTGTGCTGGATGGGCGCCAGCGGCGCGGTATCCAGCGGCTGCCTGATAAGGTTGCCAGCCACCTCCACCATCCCGCGCACCTGCGCCAGGGGCATCTCTTCGCCCGTCTGCGACCAGATAAAGCCCCAAAGCAAGCCGCGCTGCCGCAAATCCAAGCCAACTAATATCAGCAGAATCAGCAGCGCCGCGCCGATGAGCGCCAGCCGCCTCCATATTTTGCGTATCTGTCTTATGGTCATAGGGCGACATTATAACGCCTAAGCGGCCGAATGGAATAGCGCAGCAAGCAAGCAGCAGATATGATTTTGCCGAGAAACCTTCGCTTTGGCGGCATTTTGTGATTAACTTGATAATAAGGGAACCCGAAGGGTCTGGTATGTTGATCCGATTTGTTTGCTGTTCGCTTTTTTTCTGGCTGGCTGTTTCATCGAGTGCCGCGCAAAGCATCATCGAATCGGCCGAATGCCATGAGAAGCCCTATGGCTTCACCTCAAGCTGCGGTTATGTGACCTTGCCCCAGGATTATGATGAGCCGACAGGCAGCCGCATCCAGATTTATTATACGCTGATACAAAGCAGAAACCCGCAGCCAAAGCCAGATCCGTTAGTCTATCTGGTCGGCGGGCCTGGCAGCAGCGGTTCAGAAATCCTGCTGACTTCTTTCCATGCTTATTTGCATGCCTTTGCCGCCGACCGCGACATCATCGTCCTCGACCAGCGCGGCACCGGGCTTTCCAACCCGCCGCTCTACTGCCGCGAAGTCCTGTCCCGCATCGACGAGATCCTGCAAAGCCGCCATCAGGAGCATGCCGAGCTCATTCTCAGCATCCTGCGGCAGTGCCATGCGCGGCTCTCCCGCGATGATATTCAATTCGATACCTTCCACAGCCAAAACAACGCCCGCGATGTGGTCAATGTCCTGCTGGCGCTGGGATACGAGCGCTGGAATCTGGTGGGCGTGTCTTATGGCTCGCGCCTGGCGCTGGCGATGATGCGCGACCATCCGCAATATCTGCGCAGCGTCATTCTCGATTCGGTTTATCCGCCCCAAGCGGACATCTACCTCGACGTCTACTACAGCAGCGAACGCGCCCTGAACGTCCTGTTCGATGCCTGCATGGCATCCGAAAGCTGCAATGAACGCTATCCCCAGCTTGACCGCGCCTTCTATGAACTCTATCACCGCCTGAACGCCGCCCCGATGACCGCCCAATATACCCCTCCTCGATACAAGACGCTGGTCATCGAAATCAGCGGATACCGCCTCTATGACTGGGTATTCAGCTGGCTCTATGCCGTCGATTCCATCCAGGCCATCCCGCGCCTGATTTACGACTTGAGACAGGGACAGCCCCAAGACGCCGTGCGGCTTGGCGCCAACCACGAGGCGCTGATGACCTGGCTCAGTCTGGGGATGCACTATACGGTGCAGTGCCAGGAGGAGTATATCTCAGCCCTTGACCGCGATTATGCCGGCATCATCGCCGCCTATCCGCACCTGAGCGGCTATCTGGGCTATCCAGTGGAAGGGGCGGACACCATTCAGCAGCTTTGCGATTTGTGGCAGGCCGAAGCTCGACCGCCCATCGCCAACAGCCCCGTCGAGAGCGATATTCCGACCTTGCTGCTGTCGGGCAATTTTGATCCGATTACGCCGCCCGCCTACGCCAGTCTGGCGCATGAAACCCTGTCCACATCCTATAACTTCGTTTTGCCGCACGTCGGGCATGGCGTCTTGCGCTCGGACGACTGCGCCCTCAGCATCGCGCTCGACTTTATCGAAAGCCCCGCGGCCGAACCCGACAGCCATTGCATCGCCCAAACCCAGGCGATTGTGTTTGACTGAAGCGCTCCCTGTGATTTGCGCCTGAATCCGTGTATAGTCACGGCAAACTGACAAACAAACGGAAAACAGCCCATGCTCACCCTCGCAGATGTGCAGGCCGCCGCCCAAAATGTGCAGCCTTATGTCCGGCGCACCCCCCAATGGACATCGCCAGCCCAAAGCCAGCGCCTTAACACCAACGTCCATCTCAAGCTGGAACTGTTTCAGCACAGCGGCTCCTTCAAGACGCGCGGCGCCTTTCATCAAATGCTGTCATTGGGACCGCCGGCCCTGGAGCAGGGCGTGGTCGCTGTCAGCGGCGGCAATTTCGCCCGCGCCGTCGCCTATTGCAGCCAAATCCTGGAGGCGGCGGCGATGATTTGCATGCCCGCCAACGCGCCGCAAGGCTCGATTGACGCCACCCGCGGCTATGGCGCCCAGGTCGAACTGCTCGCCGATGCCCTCAGCGCGTTTGCCCGCGCCGATGAATGGGTGGCGCAGGGCCGCACCAGCCTGCACCCCTTCGACAGCCGCCATCAAATGGCTGGCAACGGCATGGTCGCGCTGGAAATCCTGGAGGACTGCCCGCAGATGACCGACATCATCGTCAGCATCGGCGGCGGCGGTCTTATCGCGGGCATCATCGCCGCCATCAAAGCGCAAAAGCCCTCCGTGCGCATCTGGGGCGTCGAACCCGAAGCCGCGCCTACCATGAAGAAATCGATAGCGGCCGGCAAAATTGTCCACATCAAGCCCGCCTCCCTCTCAAAAACCCTGGGCGCGCCCTTCGTCGGCGGCGACGCGCTCGACTTGTGCAGTCAGTACCTTGAGGACATCATCATCGTCAGCGACCTTGATATGATCGCCGCCCAGCGAATCCTGATCGAGCAGGACAGGCTCTTCCCCGAACTTGCCGCCGCCAGCACCCTGGCCGCCGCCGAGCGCATCCGCGGCAAATTCACCGGCGACCATCATCTTGTCCTGCTGATATGCGGCGGCAATGATTCG
>DAOUKA010000236.1:0-1902 GCA_034421915.1 Anaerolineae bacterium
ATGTTGCGCGGCGCGTACACGCCATCAAATCAAATCCCGCTGACTCTCCCCGTCGACGCTCACGTCCTTAGCCCGCCAGCGTTCTGCCTGCTGATGCGTCCCGTGCTGCGGCGGCATATCGACCGACGCGCCACTAAGCAGATCGCCGATGGTCAGGATTTGCAGTTTGCGATAGGATTTGCCCCAACGCGGTGATTTGTAATAGCCAGCAGACAGCGCTTCTTTAATCATATCCTGCGTGGGTTTTTCCAGCGTGATGAAGAGTCCGATAGCTGCGGTTTCCCGTTCGACCGACCCTTTCAGATCGCGGATGTCGCCGGATTTCACCTTGCCCGATTTGACCTGAATAATCACTTTTTGCGGCTTTTTCTTGCCCTTGTGATCTTCATCAAAGAAGTTGATGATACCGTCGATGCCTTTGTCCGCGCCTTTCTTGCCGCGCCGCGAACCCGCACTCCCACCGACTGGCTTTGCCCGCACCAGCGACAATGCCCACCACTCGAACTGATAACGCCCTTCGTTGTCCGAATCCCGCGCCAGTTCCCGCGCCGCATCCACCGTCGCTGGCTCGCCGATGACCTCATAGTCACTTCCTGAAACCAGCCCGAACATATCTTGCAGGCGATATTTTTGCAGGGCGATGCTCAGGTGCGTGATGTCAATGCCAATCCAGCGCCGGCGCAGCTTGTGAGCGGCGGCAATGGCTGTGCCGCAGCCACAAAAGGGATCGAGCACCACATCACCTTCATTGCTGCTTGCGCGGATGATGCGTTCGAGCAGTGCTTCGGGCTTTTGTGTGGGATAGCCGAGACGTTCTCTAGCACGATTTGCCAGCCGAATATCATCCCACCAGTCTTGAACAGGCATCCCCTTCTTCTCATCTAAATAAACGATATGCCCGTAAGGACTGGGCTTACCGTCTCTGCCCGTTTTGATACGACCTTCTTGCCACAGCCGTTCCATTGTTTCTTTACTTTTGCTCCACATACGGCTCGGCGGAGGCAATTTCCCATGAAATTCAAATCGACCACCGGGACCGCCTCGATATGGCGCTGTCAAATCTGCTGTTCTATACCAGCGTCCATCCTCATCCTGCTTAAACCACGTTTGAAGATATTCTTCCGAATAATCAACATAAACCGGCGCGAAGCAGACCTTTTTGATATCTTTAGCATAGTAGAAAATGACATCGTGGATTTTTCCGAAGCGCTTGGCATCATTGTGTGCGGAGGTGCGTTTCCACACAATCTCATTGCGATAGTTCTGAGCGCCAAAAATCGCATCCAGCAAGATTTTCAAATAATGACTCGCGGTGGGGTCACAATGCAGATACAGGCTTCCAGTCGGCTTCAAGACACGATGCAATTCGACCAATCGCGCCGCCATCATCACCAGATAAGCCATCATCTGGTTGCGCTCAATCAAGTCCATCAGCGCCTTAATCGCAGTGGATACCTTGTGGGGCGCATGGACTATCAAGTCGTCATAAGTGGCTTCGGCAGTTTCGCCCCAGTGCCAAGTGTCCTCAAATGCCGTAATCTGCGCTTCGCTGTCGGCGCCGCTCTCCGATTTGAAAAGCACATTGTAATTGCGATTGCTGTTGAAAGGGGGGTCGAGGTAAATCAGGTCGACGCATTGGTCGGGGAAGTATTCGGGGTTGCTCAGGATGTCGAGGTTGTCGCCGTAGTAGAGCCTGTTATTCATGTCTTGTGCTACTCCTAAATAAGACGATTCACCCCGTCGAATGCGGCTGTCTTGTAACATTCTGCCAGGGTCGGATAATTGAAGACGGTATTGATAAAATAATCCACCGTGCTGCCGAAGGCCATCACCGTCTGCCCGATATGAATCAGTTCGCTCGCGCCTTCACCGATGATATGCACCCCCAGCAGCTTGTGATTC
>DAOUKA010000237.1:0-2268 GCA_034421915.1 Anaerolineae bacterium
TGCGCCAGCGACAGTCGCCAACCTTGGCGTGGGGTTTGATATTCTCGGGTTGGCATTGGTGGGAATGGGCGACCGAGCGGTTGTGGAGTTTCAGGAATCGCCGGAAATTGTGATAACGGATATTGAGGGAGACGATGGGAAGCTGCCGCGCGAAGCGGATAAAAATATCGCCGCCGTTTCTGCCAAGGCCTTGCTTGAACACATGGGAGAGAAGCGCGGCATCAAGATAAAGCTGGTCAAGGGTCTGCCGCTGGCGGCTGGCTTGGGAAGCAGCGCTGCCAGCGCGGTCGTTTCGGTGATGGCACTGAATAAATTGTATGGCGAACCTTTCAGGCGGGAAGAGTTATTGCCATTTTGTCTCGAAGGGGAGGCGCTTGTGAGTGGCTATCACGCCGACAATGTCGCGCCCTGCCTGCTCGGCGGCATAACCCTGGTTGCTGGAATCACGGTTGATGCCATCCAGCCCTTGCCGATTCCGAACAATTTGCATTTGGCGCTGGTCACGCCCGAAGTCGCAGTTCCGACTGCCGAAGCGCGGGCCATGCTGCCGTCTGATATTTCGCTGAAGACCCTGGTTTATCAAACAGGCAAGGTTGCCCAACTGGTGGATGCGCTGCATCGGGGGGACTTGGTGGCGCTGGCAGCGGCCATGGAGAATGACCGCGTGGTCGAACCGGCGCGTGCGGGGCTGATGCCACTGCTTGATGAAGTCCGCCTGACATCAAAACAAGCTGGCGCCGCTGCCGTCTTCATTGGCGGCGCCGGGCCGACCCTCTGCGCTGTCTGTGACAATGAGCCAACCTCAAAGCGAGTGGCTGAAACCATGAGGATGCTCTATCAAGAGATGAAGATGAATTGCATTGTCCAATCGACGCAGGTAGACCGCCAGGGAGCGGTCATTTTAGCTGCTGAATAAATACGGGAATCAGCTAGATTGTATGCTCGTGCAGCCATGTGCAGATTGTGAAATTCTTGACAATCGCAGGGTCGTTCTTTATACTTGCTGCATTGACAGGCTAAATTCATGCGGGCGCAGTGAGGATTTGCAGTGAGAATTTTCGGATAAGCGTGTTAAAATATAAGTATCATGTCCAGCCAAAGGTTATATTGGGATGCTTCATACGAAATTGTGTTGGCTTTGATGGACACCTATCCAGATGTGGAGTTGGAAACCTTGGGTTTGGTCGACTTGAATGCACGAATTATGGATTTGCCTGGCTTTGTCGATGATCCTGAGTTGGTCAATGATGATATTTTGAAAGCTATACTGCGCGAGTGGTATGAGGAGACCGGTGCCTAAATGGAATTGAATTTGCAAGAATTAAATGAGACCGAGTTCCCTGTTCCGGTTGAGTTGGAAAACAACTTGGCGATTACCAGCTTGAGCCAACTCTATAATTGGGGCCGCCGCAACTCAATGTGGCCTATGCTGTTTGGGCTTGCCTGCTGCGCTATCGAAATGATTGCGACTGCATCTTCTCGTTTTGATTTCTCACGCTTCGGCTTTGAAGTCATGCGGGCGACTCCGCGGCAGGCGGATTTGATGATTGTCTCCGGCACAGTCACCAAAAAGATGGTTGTCCCGATTGTGCGCCTGTATAACCAGATGCCAGAGCCCAAATATGTTTTGGCAATGGGCGCCTGTGCCAGTGGCGGCGGCCCTTTCAAAGAGGGTTACAATGTTGTTTCGGGGATGGACAAGTATCTGCCGGTGGATGTGTATGTTCCTGGCTGTCCGCCAACCCCCCAGGCTTTGCTTTATGGCATGATTGCCTTGCAGCGGAAAATTGACGGGCAAAGCATTGCCAATGGCGATGATGTGCCCTGGTATGGCATCGGGCCGGCGGAACCGACCCCGGTGCCGGTACTGGGACCGGATATTATTGACCCCCGCCAAATGGACATGATACGCCGTCAGGCTGAAGCAGCTGCGCGGGACGTCGAATTGCTGGGGGTGCGCGAGTTGCCCGCAGTGACAAAGGTTATGACCGCCAAGGCGAAGCCCAAAGAGGCGTCCGCAGTGGCAGTGGCGTCTGTTTCCGATGATGCCCTCAATTTCAAACTGCCAACTGGCGGCAATCCTTGGACTGAAGCAGAAGACATCCGCGAAAAGCGCCGTTTGCGTGCTTTGGCGCGTAAAGCGCTTCGCGCTTCGCGGCGGGCGACACAAACAGAAGGGGAATAAACCGGGATGACACAGGCATTCGCTCCTGAAGAACAAATGGACACCACCTCGATTGAGGGCGCGATAAGCTATTTGCAGACCCA
>DAOUKA010000238.1:0-7782 GCA_034421915.1 Anaerolineae bacterium
CGCTGGGTGCCAGAATACGGGCGGGAGATGAAGCTGCTTGACCGCCTATTTTATCCAGAGAAATGGCTGTTTATCCGTCTGTCGCTGGCGAATGCCGAACCGCGTCAGGGTGGCATCGGCAATATGGTGAATTGCGGCGCGGCGATGTATGCGGCGCCGGTTGGCATCATCAATGCCGCTGACCCACACAATGCCTATCAGGAAGCGGTCGATATGTTCAGCGCCCATCAGCAGAGCTATGGTTTGGAAGCCGCCGCTGTCATGGCTGCCTGCGTCGCCGAAGCCTTCAGTCCGAAGGCAACTGTGGATTCCATCATTGCGGCTGCCTTGTCGCTTGCCAAGGAAGGCACGAACAAAGCCATCCGTTCGGTGGTTGAAACCGCCCGCGACTATAGAGACTGGAAAGCGGCGATTGCGCCCCTGCGCGAGGCCATCCGCCCTTACGATGGCGCTGCCGAGATGCCTTCCATGCGCGGCAAAGGCGGCAATCACTGGCTGCCAAGCCGTGAACACAGCATCGAAGAACTGCCCATTGCGCTGGGATTTTTGGTGGTGACTGGCGGGGATTATGAGGGCAGCGTCTTTGGCGGCAGCAATTATGGACGCGATAACGATTCGATTGCCGGCATGGCGGGGACAATCGCGGGCGCTTTGCATGGCGCCCGCGCCATCCGCTCGAATTGGATCGAACAAATCAATCAAGCCAATCGGGTTGATTTGAAGCCCTTGGCGCTTGACCTGACAGCCTTGACACATCGTTTGCAGCAAGACCAGTTTGAAGCGGCGCAGGCGCGAAATCAGGCTTTTACTGACCTATTAAATGAGGAGAACTAAACATGGCACTCCCAAAGGATTATCTGGAACGGGTGTACGCCGGTGTATTGGGCAAAATTATCGGGGTGTATCTCGGTCGTCCCTTTGAAGGCTGGTCTTATGAAGCGATTACGGCACATCTTGGCGATATTAATTATTATGTGCATGAGCGCTTGAATGTCCCGCTCATTGTAACTGATGACGACATTTCCGGCACGTTTACCTTTGTGCGGGCGCTTGAGGATTACGCCTATTCGCGTGATATTACGCCCGCACAGATTGGAGAGACCTGGCTGAATTATCTCATTGAAGAGCAGACGGTTCTTTGGTGGGGTGGTTTGGGCAATTCCACCGAACACACGGCTTATCTGCGGCTCAAGCAGGGCATCGAAGCGCCGCGCAGCGGCTCGATTGAACTCAATGGCAAGGTGGTCGCCGAGCAGATTGGAGCGCAGATTTTCATTGATGGCTGGGCGATGGTGGCGCCGGGCGATCCGGAATATGCAGCTGATCTGGCCCGCCGCGCCGGCAGTGTCAGCCACGATGGCGAAGCGATTTATGGAGCGCAGGTGCTGGCAGCCATGGAATCACAGGCATTTGTCGAATCCGACATTAAGGCCTTGATTGATATCGGCATTTCTGTGATTCCGACCGATTCGATTATCTACTATATGATCAATGACATCCGCGAATGGCATGCCAAAGAACCCGACTGGCGCAAAGGACGGGAATTGCTGGCGGAACGTTATGGCTATGATACTTACGGCGGAAATTGTCACATGGTGCCGAATCATGGTCTGATTATTTTCTCCCTGCTTTATGGCGATGATGATTTCCAGAAGACTTTGATGATTGTCAATACCTGCGGCTGGGATACCGATTGCAATTCCGGCAATGTCGGCTGTTTGATGGGCATCAAAAATGGACTCCAAGGCTTGGAAAGCGGGCCGGATTGGCGCGGACCGGTGGCGGATCAGATGTATCTGCCCACGGCTGATGGCGGCCGCGCCATTACCGATGCAGTGACCGAGACGGTTGCTCTGGTGAATACCGGGCGTGCCTTGCAGGGCATGGAGCCGCTGCAGCCCAAAGGCGGGGCGCGTTATCATTTTGAATTGCCGGGTTCGGTGCAGGGTTTTATGAACGAGGATTCGGTGGAGGCACGCGATGTCATCAGCTTGCAGAATGTATGTGATGACCAGCTGAGTCTGGATGGCAATCGCCTGCTGGCGCTGGATTATCAAGGGCTGGCGCCTGGACGGGTGGGGCGGGTGGAAACCGCGACTTTTGTCCCCTCATTTGATGTTTCCAGTTATTTTGACAAGCGGGGTTATCGTTTGCTTGCCAGTCCCAGGCTCTATCCCGGGCAGACCGTCAAGGCGCGGGTCGTTGCTGCTGCCGATAATGCCAGTGCGGTAGACGCCGCCGTCTATATCAAACATTATGACGAGGAAGACAAGCTGTATCGGGTGACTGGCGATGAAGTCACTCTGGCAGCTGGTGAATCGGCGATGCTGGCGTGGCAAGTTCCTGATTTGGGAGGCTGGCCGATTGCGCTGGTGGGGGTGCAAATCATCGGGACAAACGGCAGCAGCGGTCGGGTTTATCTGGATATGCTAACCTGGGATGGTGCGCCGAATGTGGCATTGGTACGCCCTTATGAACGCGACTTGGCGCGTTTGATGCGCGGCAAAGGTCCCAAGATGTGGAAAAAAGCATGGGTCAACGGGATGGATACTCGTGAACGGCTGACGGAATTGGATTTTTGGCCCGAAACCTATCGGCTGATTCAAAATGTCGGGCGCGGGCTGTTCATCCACGGCAGCCGTGATTGGACGGATTATCAGATAAGCGCCAGGATGACCCCACACATGTGCCGCGCTGGCGGGCTGGGTGTCCGCGTACAGGGCATGAAGCGCTATTATGCGCTGCTCTGTGATGAAGAAGGGGTTCGTTTGGTTGCCGCCCAGGAAGGCCAGGATACCCTGCTGGCACAAGCCGAGGGCGGCTGGTCGCTGGGCAGGGAAACAACGCTGCGCCTCAAGGTCGAGGGAAATCGCTTATCAGCATATCTTGATGGCGAACTGGTGCTTGAAGCCGAAGACCCAGAGCAGCGTTTCAGCGGCGGCGGCATTGCCCTGATTGCTGAAGAAGGGCGGATTGGCTGTGAGGATGTCGAAGTACGGCCGCTATAAGGGGCTATTCTTCTCATACATGCAGGGAGATTGAGGGTGTTGCCGCGGGTTCTGTGTTATGGCGAAATTGACCTTGATGTGTATCTGGCGGTGTCACGGCTTCCCGCCCTCAACCGAGCGGCGAATGTTACCCATGAGTTTGAAAATGTAGGCGGCGCGGCGGCGAATACCGCTATCTGGCTGGCACATTGGGGCATTCCGACCGTGCTGGCGGGGCATGATTTGGGCGATGACCGCTATGGTCAGTGGGTTCGGCGCGCCTTGACCGCGTACCCACAGTTGGATACTCGCTATCTCCGCTATCATGCCGATTATCAAACGCCGCGCTGTCAATGTCTGGTGACGCCTGATGGCGAGCGTTCGTTTATCATGCACTGGCCAGATGAATTGCGCGTTTGTCCGCCCGAAGCCGCGATGCTGCGCGGGGTGGCATGGCTGAATCTGGATATGTCGGGGCCGCTGCAACCTCGCCTGGAAGCGGCGCAGCTGGCGCAAAGCCAGAATGTTTCCGTCCTTATCAATGATGTCTACGATGTGAATCATCCTATCCTGCCCTTTGTCGATGTGCTGGTGATTTCAGCTTCCATCGTGCGCACCAGATTGCCACAGACTCCTGCGCTGCAACTGGCAAAACGTCTTCGGGCGGCGGCAGGTTGCAGTGTTCTGGTGACCGATGGCGGCGAAGCCTTAACCGCTTTCTTGTCCACTGGAGAAACCTGCCAGGCAGCACCCCCGTCCATAGATGCTGTCGATACGACTGGCGCTGGTGACATCTTCAAGGCCGGCCTGTTGGCCGCCTTGCTGGCAGGGCGGCCGCTTTGCGAGGCAATTAAATGGGGGGCAGCTGCGGGGAGCCTGATGGCAACTTACGCCGGGACAACGGCGACGGTGGCTTCGCTGATAGAGGTTGAAGACCTGCTGGCAAAAATTGCGTAGCAATCGGCAAATCCGCAGAGCATACAGCATTCTAACCCTAGCTGGGGACTGTTTTGGGGTCAGGGAGCAAGCGCACGCAAAACCTGCTCGTGGAGGATGCCATTGGTGGCGATTATGCCATCGCCCTCCAGGGGCGGTCCGCCATTCCAGGAGGTGATTTTGCCGCCTGCGCCTTCAATAATCGGAATCAGCGCCACAATATCCCACAAGCTCATAATCGGATCCAGCATCACATCGGCATAACCAGTTGCCACCAGAAAATACCCGTGGCAATCGCCCCAAGTGCGGTTGTATTTGGTTCTGCCCATCAACTGCTGAAAGGCGATGCCATTCTGGTAGCGGCCGACATCAATAAAATCGGTGTAGAGCAAGACCGCTTCGCGCAGTGTTTTGGTGTCACGGACTCGGACAGGCTGGTCATTGAGTTGGGCCTGGTCGCCGGTGCCCAGCAGCAGATGCGAGGTCAGCGAATGATGGATGGCGCCGACAATCGGCTGCCCGTCCTTCATCAAGCCAATCAGCGTGCCGAAGAGGAAGGTGCCAGTGATAAATGACTTTGTGCCATCGATAGGATCCAGCACCCATTGGTATGAGGCGGATTCGTTGTGATTGCCGAATTCTTCGCCGATGATGCCATGCGCGGGAAACTCTTTCATAATCATCTCGCGCATAATTTCTTCTGCCTGTTTGTCGGCAATGGTCACTGGCGACTGGTCAGCCTTGGATTCCACAGCGACAGCCTGACGGAAGTAGCTGTTGATAATATCGCCACTGGCTTGTGCGAGTTGTTTGGTAAAATCCACAAATTCCTGCATCTTCTTTTACTCCGTCAGTGTGCCTTTGGTGCTGGGAATCCCTTGACGGCGCGGATCCATGGCGACAGCCTGCGACAGGGCGCGTCCAAATGCCTTGAACAGCGCCTCGGCTTTGTGATGGTCGTTGCGTCCGTAGAGGACGGCAGCGTGCAAGTTCATTTTGGCATGAACCGCCAGGGTTTCCAGCGCATGAATAACGAGGTCGGTTGGCATCTGTCCCATGAGCGGGGTCGTGAAATCGGCATGGATAAGGGCATAGGGGCGTCCGCTCAAGTCGATGACCACCCGCGCCAAAGCCTCATCCATCGGCACATAGGCGCTGCCCATGCGCTGGATGCTGCGGCGCGAGGTGAGCGCTTCATCAATCGCCCGACCCAGACAGATAGCAATGTCCTCAATGCTGTGGTGGGCGTCAATATGCAGGTCACCGATGGCCTTGACCTTCAAATCCAGACTGCCATGCACCGCCAGATGATGCAGCATGTGGTCATAAAATCCGATGCCGGTATGGATGTCCGCCTGACCGCTGCCATCGAGATTAAGAAATAATTCAATTTGCGTTTCTTGGGTGCTGCGCTTGATTGCTGCTTTACGGTCGATCATAGACTTTTATCCCTATCTTAAAAGATTAACACAGTCGGCATAGTGCGCTCAAATCCGCTGCAATACATCCAGCAATCGGTCGACCTGTTGGGGTGTACCCGCGCTGATGCGAATATGATCGTCGAGGCGCGGCTGGCTGTAATGGCGGACGATGATGCCCGCCCGTGCCATCCTGTCGCGGAAATCCACCGCTGACATGCCGCGAACGCGATTCAGGACAAAGTTAGATTCGCTCGGATAAGGCGACAGGCAGGGTAGCTGGGCAAAAGCGATTTCCATGCGCTGGCGCTGCGCCACCAACTGCCGCACCTGTTCCAGCAGATAATCGACGTCTTGCAGTGAGGCTTGGGCGGCGATATCGGCGGCAAGATTGAGGTTGTAGGGCTGCTTGATTTTCCAAAGCTGGGGCATGAGTTCGAGCGGGAAGACTCCGTAGCCCACCCGCAATCCAGCCAAGCCTGCCCATTTGCTCATCGTCCGCAGCACAATCAAATTCGGCACATCGGCAACGCAGGCAGCCAGGCTGTCCTGACTGGAAAACTCGATATAGGCTTCGTCGATGACAAGGGTGCATGGCAACTCCAGCAGGCGTCGGATGCTGTCTGGCGCAATGATATTGCCGCTGGGATTGTTTGGCGAACAGAGAAACACCAGTTTGGCATGATGCTCCAGCACGGCCTCTTCGATTGCTGGAATGTCCAGCGAAAAATCATCCTGACGCCAGACATCAACCACCTTGCCGTAATAGAGTGGGGCATCGAAACCATACATGGCAAAGGTCGGTGGCATATTGATGATGGCATCGCCAGGTTCGATGAAGAGTTGCAGGATAATCTCGATAAGCTCATCAGCGCCAGCGCCACATAAAATCTGCGCTGCTGATACGGCGGTATAATCCTCCAGCATTTCGCGCAGCTGCCCGGATTCGGGGTCGGGGTAGATGTTGATATGAGCGAGCCTAGCCAGCGCTTCTTTGACGCGGGGCGAGGGCCCGAAGGGGTTTTCGTTGGCATCCAGCTTGATTAAATCCGCCGCGGCCATGCCAAGCCGCTTGGCAAAAACATCCAGGGAAGTTGTGGGGGTATAGGCCTTCATCGCTTGGACATCGGCACGAATGCGCACTTTGTCGGGCATAGTTTTGGTCATTGGGATTTTATCTCCCGTCTGAATCGCGCTGCCGTCGCATGAGCCGTCAGGGATTCGGCATTTGCCAGTATCTCGGCAGATTGACTCAGTTCCACCGCGCTGGTTTTGTCGAGACCGACTAAGCTGGTAATTTTAACAAAATTAAGCACATTCAAGGGTGAGGCAAAACGGGCGGTGCCGCCGGTGGGCATGACATGGCTGGGTCCGGCAACATAATCCCCCAGCACCTCATAAGAATGCTCGCCTAAAAAGACGCCGCCGGCATTGCGCACCTGCCCCAACCATGACCAGGGATCCGCCAGCAGCAGGCACAGATGTTCCGCCGCATACTCATTTGCCAGTTCAAAAGCCTGTTCCAGATTGGCGGTGATGACTGTGCCACTGCGATTTTGCATCGACTGGCAAATGATGGCGCGGCGTTCAAACGAGGCCGCTTGACGATGGATTTCCTGCTGAACGGCTGCTGCGATTGCCATGCTGGGTGTCAACAGGATGGCGGATGCCAGCACATCGTGCTCCGCCTGTGCCAGCAAGTCGGCGGCGGCGAGTTTGGGGTTGGCGCTGTCATCGGCAATGACCAG
Source organism: Anaerolineae bacterium (assembly GCA_034421915.1). Lineage (GTDB taxonomy): Bacteria > Chloroflexota > Anaerolineae > Aggregatilineales > Phototrophicaceae > UBA6055. The sequence goes on from DAOUKA010000238.1 coordinate 7,090, forward strand.
GGTTTCGGTAGGACCCAGCAATCCATCAATGCCAACATCGCCATAGACCTGCTGTTTGGCAAGGGTCACGAACAGGTTGCCAGCGCCAACAATCGTTGCCACGCGCGAGATGCTCTCTGTACCGTATGCCATGGCCGCGATTGCCTGCGCCCCACCGACCCGATACATCTTCTTGACACCGACAATCGCCGCCGCCGCCAGAATAGCGGGATGAATGCCGCCATGTCCACTGCCCGGCGGCGTGCATACAGCAATCTCAGGCACGCCAGCAACTTGTGCCGGGATGACACTCATCAGCAAGGAGGAGGGCAGGGGCGCTGTTCCGCCGGGTACATACACACCAACCGAATCCAGCGGACGAATCAGTTGCCCCAGCGTGCCTTGCTTTTGGGCATCCATCCAACTGGTGATGGCTTGTTTTTGATGGAAACGGCGCACACGCTCGGCGGCATGTTCCAGCGCAGCCCGCAAATCAGGCGGGATTTCTGCCAGCGCCGCCCTCATTTCGGCTGTCGAGACAACCAGACTGTCAAGGCTAATCTGGTCAATCTTCCGATTCCAATCCAGGAGCGCCTGGTCGCCCTTGTCGCGCACGCTCTTGATAATGCGCCGAACGACTTCATCCGGCATCAGCCGCTCGCCAAAGAGTCCGATGGAGCGGTCGATGACCTCATCAGGCAGGGCATAATCGCG
>DAOUKA010000239.1:0-14857 GCA_034421915.1 Anaerolineae bacterium
GCGGATGCGGTGTCTCTCAATCGACTTGACGGTCATGCTGAGGGTGTCGGTGGCGATGGTCTCATTGAGCTTGGGCACCCGTCCCAAAGTCAGATAGATATAACCGCCCAGGGTATCGGCAGGCTCGGTATCAATCGAACAATCGAGCAAATCGTTGAGGTCATCCAAATCCATACTGGCATCAATCAGATACGAGCCATCCCCGGCTTCAATATAATCTTCCTCTTCGCCAAAGTCATATTCATCGCGGATGTCGCCCACAATCTCTTCAATCAGGTTCTCTATCGTAACCAAACCCGATGTCCCCCCATATTCGTCAACCACGACCGCCAGATGGACATTTTTCTCTTGCAGTTCTTTTAACAGCGCGCTCGCCCGTTTGGTTTCAGGCACGAAATAAGCGGGGCGGATTAAATCCCGAATTCGCTGGCTTTCCAGCCTGTCCTTGTTTCTCAGCACCGTCAGAATATCTTTGGCATAAAGCAGGCCAATCACCTTATCGATGCTGTCCTCATAAACCGGAATCCGCGAAAAACCCGATTCCACAAATGCCGCCAGCGCCTCCATAATGCTGTTCTCGATATCCAGCGCCACAATGTCAAGGCGCGGCGTCATCAGTTCGCGCGCCTTGCTGTCACCCAGCTGCAAGACCGAATAAATCATATCCTTTTCTTCTTCTTCAATCGTGCCGCCGCTGTGCCCGGCGTTCACCAAGATCATAATCTCCTCTTCAGTGACCAGATTGACCAGCGGCTTGCTGCCAAACAGGCGGGAGATAAAACGGCTCATCAGCAGAACCAGCGCCGTCAAAGGGGACATCACCAGCAGCAGCAAGCGCATCGGCCCCACCGCCAGCCAGACCAGCTTGTCGGCATGGCTTGAACCCACCGCCTCTGGCACGAGGTCGCCCAATATCAGCGTCAAGCCCGCGCCCAGCAGGACGGTCAAAGTGGCGGCGATGAGGCGGGCGGCGGCATCGCCATAAGCAATCGGCTCAATCGCCAGCATGACCAGCACGGTCGCCATGGCGAAGCGCGTCAGGATATGGGCAATGCTCACCGTCATACTAAGCTGGAGCGATTTGTCGTTCAGCGCCATCAACTGGCTGGCGGCTTTGTCGCCCGCGTCAGCGCGGTCGCGGAGGGCGCTCCCCGCATTTTGCAGGGTGGCATTCATCAGGCTGATGACGCTGTGAATGCCGAGAAATATCAATAACAGCCACAGCAAGGCGGACATCAGTTACCTTTCATGGATTCGCCAGTGGAAGTAAAACAGACCGAACATGACCCATCATGATCGGTGCGAACGCGCTTGGCTATGTGCTTGGGACTTTGTGAGGGTGGTTCGGATGCGTCGGTCACAAGGTTACTGAAACTCGTTGACAAGGTGAACATAGTCTACCACATAAATCTGAACTGTGGCAAGTTAATTCGGAATCAGGGGGGGCTGATTTTGTGGATACTATGAAACCGCATTTTGCGCCAATCCCTAACTAGACTTGACATTGGCTGTCGGGTCGTTTATAATGTGCTGTGTATGAAAGTGCCGGATAATGGCATCATCATTCATTTTAATCAATCTTGCTTGTCAAGGAGGCAACAATGAAGTTACCGCGTTTGTTCATTACAGTTATTTTATTCGCAGCCTGTGCGGCGCTGCTGGCACAGGCACAGTCGCAGGACGCCAACAAATGCTACACCGACTGGGATTTCTGCAACTCGGGCAGTGAAGCTCAAAACGAGTATTACTGGCGGCTGGGCTGGTGCGCTTCGGCTATTGAGCGCGGCGCGGTGTCGGCATCGCCCAGTGCGTGCATGGGGCAGGAAGAGGGGACAGTGACTTTCCCACCCTCGTCAAAATCATCCTCGTCATCGTTAAAATCATCGTCGCCGTCATCGTCGTCAGGCTCATCATCCTCGTCGTCATCATCGCCTTCAGTCCCATCGTCGTCATCGTCATCATCGCCTTCAGGCTCATCATCACAGCCGCAGTCTGTAGACCCGCCGCCACAACCACAGTCTGTAGACTCACCATCACAGCCGCAGTCTGTAGACCCGCCGCCACAGCCACAGTCTGTAGACTCACCATCACAGCCGCGGAATCCAGAACCAACACCACCGCAGAAATCCGCAGCACAAGGACCGCGGTCTGCCGACCCAACATCAGAACCAACACCAGAACCAACACCAACCGCGCCGCATGAAAACTCGCCCCATACCGAGCCGCCCAAGAAATGGGCTAGCACAGTCTGGCACCATGGTGTCGACGGGTCGGTGCAGCTTGCCGTAGACGCCGACGGCAACCTGAAATGGCCACCCTTGAGCGTTTCGTTCCCCAAGGGCTGCTCGGCTCTGAGCCCGTACCCGGAACTGAAATGTGTTATCTGGCGTTGATGGGCAAAGCCGTCTGAACTCGCTCGTTGAAACAGGGGCGCTTGTGATAAACGCAGGCGCCCCTTTTGCTGTCCCGCGCTCACGGATGGGCGGCCGGCGCGGCGGGATGGCGGACTTCGCGGCGCAGGATGGCTTCGTGCAGCAGGAAAGTGAGCAGCGCGATGACAAACAGCAGCTGCGGGATGGTTTCCAAACCCTGCGTTTCCGCCAGCATACCCGCCATCCAGGGCAGCAGCGCCATGCCCAGGCTGGCGCCGGTGAATTGGAAGCCAACCGCGTTGGCGATATGCGGCTGCCCCACGCGGGCGGGCGTATCCGCGAACATCATGGGCGCAAAGGGGGCGACGGAAAAGCCAATCAGCGCCAGCCCCAGCAGGCTGCTCATCGGGCTGAAATCCGACCACAGCAGCGCGGCGCCCAGCATCGTCCCCGCCATATTCAAGCGCAGGAACATCCCGCTGCTGATGCGGTTCGCCATAAACCCGACCAAAAAACGGCTCACTGTCAGGCTGCCCCAATACAGCCCGACCCACGCCCCGGCGACCTTCGCATCCAGCGAGCGGGCTTCAATCAGGAAGCTGTTGGCAAACTGCCCCGTCACCAGTTCCATGCCCGTCGCGACCATAAAAGTCGCCACCATCAGCCAGATAATAGGCAGGCGCAGGGTTTGGCTGAGCGTGGCGCCGGCTTTTTTCGGCTCGGCTGTCGGCGCATCGCTGATGTGCCACTCATGGCGCGTGACGATAAACATGCCCACCAGAACCACCCGCATCGCCGCAAACAGCACATAGGCCCACTGCCAGGCGGCCCCCAAATCAATCACCACCGTCGTCACCACGAAAGGCCCCAAGGTCGAGCCGATGCCAAAGCTGCCATGCAGCCAGTTCATCCGCCGCGAAGAAAAATGAACCGCGGCAAAGACATTGAGCCCGGTCGCCATCACGCCGCCGCTGACCCCATTGATGAAGCCGGCAATCATGCAGACCGTCCACGTCGGCGCCAGGGCAAAGGCAAGCAGGCTGACCCCCGCCAGACTCGTCCCAACAATCATCATCGCGCCAATCCCGAAGCGGTTGATGAGCGGCCCAATGGCAAAGCTGGTCACCAGCCGGCCGACAGTCGCTATCGAAACCAAGACGCCCAAGGCGCTCAGGCTAAGCTGAAAGTCGCTCTCAACATAAATCCAGACCACGCCCAGCGCGCCGCCCGACAGGCCGGCGACCGCAAATACCGTGCAGGATAAAAGGAACAGTTTGAGCGGGTCTTTTCGCATTCAATAGCCCCCTGATCCCAGGAGCGCCTTCTTATGGATGTGGCTGTGAAAACCCTGCGTTCAAGGAGGGAGTTTAACCCGTTTTGAGCCCGCCTGCGACAGTTTATGATGAACAATCTGTGCAAAAGCGGCTGCGACCGATTACCCGCGGCGCTGACGCAGCAGGGTCATCAGCCATTGCAGTTCCTCAATCCTGAGCAGCCTCGCCATCAGCAGGAAGATGCCGCCATAAAGCGCCGCGCCGATGCCCACCAGAACCGCCTCGTGCAGCAGGCTCGCTGTGCCGACCCAGCGCGTCAGCAGGGGCAGTGTGACCACCGCCGCCGCCGCCATAACTAGCGAGGCGGTCAAGGTTTTGACGGCGGTCAGGGTCAGCCGCTGCGAACCGAACCCGCCCATCCGCCGCGCCAGCAGGATGCCCGCAATCAGCGTATGAACCAAATGCTTGAGGCTGTCGGCAATCATCAGGCTGAACAGCCCATAAGCATCGAACAAAACCAGCGCCGCCAGCATATAGACAGCCAGGCTGACAAGGCCAATCAAAGCTGGCGTCAGGGTATCCTTGCGGGCATAAAAAGCATAGACGAGCAGCAAATCAATCGCGGCGAAAGGCAGGCCAATCAAATACAGCCGCAGCGCCCGCGCCGTGATTTCGGTATCGGCCGCTGCGAAAGCACCATGCTCGAACAGCAGGGCAATGATAGGCACCGCCAGGACAAAAAGCCCCGCCGCCGCCGGCAGAATAAGCGCTGTGGTCAGCCGCAGGCCCAGCCCCAGGGTATCCTTGAAGGCGCGCTGCGCCGCGGCCGTCATCCGCGCGGACTGGCTCGCCAGAGTCGGTAAAATCGCCACGCTGATTGCCGTCGCCACCAAACCCTGCGGAAACTGAATCAGCGTCGTTGCCCAGTTCATATAGGCGATGCCGCCATCCCCGGTTTGGCTGGCGATGTTATAGCTGAAGGGGCGGATGACCAAAGTATCCATAACCAGCGACAGCATCACGGGCGCATACAAAACAGCGATGCTTTTCAATGCCGGGTGCCTCCAGCGAAAGCTCAGCCGCAGCCGCCGCAGCCGCAGGCCGGGCAGCTGCAGCGCCATCTGGGCAGCCGCGCCAATCAGCCAGCCCAGGGCGACCGCAAAAATGCCGCTGGCGGGCCTTTCCAGGGCAAAGGGGAGCGGGCCTGGATTGCCTTGCAGATCAGGCACAAGCTGCGGCGCCGGCGCCAGCGCAATGGTCACCACGACGATGCAAGCGTTGAAGACCGCGCCCGCGAATGCCGGCAGCGAAAATGACCGCAAAGCAAAGAGCGTCCCGCTAAAGACGGCAAACAGCCCCATAAAAATCAAGGCCGGCGCGGTCAGGCGCAGCATATCCGCCGCCAGCCGCCGGGTCTGGGCATCGGCGCCGCTGGCGACCAGGGTCACAATCTGGGGCGCAAACACCTCAATCAGCAAAACCAGCAGCGCCAAGACGACAGTGACCAGACTAAACAGAATCGAGACAGCCCGCCATAATTCGTCTTTGCCGCGCAGGGTGATAATCTCGCTCAGCACCGGCACAACCGCGCCATTGATATGCCCGCCAATCAGCAGGTCATAGATGGCTTTGGGGATGATAATCGCCACCTGAAAGGCGTCCACCGCCCCGCTTGCCCCGAACAGGAAAGTAAGAATCGTCTCGCGGATTAAGCCCAGGATGCGGCTGAACACATTCCCCAGCGCCAGCACGCCGCCAGCGCCGGCAAGACGGGCATGGATGCGTTCCTGTTCGCCCGGCGCCCGCTCGTATTCGGCTTTCAAGCTGTCATCAGCCATCCATATCGGGTCCTCTGCTGTCATAGGCTGAACTTTCGCATTGGCAATCCGCCGCTTCAGCGCGGTCTATCAATATACAACCGATTGCCCCTTTCCCTCAATCGTGAATTGGCAGCGATAAACACCTTGTCAGTTATCAAGGCGCGCATTAGAATGCCAGCGATGACAAGCCTATTGACGGCATTTTATGCCCTGTGTGCGCTTCTGCTCGCATTTTACACCAGTGGACAGGCGGTTTTGCTGTTTCGTTATTGGCGTACCCGCCGCGCGGCTGTCGAGACGCCGCCGCTGGACAGCCTGCCAGAGGTCACCGTGCAAATCCCGCTTTACAACGAGCAGTCCGTCGCCACGCGCCTGATTGACGCGGTCGCGCGGTTCGACTATCCGCGCGGCAGGCTGCTGATTCAGGTCTTGGACGATTCAAACGATGCCACAGTGCCGACGGTGGCGCGGCGGCTGGCGCGGCTGGAAGCGCAGGGCTATCGGGTGCAGCATATCCGCCGCGCCCGGCGAAGCGGTTACAAGGCGGGGGCGCTGGCGCATGGCCTGACGCGCAGCAAGAGCGAATACATCGCCATCTTCGACGCTGATTTTGTCCCCCCGCCCCATTTTCTGCGCCTGACCCTGCCGCATCTGCTTGCCAATCCCGCCATTGGCATCGTGCAAAGCCGCTGGGGGCATCTGAACGCCGATGACAACAGCTTGACCCGCGCCCAGAAGCTCTCGATTGACACCCATTTTGTGGTCGAGCAGACCGCGCGCAATCGCAGTGGCTGGCTGATTCCTTTCAACGGCACCGGCGGCCTCTGGCGGCGAAGCTGTATGGAGGCGGCTGGCGGCTGGTCGGATGACACCCTGACCGAAGACCTGGATTTGAGCTATCGGGCGCAGATGGCAGGCTGGCATTCGCTGTTTTTGAACGATGTCGAAGTGCCGGGCGAAATCCCGCCCCAGCTGGCGGCCTACAAACAGCAGCAGGCGCGCTGGGCGATGGGCAACACGCAATGCCTCATCAAGCTCGCCCGCCCGATTATGCAGGCCAAGCTGACCCTGCCGCAAAAAATCATGGCCATACAGCACCTCTGCCAATATCTGCCGCACCCCCTGATGCTGATTCTGCTGCTCTTGACCCCGCCGCTGCTGCTGGCGAAGACGCTGGCGGATTTGCCCCTGGCGCCCTTAGGCCTGGTCGGGTTGACGCCGCCGCTGATGTACCTCGCCAGCCAAATGCGTTTGTATGACAGCTGGCGCGGCGCTTTGCGCGCCTTCCCGGCGCTGCTCTTCATCGGCACCGGGATTTCGCTCAGCAATACCCTGGCCGTCTTGGCTGCTGTGCTCGGCATCAAGGTCGGCTTCAGGCGGACTCCCAAGTTCGCCCGCGGCTGGACAGGCCATCCCTACGCCCTGCCCGGCGATGTGACGATTCTGCTGGAACTGGCGCTGATGGCTTATGCGCTTTGGGGCGCCTGGCTGGCTTGGCATCTTCAGCGCGAACTGAGCCCCTGCCTGATGATTTATGCGCTGGCCTTTGCCACCGTCGCCGGCTGGGGGCTGCGCGAACATTGGACGCTGCGCCGTCTGACAGCGCCCGCACCCCTAAACCCATAGGGCGATGGCGTATCAGGACAAAACAGGGGCGCCTGATTTGACAAGCGCCCCCGCTTCGATTGTTACAATGATGCTATGCTTCTTTTCCCCAAGGCTCAGCCAGCAGTGGCAGTAGCGGCCGCATTAGCGGTCTGCGTCGCCTGATTGGGAACAGACGCCAGACAGTGGAATGGCCACTCCGGGCTCCGAAGAAAGCAAACGTACCCTGGTGGCGGTGGCGGCACAAAACTTGGCCAGCCGTAAGGCGTCAGCGACCACCTTAGACAATGAAGATCATCAAGATCACGACGGTGCGGCGGAATATAGATCAAAAATTCACTAGGCCAGTCCGCGCGCCTGTAGACGCAGACGTTCTCTACCCTTGGCTCCGTCGTCTCATCGGGCAGGGGGGCTGCTCTTGTTGGCGGGGCTTCGCCGCGCATGCAATGCCCCAACTCTCCTAGCATGGCGCCGCGCTCAACCGCCGCCGCGCACCAGCCCAGCTGCCAGTGATAGGCATTCTCGGCTTCACTCCCCGAGTTGCAGAAATCCCATTCGGTGTAGCATTTGTTGGGCTGTGCGCCTTCTGGCATGGACGACGAGGATGATGCGGAAGCGGGTGACAGCGAACGCGGGTAAGAGACCGTTCCTTCTTCCTGCCCCATACAGGCGCTCACCGAGACCGAGGCCGCGCCACTTTCAACGGCGGCGACGCACCATCCCAGCCGCCAGTGGTAGGCATTTTCGGCTTCGCTGCCCGCGTTGCAGAAATCCCATTCGGTGTGGCATTTGTTAGGGGCTGGGTCTAGGGTCTGCCCCCCCCCCCCGACTGTGCCTGCGCCAGCAAGACCAGCACGACGCAGGCTGCAAATAGAATAACACTAACGAACAAACGCGATACTTGCTGCAAATTCATATTGTCCTCCTAATTGATTAACGGAATATCGCATCGCTTGGCAGTTTAGCATGCCCAGTCTTTAATGTCAAATCATTGCCAGGGCGATGGCATATCAGGGCAAAACAGAGGCGCCGATTATGACAAGCGCCCCTGCCCTTCAACTGCCATCATTTTATGCTTCCGCGAGGCTTAGCCACCAGCAGCCGCAGTGCCAGCGGCATGAGTAACGACAAGGATATGCGGACCGGCAGGACCATGCTCCCGACAGTCGTATGGCGGGACCACGGCCCGAACAGCGCAAAGCATCTCTGGCGGTAAAGTCGCATACCATCCACATTCCCATCCCCCGCCTTTAGCCCAGCAGATCTCTCTTGACCACGGCTCATCCTGCGTCTCATCAGGCAGCGGGACTCCTATTGGGACTGGTCCTTCATCCATAAACGCATCCAGCGATACCGCCACCTCGCCGCGCTCGGAAGCCGCGGCATACCATCCCAGCCGCCAGAAATAGGCATTCTCTTCTTCAGTCCCCGAGTTGCAGAAATCCCATTCGGTATAGCATTTGTTGGGCTCTGCGCCGGCTGGCGCTGACGAAGCGGACGATGACGAAGCCGATGATGGCGGAGCGGGTGATAACGAGCGCGGGTAAGACACCGTCCCCTCTTCTTGCCCCATGCAGGCGCTCACCGAGACCGATGCCGCGCCACTCTCAACGGCGGCGACGCACCATCCCAGCCGCCAGTGATAGGCGTTTTCGGCTTCCGTCCCCGAGTTGCAGAAATCCCATTCGGTGTGGCATTTATTGGTGGAATCTGCCCCTCCCTCTGACTGCGCCTGCACCAGCAAAACCAGCGCCACACAGGCTAAACATAAAATGACAGTAACGAACCAACGTGATAGCTTCTGTAAATTCATCTTGCCCCTCCTGGCAACAAAGTTAGTTTGGATTGAGTAAATAACGGGACAGTCCGTCACTTATATAGTTTAGCACTTGCAGTCTCCGGTGTCAAATGATGTTTGCCTTGTAGTGCAGCGGACACTTTCACGAATCAAAAATTGGCGTTATACTGGGCGCAGATGCGATGAAAGGCGGAGCATGGCCGAGACGATTTTATCAGCCGATGAGGTTCGCGCGATTGCTGACCTGGCGCGGCTGGAACTTGATGAGGGCGATTTGGCGCGTTATCAAAAACAGCTGTCCGCGGTGCTGGATTATTTTCAAAAACTGGAAGAACTGGATACCTCCCATATTGACCCGACCTCCTCTGTCCTGCCCTTGACCAGTGTCATGCGTCAGGATTGCGCCGCCGCGCCCCTGTCGGTGGATGAAGCGGTCGCCAACGCCCCCGACAGCGATGGCGAGCAGTTTCGGGTGCGGGCAGTGCTGGACAGGGGATAACCCGCCTGATGTCAAAGGCGGTGATTCAGGCGCGCGCTGAATTGGACTTGACCAAAATCGCCCAACTGATTTGACGGCAGAGGCTGCGGATGTTAGACTTTCAGGAACTTCGCGGTCATCATCGATATTTACCAAATTAATTTTGTTTGCCGAGAGGAGAATCAATATGAATTTGCAGCAGCTTTCGCGTTTGTTCGTTAGCGTCGTTTTGTTCGCCGCCTGCGTCGTGCTGGCGCTGCTCGCCCAAGCTCAGTCGGGGGGGGGGGCAGACTCCGAACCCAACAAGTGCTACTCCGAATGGGATTTTTGCAGCGCCGGGACTGAAGCCGAGAATGCCTATCACTGGCAGCTGGGCTGGTGCGTCGCGGCGGTTGAGCGCGGCGCCATAGAGGTCTCGGTGAGCGCGTGCATGGGTCGGGAAGAGGGATCCGTGTCTTACCCGCGTTCGTCCTCTTCATCCTCGTCGTCGTCAGCGGCCGCAAGTGACAACAAGTGCTTCACCGAATGGGATTTTTGCAGCGCTGGGAGTGAAGCCGAGAATGCCTATTTCTGGCGGCTGGGGTGGTGTGCGGTCGCGGTTGAGCGCGGCGCCATGTCGCTGGGTCAGTGTATGACTGGCGAAGAGCCAAAGGCGCTGCCAACAACAAGGGCAACAAGAGCAAGAGGGGGGCCGATGCCCGATGAGACGCAGGATGATCCTTGGTCAAGAGCGCTCTGTTACACCGCGTATCCAGACCAAGAAACCGCAGCGGGAACTCATATATGTGGATGGGAGGCGACTTTACCGCCAGGGCAGCTTTGCAGAAACCGGAGCCCGAATCTGCCATGGGAGTGTACGAGGCATTATGTGCCGACCCCAACACCTTAGCTTGGCAAGTACGCTTAGTGGCTGAGCTTTAGGGAAAGCATAACATCATTGCAATATGTCGATGGCAGGGGCGTTTGTCATAACCGGCGTCCCTGTTTTGCCCTGACAGGCAGCCGCCCTGTGATGTCTGCGACGTTCGTTTGGGTTTTTGCGTAATTTGCTGTATAATCATAGCGAACGTCCATTCATTCCGTCCGCAGTGCAAGGGGGAATCCCATGAAATCGACCCAGCGTTTTAGCTTCTTGATACTTGGCTTTTTAGTGATGGCACTTGCCTTGTCGGCCGCATTTGCCAGCGAACTGCCGCGGCTGCATACGGACAGCCGCGAAAGCGACAGCATGCGGGTTGTGCCAGTTTATGATGCCCGCCCAACCGGCAACTGGGTCATCCATTACGACCCCGATACCCCCGAAAGTGAAAAACTGGAATATGTCAACCGCATCGGCGGCGAGATTGTGGAGCGGATTGACGAACTGGAAATCTGGGTGGTGGATGTTCCTGAACACTTTGGCATGAGCTTTACTTTCGATAGTGACGTCGAATTGATCGAGCAGGATTATTTCGTCAGCGTCCACTTCAACAACCCGCCCAACGACCCCGATTATGCGCGTCAATGGGCGCTGCCACACATTCAGGCGGAAAGGGCCTGGGACGAAATGGGGGCGCTCGAGCCGATAACAGTTGCCGTCATCGACACCGGCGTTTGCATGAGCCACGAAGACCTGGCGGGCCGCGTTTTGGATAATGGCTATGATTTTGTTGACAATGACGATGACCCCGAAGATGTCTTCGGGCATGGCTGTTCGGTGGCCGGCATTATCGCCGCCAACATCGATAACGGCATTGGCATCGCCGGCTTTGCGCCCAACACCTCCATTCTGCCGATTCGAGTCTTGGGCCGCAACGGCAGCGGCTCGATGGCGGATGTTGCGGCTGGCATCGTCTATGCCGCCGACAACGGCGCGGACATCATCAACCTGTCGCTGGGCAGCGTCATCGGCTCGCAGGCCGAAAAAGATGCGGTCGATTATGCCGTCAGCCAGGGGGTGACGGTGATTGCTTCGGCGGGCAACAGTGGCGGTTCTGCCCCTGGTTATCCGGCGCGTTATGAAAACGTGGTTGCTGTCGGCGCGATTGACCCCGATGGCTCGCGCAGCAGCTTCAGCAACAAGGGCGGCGATATTTGGGCGCCCGGCCGCGATGTGCATACCATTTACCTCAATAACGGCTACCGCGCGCTCAACGGCACCAGCTTTTCTGCGCCTTATGTGGCGGCGATGGCGGCGGTCCTCGAGGGCATGGGGCGCGAACTGCATCTGGATGGCGGCGATATGACCTGGACTTGCATGCTCCAGGGTGCCTGTGAACTGGTTCCGGGCAGTTAGGCGCAAGCGGCATCCCGCTTAAAATCACGGGGGGCAGATCTGTATTCTGCCCCTTTTGTCATTCTGTCGGTGAGTTGCCGCGGTGGATGCCGTGCATCATGGCGGAGAATCAGTCAGGACAGCCAAGGACAGGTATGAGCAGTCAAGTCGAATGGGCGAAACAGCTGGCGGCGCTTGCCCAGACCGGCCTCTATTACGCCAGCAACCCCTTTGACCAAGCGCGTTACCAGCAAATCATTGACATCGCTGCCGAAATGCTGGCGGCGGTGGACGATGGGGAGGTTCAGGCGATGCGGGGCCTGCTGACGAATGAGGATGGCTATATCACCCCCAAGGTGGATGTGCGCGGCGCCGTCTTTCGGGATGGGCGCATTTTGCTGGTCAGGGAAGCCGCCGATGGCTTGTGGACCTTGCCGGGCGGCTGGGCGGATGTGGGCGATGCGCCATCGGAAGCGGTCGAACGCGAAATCCTTGAAGAAAGCGGCTACGAGGCGAAGGCCGTCAAGTTAATGGCGCTGGAAGACCGCAAGCGCCGCCACCCCGCTTCGGTCTTTGAGGTGTATAAAGTTTTCTTTCTCTGTAGGCTCGTCGGCGGGGCAGCCAAAACCAGCGCGGAAACCACCGCAGTCGATTGGTTTCCACCGGACAAGCTGCCCGATTTATCGCTCGGCCGCGTGACCGCCGAGCAGATTCATCGCTGGTTTCGGCATTGGCGGCAGCCGAATCTGCCCAGCGAATTTGACTAGGTTAATGCCAAAATCCGCGCTGGGCCGCCGGATCCCTCCTCATATTTGGGGATGCCGCAGACGACGGTCGCGTGCGTATCCTTGATGCTTGCCAGATTGGCGACATTTTCGATGCCGAGCAGGCCCGCGCCCAGAATAATCAGGTGGGTGTCGAAGGTGGCCGAGATGCCGTGGTCGATGCTGAGCGTGTCGACGCCGATGCCATGTATCGAACGTTCGCCAACCAGCCATTCGGATGCTTCGGGGCTGAATCCGGGGAAGTGCAGGCCCTCGCCGTCACCGAGGAATGCCTGTGTGCCGATGAGTTCCTCCCAGCCGGAATACATCATCACGAATGCGCCTTCGGGGATGTCGCCGTGGGCGCTTTCCCAGGCTTTCAGGTCATCGACGGTGACCAGCGTATCGGCATCTTCTTCGGCGCGGGCGGCGATGTCAATCACCACGGCCGGGCCGACAAGCATAGCGGCGGGAAAGGCATCGACCCGCAGCCCGTCGGCGATAAAGTGTCCGGGAAAGTCCATGTGGGTGCCGGTGTGTTCGGCAAAGACCCAGCGCTGGATGTAATAGCCATCGTTCTCGACTGTTACCAGGGTTTCGCGTTCGGCCTGCGGGCCGCCGGGGAAGACGGGAAAATCGGTGCTCAAGGCATGGCTGAGGTCAATCACGCCACCCATGCCGTGCATATCCGCCCGCGCCATCTGTGGCGTCAAAGCGGCGCCGGCAGCGAGGACACTGCTCAGCTTGAGGAAATGGCGGCGGCTGACTTGTGGCAGCCCTTCTTTTTTGATGCGTTCGCGAACGGTCTTGGCGACATATTCATTGCACATAAGACATCTCCTAAAAATGATATTTTGTATGATAAATAGTATAGTCCAAACTGTTCGCTGCGCAAACCGCGCCGGCTGACAGCCGGTCTGGCTGTGGCTTGACGCGCCCAAGCAGGATGGCTTGACTTCGCTCATGTCGCTGGCGGTGACCCTCAACGGGATGCGGGCGCTGAAAAAACGCTAGCTGCCAAAATCCCGCTGGACAACCTGATTAAAGAATCTCCGGGCGAAATCTTCCGCTTTGCCTTCCTGTATGCCGCCGGCTGTCAAGGCAACAAAAGCCTGGCTTTCCATATCAAAGCCAATTTGAAAAATATCCGGCTTGTTCGATTGTGTGATGTCCACAAGAGGTATGTAAGTGTAATCTACATCTTTGGCAATGGTGAGGATAACCCGCGTCCGCCGTCTTAATCTGTGATCCGAGTAACCGAAAAAGAGAAGGTATCTGGCGCGGCGGCTGCCTCGCTTGAAATCGATGCCGAAAAACCAGGTTCTCTTGGCTGACCCGCCATCGCGCAGGCTGAGATACTTTTCAAAGCTAAGCGTGCCGAAATCCTTGAAGTTCAAATAGACGCTGCCAACAGTGATGGTCTGATTGATATGGTCAACAGTTTGCTTGAAATAACTCTTGAGAAGCTCCATCGCCCGCAGCCAGACCTCATATTCATTTCGTATCTGCTGCCGGCCAGGTTCTTCAAGGCGGGCGGTGATTGAGGTTAGCCATTCCTGCTCCGCTCGCTGTTCTTCAGCCGCCTTTTCCCATTCCTCCAGGCTTTCTTCCACATTTTCGTAGATGAGCTCGATGAGTGGCGTTAAGTCCCCCGCTTGTGATTCTTCGAGCGCATCATAATAGCGCAGTCGGTCATCGCGCATGATAATGCAGATGGGATAACTCCGTCTCATCAAAATCAGGTTCATCAATATCCGAGCGGTGCGCCCATTGCCATCCATGAAGGGGTGGATTTGCGCCAGCCAGGCATGGGCTGCGGCGGCGCATAAGACGGGCAGGTCTGATTCGGGATGGTCGGGTGATGTGACGAACTGGATATAAGCGCCCAATCCGTCCATCTGCGGGCTTATCAAGTGGGCTTGGGGCGGTTTGTAATCAGAACTGGAAATCGCCACCTCGCCATCGCGGTACTTGCCGGCATATTCGTCTTGTATATCTTTCAGAATGAGGGCATGAATCTGGCGCAAATCACTCAGGGTAATCGGCTTTTCCCTTGAGACGGCAATTTTTTCCATGAAGTCCAGCGCCTGGGACAGGTTTTTTGCCTCGGCTTGGTCTCTTAATGTTTTGCCTGCGAGGGTCATGCCCATTTCGACAACCATGCGGGTTTCGCCCATGGTGAGCGCGTTGCCCTCAATCGCGTTGGAATGATAAATGCCCTTGATTCTGAAGTGTTGCCGAATTCGCTTTAACACCTGCGGATTGAGTTTGCCGAACTGACGCATTTTCCGAACGCGGCTGTGCAAATCCAGCAGGTGCTTCTCAACATTTGCATGATACATAAACGCTGTGTCAGCGAGGTCTTTGAGATGATCCATTTGCATTCCTCGGGCCGGCTGTCTGTCAAAGCAGTTCCTGCACGTTGTCGTGTATTTTCCGAATGGCGGCGGCAATCTCGTGCATGTCTTCCTCATCGCCCAGCAGGGCATTCT
>DAOUKA010000240.1:0-2046 GCA_034421915.1 Anaerolineae bacterium
TTGCTTCGCTCTGGAGAAGACCTGAGCATCGACATCCTGCAAGGCCTGCGTTCAAAGGCAAAAGCCGCCAGGCTGTGGGCGCCGACCATGCCCAAGGAATGGGGCGGCATGGGATTGAACATTCAGGAAATCGTGCCTGTGTTCGAGGCAGCCGGGCGCAGCCTGCTGGGACCTCTGGCGATTCACTGCGCCGCGCCCGATGAAGGCAATATGCACCTGTTGCATACATGGGCGAACGACGAGCAGGTCGAAAGGTTTCTGGTCCCATTGGCAAAGGGCGCGGCCTTTTCCGCATTTTCGATGACCGAACCCCCGCCCGGCGCCGGTAGCGACCCGCGCATGATTCAAACTTCAGCGACCAGGGACGGGGATGAGTGGGTCATCAACGGGCATAAATGGCTGACAACCAACGGTGAAATCGCTGATTTCTTTATCATTATGGCGGTGACCAATCCGACGGTGCATCCCTACCAAGGCTGCAGCCAATTCCTGGCGCCGCGCGATACCCCCGGCATCCATATCCTGCGGGATGTCCCCGTCATGGGACCCAAAGATTTTGGCGGGCATGTCGAGATGCGTTACGAGGATGTCCGCCTGCCGAACAGCGCGGTACTCGGCGGCGAAGGCAATGGGTTTATGCTGGCTCAATCGCGCCTGGGGCCGGCGCGTCTGACGCATTGCATGCGCTGGACTGGCATCGCCCAGCGCGCCGTGGAGATTGCAGCCGCCTATGCGGCTGAACGGCAGGCATTTGGCAGCGCCTTGAGCGGTCATCAGTCGATTCAGTGGATGCTTGCCGATTCGGAAATGGAGCTCAAGATGGGACGGCTGCTGGTGCAGGAGGCGGCCTGGCTGCTGGCACAGGGGGAGCAGGCGCGCATCGAAACCTCCATCGCCAAAGTGCAGGTGTCGGAAATCGTCAATCGGGTTTTGGATCGCTGCGTCCAAATCTGCGGCGGGCGCGGCATATCGCGGGATTCGCCCTTGTCCACGTGGTACGAAAAGGCGCGCGCCTTTCGCATTTATGACGGCGCATCCGAGGTGCATCGCATGGTGGTCGCCAGGGATGTCATCAAGAGATACGGGACAGGCTAATCGCAGCAATCCCTGAACGAAAACACCTGCTCTATTGCAAAGGAGATGAAAATAGGGTTTAATATCTGTGAAAGTCTTTTTACAGGCTTTTTCTTTACAAAGTTTCCTGTGGCAGATAAACGGTTGACAGCCCTACTGCCACAGGAAACCCAAGTCATCGAAAACCGAGACGGAAACCGTCTGCGGCTTTCAATGGCGATTATACGAAAATCAGCCAAATACGTAAAGCGAGGTTAAGATGAACGCGCTCTATTATGGGGATTGCCTGACCATCATGCAGCAGGATATGGAGGCGGAAAGCATTGACCTGATTTATCTTGACCCGCCTTTCAATTCCAATCGCAATTATCATACCATCTACAAAGACCACACCGGCAATCCCCTTCCCGAGCAGGTCGAGGCCTTCTGCGACCAATGGCTGCTGGACAGCGCGCGGCGAGAAGCGATTAAGGGCTTGCAAGCGACCATGCTGAATGCCAGAGTGGGCATCGACCATCACGGCGCCGAGCTTGTGCAGACGCTCATCAGCAAATTGCAAGAGACACAGCCCAAACTGGCGGCCTATCTGTCCTATATGACCGAGCGGCTGTTGGAAATGAAACGGGTGCTAAAACGCCAGGGATCCATTTATCTGCACTGCGACCCAACCGCGAGCCATTATATCAAAGTGGTTATGGACGTTGTATTTGGTCATACGCGCTTCAGGAATGAAATCGTGTGGACGTATGGACTAGGTGGAAGCTCGAAGAGATGTTACTCGCGAAAGCACGATATTATCCTATTTTACTCAAAATCAAATAACTACTTCTTCTCTAAGCCGCAAATGCCCGCAACAAGCATCAGAATGAAAGGCAAGATGAAAGGTATGCTTGATGTTTGGACTGATATTCCAACTATCAACAACATGGCCAAAGAACGCCTGGGCTACCCCACGCAAAAGCCCCTGAAATT
>DAOUKA010000241.1:0-1510 GCA_034421915.1 Anaerolineae bacterium
CATCTTGGACTGTGTGTTTTCGGGAGTGCCGAAAATCATCACTCCCCTGTTCACACCGAACCAAACCTTCTGATCTTTTATCAAAGGGAATATCTCCTTGTACGTTACGGCATTCATACTTCCAATGATGAGGAACTCCTTGCCATATCGGATTAACTGCGCGATATATTCTCTGAACAGCGAAAAGGGCGGATTTGTCACGACAATGTCAGCCTGCTTCAATAACTCGACGCATTCGCGGCTTCTAAAATCCCCGTCCCCTTTAAGGTGATGTATGCCGATTTCCTCTGCCGATGGGACGCCGTTCTCGTTTCTCGTGCCATCATATTCCAGCCAGATGGCCCTCTCGGCTTTGTTTTGACTGAACATATCGACGCGCTGATTCTTATAGCAGGTCGCAATCAGCTTCTTGAGTCCAAGCCTAGCGAACTGCAATGAGAAGTAGTGGAAGAAATTGCTTATCCGCGGATCATCACAGTTGCAATAGACAATTTTGCCGCGGAAATGATTTTCGTAATGCCGCAGTTCGTTCTCGACATCCGACAGCTGGGTGTAAAACTCGTCTTTCTTGTTCGATTTCGCCTTATGCAAGTTCCTGTTCGCTGACACAGCCTAACTCCGCCATCAAGTCCTGATATTCCAAAGGCGGCCAGTCCCAGGTGTCCTTGAAAGGCAGGCTGTTGTTGCTGTTGGAGTTGAGGGGTGGGGCGAGATCAATCAGGTCAATCGACTCGTCTGGCAGTTCAGCCTCATTGTCGAGGATGACCAGACAGTCGACGGCATACAGGATGCGGTTCATGCAAAGCTGCCTCGCGCCAAAACCGGGAAACGGGCCAGCATTCCATGACGCAGGAAAAAGAGGTACACTTTGCGCTGAAGGCGTTTTACGTCCTTCAGTATTTGGTGTTTCCTGTGGCAGAAGTGGTTGGTTGCCTGTTATCTGCCACAGGAATCTCAATATATCAGGTCATGGAAGACCTTCCTGATAATAATAACATAAGTCGGGCATTCTGGCAAGCTGTTTTCGCGGCCGGGAATAACCCGACGCCCTCCGCTGTGCTAAAATGAAGTTCCAGCAAAAGGGCTGACAGGTCGGCAGGATGCAAGTTCTTCTGTTTGCCAATGGCGAGGCCAATCCAGGGTCGATGGTTCAGCGCGTATTGGACGAAGTGGAATCGCCCTGGATTTTATGCGCCGATGGCGGCGCCTTGAATGCGCTCAAGTTTCATCAGACTCCGCAAACCATTGTGGGCGATATGGATTCGCTGACCGCCCGGCAGGCTGCCGAGTTTGCCGCACGCGGCGCCGAGCTTGTCCGCTATCCCGCGGAGAAAGATGAAACAGACCTCGAATTGGCGCTCTACTGGGCGGTTCGGCGCGGGGCGGCCGCGGTTTATGTGGTCGGTGGATTGGGCGGGCGCTTCGACCAGACCCTGGCGAATATCTATTTGCTGGCATTGCCCGCGCTGGACGGCATTCATATCGAAGTGGTGGATGCCGAGCAGTCCAT
>DAOUKA010000242.1:0-1743 GCA_034421915.1 Anaerolineae bacterium
GTGAAATTGATGTGAATACGCTCAATGCTTTGACCGTAGGCAATCGCCACTTGGCCATGTCCGGCCGCTTCCATACCGCCCAAAACAGCCGGTGAGATCTGCAAGTTCCAGGCATAATCGGCTTCGCCCGTCTCCAGCACGGCGCGGGCAGCCGATTCGGCATCGCCGCCGCCCTTGAAGATCACGCGGTCGAAGAAGGGCTTGCCTTCGCTTGCGCCGCGATAATTTTCGTTGCGCACATAGGTCACCACATCATTGGGACGGAATTCTTCGACAACAAAGGGTCCCGTACCGATGGGACCGAAGTTCTGGTCGGTGCAAGCATCCATATTGACCCCCAGACAATCCGCAAACTGCGCTTTCTGGACGATGGGGGATATTTGGGCGACAAAGGGCAGATAGGGATAGGGCTTGGGCACATCAAAGATAATTTTGATCTGATGATCGCTCAGTGCCTCTATATCGGTGACATTGTTAAAGAGATCATCATAGTTGCAGCCGGCCTCTGGATGGGTGCAGTATTCCCAGGTGAAGATGACGTCTTCGGCGGTAAAGGGCGTGCCATCCGACCAAAGCACATCATCGCGCAGCGTCCAGGTGATGGACATCAAATCTTCCGCGACGCCGCCATTTTCCAGCGTTGGAATCTCCGCCGCCAGCACAGGGATAAATTCACCGTCCGGCCCGATGTTGGCCAGCGGCTCCAGAACGATGGCAGTAGCATCAATGTCTTTGGTACCACTGGAAAGGTACGGGTTAAGGATTGAGCTCGCCTGCCAGTACAGGATGTTCACTTCGTTGGTGTCTTGCGCCAGAGCGGCGCTGCCAAGCAGGCTGCCCAAGACCAGCGCAATCACCAGAAGCGTAAGTTTGAGACGCATAGGGTTTCCTCTCTCTTATAGGGTTCACGAAATAAACAAACTTGCAAAATCATTATACATAAGTTTTATAAATTGACAAATTGGAAATCATATTCGCGATGAGATTGGCGGGCGCTTTCATCGTCTGGGGATGATTGGACTGGAAGGCGGGCGCCGCAGCAGGTTAATCAGAATCGCCAGGGTGACCTTCATCATATAATACACCGAGCGCACGGGCGTGATGGAGGAATTGCCATGCTGGCGCGGAATCATCCTGACCGGGATTTCCATCTGGCGCAGTCCGCTGCGATGCAGGATGACAATCGCTTCCGGTTCGGGATAATCATGGGGATAGACTTGGGCGAAGAGCAGAATCGCCCGGCGGTTGAAGGCAGCGCAGCCGGAGGTTGGGTCGGTGATGCGCTGGCCGGTGATGAGGGACAGCAGTTTCGCCAGGATGCTGATGCCCAATCGGCGCGCCGGCGGCGTGCCATAATCGCCCTGCTCATCCATAAAACGCGAGCCGATGACCACATCAGCCTGATGGCTCTGCAATCGCTCCAGCAGGTGCAGGATGCCCGCAGGCGCATGCTGACCATCGCCGTCATTGCGCACGACGATGTCGTAATCATATTCGGCGGCGAACTTGAAGCCCGCCTGGACAGCCGCGCCGATGCCGACATTATAGGGCAGTTTCAAGACCATCGCCGCCGCCGACCGCGCTTCCTGCGCGGTATGATCCAGCGAGCCATCGTCAATCACCAGCACATCCGCCGGCGGGATTTGCGCGCGGACAGCCCGAACCACCGCAGCGATATTGGAACCCTCATTCAGCGCCGGCAAAATCACAAGGATGCGTGCGGAACTCATCAGGCAAGCCTCC
>DAOUKA010000243.1:0-5857 GCA_034421915.1 Anaerolineae bacterium
ATCGCCCTGACGGTTGACATGCCAATAGATGGTGAGGGCAAAGCTCAAGAGCAGGGCGAGGCTGTGCCATCCCCTGTTCAAGAGACGTCTCGAATGCACATAGAGCAGGTTGAACATGCCGATAATGATAGTGATGGCAATGGTGATGGTCACCAGACGGACAAATATCGAGGCGGGCAGCGCCATCAGGCCGGCGACTGTTTCGGCATTGGCGGCAAACCCGTACAGCTGTGGATTATTGCCCAGCAGCAAACTGAAGAGGGTCATCATCCCGACCCCAAACGCAATGACCGCCGCCAGCGCGGCGCCCAGCCGTTGTCCACGACTCATAGACTATCTCCTTAGATACACAACCAGCCAGACGACGGCCACCCCCAGCAAGGTCAGCAGGAGCAGCACCCGCCCCGCGCTTTCCAGCTGCAAGGCGAAGTTGAACAGCAGCAAAAAAGGCAAGCCCAGGATGAGCAGGCCGCGCCAGACATCCATCGCCATCGAATCCGCCTGCGAAGCCGCATCAGCCGCTACATAACCCGTCGCCGCAAACAACTCTTCGCCAATCAGAACCTCGTCGGCCAGGGCATAGGCAATCGCCTGCCCCTCCAGCTGGTCGCTGACCGCCAACGTTCCCTGCCGCCGCTGACAGGCGTTATCGAGAATCAAGGCCAACTCCGGCCCGAAGCTGCCCGCCAGCACATGCGCTGTCGGATGTTCATCTTCCAGCAAGGCGGTGACCGCGGCGGCGTAGGCGACCGAGCGCGGTCCCTGCGGATACCAGCGCACTTGCGCGGCCGGATTGCCCGCTTGCCCGGCGCGGCGCAAGGTATCCTGCCCCAGCGGAATCGCCGCCGTCGAGGAGGTGGAAATAATGGGCATGACATCGGCAGACTGGCTCAACTGGCTAAGGTGATAAAAGAACTCGGCGCCGGCCAGGGCGGCTATCGCGCTGTCTTCGCCCATGGCCGCGCCCCCAAAAGACAGATGCAGCGGCCGGCTGGACTCGATGGACTGTCCAATCCAGACGGGCAGACGCTCGAAGCTGGAAATCGAACGCTGCGCCCGCCGCTGTCGCCGCGCCTGAAAGAAACGCAGGCTGTAGACCAGCGTAACGGTCATCATCACAAACAGTATGCTGTAGACTTGCAGGGTCGTATCCATCGCCTGCCTTACTCCCCCTCCTCATTGGACAGAAGCTGGCGCAGCTGCTCGACGCCATTCGGTTCTTCCAGCCGTTCCGCCAAATCCTGTACCGCCTTCGCGCCATTCCACAAGCCCGCCAGGGGCTGTGCCACCCACAGGCATTGTGCCAGCGCCGGCGCAATCGGCTCAATCACATCCAGCAGCGTCAGCATCAAGGGCGCTTGTCCGCGCCGTTTGAGCCTTTCAATCCAGTCCGATGAGCGCAATGGTTCGTCCATAGAGGGAGTATAACACAGGGCAGGATTGCAGGAAACTTCTGCGAGGAGTTTTTACCATCTAAGTCATCGACACGCCCAATATGACGCCCTGTCGGACGATTGTCGTTACAATGGGGCTACCTGTTTGAGGAGAGGAGATTAAATATGCTGCAGGAATTCAAGAAATTCATCACGCGCGGCAATGTCATTGATTTGGCGGTTGGCATCATCATCGGCAGCGCCTTCACTGGCATCACCAAATCACTGGTCAGCGACATCATCATGCCGCCTATCGGGGAGATTGTGGGCAACGTCAGTTTTTCTGACCTGTTCATTGATTTGAGCGGCGAGGGACATGCCACCCTGGAGGCAGCGAAAGCAGCCGCCGCCCCCACCATCAATGTTGGGGTGTTCCTTGATACAGTCATCAACTTTCTAATTACCGCCGTCGCCGTGTTTTTGCTCATCCGCACCATCAATCGGCTGGATGAACTGGCGGATGACCTGGGCGAACTGGTGGATGACCTGATAGACGCTGACGAGCCAGAACCCGAGCCAGAGCCTGAACCTGAGCCAGAACCCGAACCTGAACCTGAACCAGAGCCGACTACCGAAGAAAAGCTGGTGGCCGTGCTGGAAAAATTATCGGCCCAGTTGGATAAAGGCATGACACCATCCGAATGATGCGCTATAGTGGGCTGCGCCCAATGATATTCAATAAAGGAGACAGCTGATGTCAGATGACAAAATTAAAGATGCCCTGCGGATGATGCCCTACGGCTTTTATGCCTTCACCACCAAAAATGGCGATGATGTGAATGCGATGGTGGTCAACTGGGTATCGCAGATGTCGTATTCGCCGCGGCTGCTTGCCGTCGGCATCCAGAAAACCTGCTATTCGCATGGTCTGGTCAGCGCCAATGGGGTCTTCGGCTTGAATCTCTTCCTTGAAGCCGACCAGGATGCCATTATGGGGGTCACCAAGGGGCGCGCCAGGAATCCCGACAAGATGAAACAGGCTGATTACAGCGCGGCTCCCCAAACGGGTGTGCCAGTGCTGGCTGGTGCGGCCGCTTATATTGAATGCCAAGTCGTGCAGATTGTCGATGTCGGCGGCGACCATGATATTGTCGTTGGCGAGGCGATTCATGCCGATGTCATCAAGGAAGGCGCTCCCCCCGACATACTCTCATTGACCAAGCTCGGCTGGAGTTACGCCGGTTAAGACCGTCTCTTCGGCCGGCAGTTCACCGCTTTGCAGCACTGCCAGCAGGGTCGGCA
Source organism: Anaerolineae bacterium (assembly GCA_034421915.1). Classification (GTDB taxonomy): domain Bacteria; phylum Chloroflexota; class Anaerolineae; order Aggregatilineales; family Phototrophicaceae; genus UBA6055. Next base: position 2,676 of record DAOUKA010000243.1, read on the forward strand.
TCAGGGAGGCCAGGCTGTGCTGGCGCAGGACATTGGCGCGCAGGCTTTGTCCGATTCGGGCACGTTCGGCAGCAGATAGTGACAAGAGTCCTTCAATGCGGTCGCGCAAGCCGCCGACATCCTGCGGTCCCGCGGTCAGCAGGAGATTGCGGTATTCGCCCATCAAAGGCGCGAATTCGGAGTTGCAAACCACTGTCGGTATGGCACAGGCCATGCTTTCCAGCGCCGCCTTGTCAAACAGCCCAATCGGGCTCATATTGACAGCGACAGTCGCCTGGCGATACCAATCCCGCACTGCGGTCGGCGGCAAATCACCCGTCAGATGGCTGCGCTCCGCCAGCTTAAGCTGCCCAATCAGTTCTTCCAGTTCATGGACATAACTGCCGGGATAGCCAGCTTGCAGGCCGCCAACCAGCGCCAAATCCGCCTCGGTCGCGGCAACTGCCCGAATGGTTGTTTTTTGGTGCTTGATTTCGGCAAGCCGCGCCACCTGCACGACCAAGGGACGTCCGGCGAGGGGTGGCCGGCTGTCATCTGTCGGGGCATAAAAGTCGGTGTCAATGCCATGACCAATGACCCGCAGCTTGTCGGTGTCATAGGGGAAGCTGGTCGCAACTGCCGATACGACCCGCCATGACATCGCCAGGGCAAGCCGCAGCTGTGCCGATTTCTGGCGATGGGCATACCATAAGACGGTCGGGATGCCCCGCGCCCTCAGCAAAGGCCCCGCCAAGCCAGCAAACAAGGGCATCATGTGGGCAAAACAGGCATCATAGCGCCGCGCCGTCAAGAGTCGCAGCAGATGACCATAAAAATTCGCCAGACGCGCCGCCTTGCTGCGCCCCCGTTCACGCCCTGCCGAAAACACCCGCGCCTTAGGCGGCAAGTCCAGCTTGCCTTGATACATGGTAATCACATCAATCGACTCGCAGTACAGCGCCAACTCCCGAATCCAAGCGGTCGTAAATCCTAAAATCGGGTCGGAGCTATCGGTCATCAAATTGAAAAGCAAGAGACGCGGGCCCTGCATGAAGGGACTTTCCTCCGAATCTGGCAGGCATATGCAATCGTGATGATTGTAATCGCCCCGTCGGCGAAAGGCATAGCGCCGGCCGGACAAAACAAAGGTATCAAGACAGGTCTTATGCCTGTGGATAGCCCAGCGCGTCAATGGCAGCGGCGGCAGCAAAATCTTTCGCCGTGAGCTTGCTGCCGACATCATGCGTGGTAAAGGACACAGTCACTTTACGCCAGCCAATGGTCATATCGGGATGATGGTTCAAGCCCTCGGCAATGACGCCCACGCTCGCGGCAAATGCCACCCCAGCCAGATAGCTGTCAAACTGGAAAGTTTTCATCACCATGTCGCCATCGCGCTCCCAGCGATTCAAACCCGCGAGCCTCTCAATGATTTCAGCTTCGGTCAATGCAGTTGCCATAAGACAGACTCCTTACATTATCTTGCATGTCAAGGATAATCTAACACAACTGACAGCCTGACTGAACCTTAAATCAGCATCAAGACGCCAGCTTGTTATCTTTGGGCGCGGGCGTTATCCTATGAACCCGCATGGAGAGCTTAGCGCGAGGGCGCAGGATGGCAGCGGACAGCTTGTTTGTTGTGATTGAAGGGATGGATGGCGCTGGCAAAACCAGGGTGGCGCGGCAGTTGCAGGCGACCCTGTCCCAGACACATCAAAACCAGATCGCGCTGACTTTCGAGCCGCATGACCCGTCGGCGGCGGGTTTGTATATCCGCAATGCCCTGACCAAACGCATCAAAGCAAGTCCCCTGGCGCTGGCGCTGGCATTCGCCCTCAACCGCGCCGACCACAACGACCACATCATCACCCCCTTTCTATCAGCCGAGAGACGCATCCTCATCTCGGACAGGTATCGGCTGTCATCGCTGGTTTATCAATCGACCGGCGGCTTGAGCATGGAAGACATCTATCATTTGAATCAGTGGGCGCGCCGTCCGGATTTGACGATTTTTCTGGATGTCAGTCCGCACAACTGTTATGCCCGCCTGCGCAATCGCCCCCAGGACAAAGAACTCTTCGAGAAAAATCTGGCGGCCCGCGCCGAGGAATATCGGGCGGGAATTGAACTCCTGCGCAGCAAAGGCGAAACCATCGTTGAAGTGGATGCCAACTCGGATTTTCCCAAAGTTTTCGACAAGGTATTGCGTGCCTTAAACGAACATGGGCCCGATTGGCTGCACATCCAGCCGCCCTTGCTGATGGATGAACCCCACCCCGAAGCAGCTGGCTTGCCCGATGACAACGATGGGGAACTGAGAAACTGGGCGGCCAAGCTGAAAGCGGAGGAATTGGCGGATTTATCGCCGCCGCAGGTCAATCGGCTGTTCAAGGCATTTGTGCTGGCTCATGGCTACCAGTGGGGGCGCAGGCTGGACTGGTCAGAAACACCGGCTTATGAATTGCGCTGTCAGCTGCCATTGGGCATCGAACAAAGCGGCATCGCCTTGCTGCTGGACAATCGACAGCAAAGTGATTGGGTGACCAAGATCATTCAAATCCTGCTGGACGAAAGGCCCCACAGCCACAAGCTCGCTCGCCTTAACGACTTTATCATCGTGCTGGACAAGGGGCGTTTGGAGCCCGCAGTCCGCTTTGAGCGTGATGGCAGCTTCGGACGCAAAATCTCGCCCCAGGTGCGGCTGGTCAACCGGGGCACGCTGGCGGATTGGCTCGACAGGCGATAGTGATTTGAATCTGTTTGAACCGGCCGGCGACCATCCACAGCAAGAGCGGGCAAGCAAAGCCCGCGCCCCCAGCCAATCGCGCATCACGAATCATTGCCAAGCAAGCCCCGCTTCGCTAAAATAGAATGTGGAGCTAAACTGCCTAAAAAACAAAAGTATTCAGATAATTTCAAGGAGAAACAGCAATGAAAAAAATAATCAGACTGTTAGTGCTGCTGGGGGTGTTCGCCTCGCTCGGCTTCGCCATCACAGCGCAAGAGGGGACAGAAATCAGCCTGCTCCAATGGAGTCATTTTGTGCCGCGTTACGATGAATGGTTCGACGCTTATGCCCAGGAATGGGGCGAAGCCAATGGCATCGGCGTCACAGTTGACCATATCAGCTTCGCGGAACTGCCATCAACGCTCGCCGCGGAAATTGATGCCGGCGAGGGACACAGCATTGTTGAACTGCT
>DAOUKA010000244.1:0-2430 GCA_034421915.1 Anaerolineae bacterium
AGGACTTTGTCAGTCTCATCTGTGTAGCTGCCATCTCGCTCCCAGTCAATTGCAACTGTCCAGCTTGTTGTCATTTTGGTTCTTCTCCTTTTTATTTGGCTTAGATTAACCTGTTAGCAAATTATTATTTGATGGACCTCCATGACACCCTGTCATCGAGTGGGCCTGTATTAGTAATCATATACGTTTCTCTAGTTTCAACATTAAAGTACCACAAGCCAAAATCCACATAATCTGTACCATCATACACCAAATGTACAGTGCCATTGTCAATACCTACATCGAAAATGGGTTCTGGCAGTATAATGTCTACAATCAACTCCTCCTCTGATGTTTCGAGGTTCAGTTTATGTATCCCAGCCTGTGAGACATACATGATTTCATTTTCAGATATCCAGTGCGGTGCATACCTGAATATATCAGAATCAGTTAAACGAGTCCGGTTTTTTGGATTGTCAATACTCATTGCATAAAGGTCCATGTCTATATTAGGGCCGCCTACACCATACGCTGATACAAAGATAATTTGTGTTCCATCCGGCGACCACGAGCCATGGAAATCATAGGACAACTCATTTGTTAATCGTACAATACTCTTGTCATCAAGCGAGATGAGACAAATGTCCCGATTTCTATCTGTATCTTGCATATCACCATCTACCTGATAACAAAGGATATGTGTTCCATCCGGCGACCAGCGTGGATAAATCTCGTTTTCATCGGTATTGCTTACATTAACCAAATTGGAACCATCTGCATCCATGATCCAGATATCAAAATTCCCGTCTCTATTCGATGAAAATGCGATCTTTGTCCCATCCGGCGACCAATCCGGATATACATCATATGCTGGGTGATTGGTCAGATTTATTCGGTTCTCACCATTGAGTTGGATAGTAAATATATCACTGGTATCACCATGTCTTTTTTGGCGTGAGTCGAATGCGATGAGTTGACCCGGATCTTGAGCAACAGCTATAGGCATAATTCCCCAGAACAGGCTACCGATCAATACAACAAAGCCGAGTTTGTTCATTTTAGTTCTCCAATCCCTGTAGTTCAGCAATTGCGTTATCAGAAAGTGAAAGCAGACTTTCTACATCTACTCCGCTCAAGTCTAACAAATCAGTAAGAGTCCATCCAATTTCGCCCTCTTCCGAAATGTTAAGAACCATGCGCGGATAACTTCGAGATCGCCCCAAAATAGTGGTCGCTTCCCCGGGTTTCAATTTCCCCGCTACCACTGTAGGGTCCTCATTTATATCCCTTGCTTCCAAATTTACCACACCCTCTAAATTTTTGCGCATCTCAGCATCATTATAGTTATCTGTTCGCGCATTGACTCTAGCAAGTACAATGGAAGAATCACCCCATCCGGCTAGTTGGACTAATTCCTCTGGGCTTAGTCGGATCCGATAACGTGCGTTTATGATTGTCGGCAGATTTCTTTCCATAAAAACGCGACGAACTTCGCCATAAGTCTTGAACTGATCACTTCCAACAATAGCTTTACCAGAACCTGGATGTGAGAATGTTATTTGTCCAGCTCTATCATCATAAACCCAGAACAAGAACATATCAGCCCACTCTTCATTAACCTGATACGAAGGGGTTGTTATTGTGTGATCGAATTGCCGAGTTACGACAGGAGTAGCTAAGGCTCTAAGCTCCAGCATCTCGTCTATCCAGTCTTCGCCCGATGCCTCTCCCCAACCTTGTAGGCTGAAAAGTCGATCACCTTCGAATTGATAATTCAAGATACTAACCCTCTTCATAGGATATCCATGAACGCGATTGCTAATGACATGACCAATCTCATGCACAAGATTAAACTTGAACCAATCACCCCGGTTTTCCCAACCCGGCTTAAAGAACTTGATAATATTATAATTATTGTCACGAAAACCATCGGGATCATAGGCAAACGTTTCTGCATAATACGCTGGTCCTTCAACAGCCAGTCGAATATCTAAATGACCAACAACACCTCGGAAAAATGACGCCCGATCTTGTGGTATCGCATATGGATCCAATTTGTCTCTAATCGTCCACATAGCGTCTATCGTATCCTGAACTCCCTCAAAAACACTGGCTATAGCTTGGTATGACCAACCTTTGATGGTATTGTCTCCTTGAGCTCGCTGTGTACTCAAAACTATATCGTATTCATACTCTAAAATCGCTAGTTTTGCCCAAGCTCGAACCTCAGGCGATTCATCATTCAAAAGCTGAACAGCAATCCTTAGAGTTTCGAACCAACCATTATTGTACGCACTTTGAAGAAGGCTAAGTTTTGCATCGTTCGCCAGGTCTTGCGCCACGCTTTCGATTGGCTGCGCATCCGCTTGCCCCAACCACTTATCCCAATCCGATTGCCTAACAGTGTCAAGAAGCTCCAGCGTGCGCTCATCCGATGTCTCATCCCAGCCC
>DAOUKA010000245.1:0-7776 GCA_034421915.1 Anaerolineae bacterium
GGCATTCTGCACAGCCATATTGTATCGGTTATGGGCAATGGCATGGTGATTAATCCGGTCAATCTGGTCAGGGAAATCAAGGCATTGCAGGCTATCGGCGTGGAAATCAGCCCGGGGCGTTTGGTGATTAGTTCGCGGGCGCATATCATTACACCGGCCCATATTGCCCTGGACAAAGCCAAGGAGATCGAACGCGGACAGGCGAAAATTGGGACAACCCTGCGGGGAATTGGCCCTGCCTATCTTGACAAGACCGGGCGGGCGGGCATTCGCACCGGCGATATGCTGTTGGATATTGAGACTTTTGCCGAGCGGCTCATCGCTGCGATTGAAACTGCCAATGCCGTTTTGGTGGGGCGGGGTATGACGGCGTTGAATCCACAGGAAGCGGCGGCGGACTATCTGGATGCCGCTGACTTTCTGCGTCCCTATATTCGGGATTCGTCTATTTATCTGTATGAAGCGCTCAAAGCTGGCAAGCAAGTCCTTTGCGAGGGCGCTCAGGGAACGCTGCTGGATATTGACCACGGCAGTTATCCCTATGTTACGAGTTCCTCGCCAACTGCGGGTGGCGCATTAACCGGCTTGGGCGTCGGGCCTCTGTTCGTCGAGCGGGTTTTGGGTGTGGCCAAGGCATTTAGCACCCGTGTAGGCAGTGGCCCTATGCCGACCGAACTGGAGGGGGCGGCTGCCGAAAGTCTGCGCGGGACGGGAACGAATTTTTGGGATGAATTCGGGACAACCACCGGGCGGCCGCGGCGCTGCGGCTGGCTGGATATTGTGATGCTGCGCTATGCTGTGGGCATCAACGGATTGAGCGAGTTGATGCTCACCAAGATGGATATTTTATCTGGCATGGATGAATTGAAGCTGGCGACAGCCTATGAGATTGATGGCCGGCGCTATGATTATCCGCCTGTGACCCATGAACAGCTTGAGCGGGCAGTGCCGATTTATGAAACGCTGGCGGGCTGGCAAGAGGACATTCGGCAATGTCGGCTGTTTGAGGAACTGCCGACAGCGGCGCAAATCTACATTCAGCGCGTTTCAGAATTATGCGATATACCCATCAAGAACGTCAGCGTCGGGCCGGAACGCGACCAGCTTGCTGTCAAGTCCGTTTAACCTCCCGCCGACGGGCTTGCGGCAGCTTGTGATGAATAGTACAATCGGTTAAGTTTTGACCGAATGAGGAGGTTGGGCATGAGACGATTGAGCATCCTTGCGGGGATATTTATCATCCTGCTGGCCGGTGGCGCCATCACTTCCAATTTGCTGTCATCCGATTTGGTGATTCAGCAGACCACCAATCCAAACGGGGATGCCTTGACCGCAACACCTGACCAGGCGGCCGCCTTTATCCTGATTGTCGGATTTATTATCGTCAATGTCATTGGCGCTGGTGTGACTCTGGCTTTGGTCTTTTGGCTGCTGAACCGCCAGCTGGCTTTTGCTCGGCAGGAAGCCGAAGCCCAATCCCGATAACCTTCCCGATGGCAACGATACTCCGAAACCACCTCGAAGCAGAGGGTTCGCTGCGAGCCTATCTTGAACTCATCGCACCGCGAACAGTTCTGCTGCTCGCGGTGACTTGTGTGACCAGTATGATTGTGGCCGCCCATGCTGTCCCGCCAATCGATGCGGTCATCTTTACCATTCTGGGGGGAGTCCTTTCAGCTTGGGGTTCAAGCGCCATCAAACAGTATCTTGGGCGGGAAATGGATTCCAAAATGGTGCGGAATCCAAAGCGTCCCATTTCCTGCGGACGGATTGAGCCGGTGAATGCGCTGATATTCGGGCTGGCGCTGGTCGCCTGGTCGGCGCTGATACTGGCGGTCTTTGTGAATTGGCTCGCCGCCGGGCTGGCTTTTCTGGCTGTAGTGTATGATGTGATTTTGGATGGGCTGGTCTCAAGACGTCATATCGCCCTCAGCATTTTGATTGGCGGAGGCGCCAGTGCCATGCCAGCGCTTGTGGGCTGGGCGGCGGCAAGGGGGGCGCTGGCGCCGCAAGCGTTGATTCTGTTTGCGATTGTGTTTTACTGGGCGCTGCCGCGTTCATGGGCGCTGGCGATGATGAAAGATGATGCAGCCGTTGATGCTCCTATGATGTCCGTTGGACGGGGCGAACGAGTGACCCGTTATCAGATTCTCTTCTATGCCGTTCAACTGCTGATTATCAGCTTGATTCCGGGATTGCTGCTGTTCCTGCCGCAAAGGCCGGCTATGCTGGGTGGCTTGTATCTGCTGTCGGCGGCGCTGTTGGGGCTCGGCTTTGTCTGGCGTGCTGTCAAGCTGATTCGGATAGCGGATAAGGCGGCTGTCCGTGCCGTCTATAAGTATTCTTCGGCTTATCTGGGGCTGCTGTTTTTGGCGATGATAGCCGACCGACTGCTATTCCAGGGAAACTTTGGATGACGCAAAAAAGAACCCAAGCGAAACAAGCTCAAGCGGCCCTTGTCTTGGCTGTCACGCTGTTTGTGGCTGTTGTTTTCGTGTTTGTCATCGCGTTTATCGTCGGCGGCACATCGGTTGCTCCAGTTCCTTCGTCCGTGGACGGGCAACTTTATGCGGCTGAAGTGGCGGCGGCGCTTGAAGGTTCGGTCGCATCCACAGGCGCTATCTTAGCTGACGAGCAAAATTGCGGCGCCTGTCATGTGCTTGGGGATGGCAGGGCCGCGCCGCTGTTCAGAGGCATTGCTGACCGCGCGGCTGAACAGCGGCCGCCGCTTTCGGCTGAACAATACCTCTATGAAGCCATTATGTATCCGGGCGTTTATGTCCTCGAACCCTATCCGAATTCCATGCCTGACCATTACGACGAACGCTTGTCGCAACAGGAAATCGGTCATATCATCGCTTATTTGCTGACTCTCTCCGATGAAGCGGGCAATTCTTGACGAAGAGGTCGCTTGATGAGTTTCGATGTATTTACAATCTCAGCCTTGGTTGATGAGTTTTTGGACACGTTGGTTGGGGGGCGGATCCAAGATGTGATTGATGTGGATGAGATGGGTCTTGGTCTGGAAATCTATGCGCGGCGCCAGCGTCATTATCTGTACATGAGCGCGGATGCGACCCAACCGCGCGTGCATTTGATGGATGCCAAGCTGCGGCGCGGCTTGACAAAGCCGACTCAACTGGGCTTGCTGTTGCGGCGCTATGTCGAAGGCGGCATTGTTACAGGCTTTAGTCAGCCAGCCTGGGAACGTCTGATGCACATCGAGGTTGCCGGGCAAGAAGGGGACGTGACCCTTATTGTTGAACCGATGCCGCGGCGCGCCAATGTCCTGCTGGTGCGGGATGGTGTCATACTGGATTGTCTCAAGCGTGTGGGCCCCGAAGAAAATCGCTATCGGCTCAGCTTGCCCAATCACGAATATGTGCCGCCGCCACCCCTGCGCGGACGTCTCCATCCGGCGCAGGTTACAGTGGACGATTTCCGTCAAGTCCTGGAGCAGGCGGGCAAAAAATCTGCTCAAACCCGACGAGCATTGACGGGTCGGATTTTGGGCATGAGTCCTTTGCTGGCGAAAGAAGTCGTCTTTGCTGCAACTGGCGCACTGGATACCAGAGTGATGGACACCGACAGTGCGGCGCTGTTTGGCGCATTCCAAGCTATCGCTGCGCCTTTGCTGCGCCGCGAATGGCGGCCGGGCATTGGCCTGCAAGACAACGCCCCGACCGAATTCAGCGTCTTTCCCTTGTCCTTTATGGAATGGCGGGCATCGGATTCGATAAGCGCGGCAATCACCGCCTACTTCGGCTCGATTGTCGGGAAGGAGGCTTATGATGAAGCGAAAAAGCCAGTGCAAGCGGCCCTCCGAGAAACCAAAATCAAGCTCTCGTCCAAGCTGGCGTCTTTGCGGCGCGGATTGAAAGACCGTGCCGAACTGGAAGCCCTCAAACAGAGCGGCGAGCTTATCCTGGCGTATCAATATAATTTGCAGGATGGGCAGGAGGAATTGAAAGCGCAATATGATGTGGCGGGGGCGGAGCTTGTGATTCGCCTCGACCCTGAACGCAGCCCGCTTGAGAATGCACAGGATTATTTCCGCAAATACGAAAAAGCGAAGGCAGCGAGACAGGCGGTGCCACAACTGATTGGGGAGACGCAGCTTGAGTTGGATTTTGTTGAGCAGCTGGAAACCGACCTCATAACGGCGTCGAATTGGATTGAAATTGACGATGTGATCCAAATACTGCAAGCCCGCGGTCACTGGCAGGGCAAAAGGCTGAAACGTTTGGGCGGGGGCGGTCGGCAAGGCCCGTTAAAGATAGTCAGTCGGGATGGATATGTGATTTGGGTTGGGCGAAACAGCCGCCAAAACGAAATGGTGACCTTCAAGACCGCCAACAATCAGGATATTTGGCTGCATGCGCGGGGAGCGCCGGGCGCTCATGTGATTATCCGCCATGATGGCAGGCGCATCAAGGCCGACCTGATTGCGGCGGCAGCGGCGATAGCAGCCTATTACAGCAAGCAACGCGATGAGAGACGGGCGCTTGTCGATTATACCCGGGTGAAGTATGTCAAAGCGATTAAAGGCGCGGGGCCTGGCATGGTCACGTATAAAAACGAGCGCACAATCACGGTGCAGCCGCAGGATGAAAAGATACTGAAATGAGCCGCCGCAAATAATGGCAGTTTATTCCCGTGCTTGCAGAACGCGGCGCGCTGCGCTCAAAATCTGACTGACGGCAATCTCCTTGACGCAGGGGTGATATTGGGGATTGTCATCGCGCCAGTCCAGTATCCGACAGGGGCGGCAGCCGATGTGGGAGGTCAGGATGGCATGGCGGCGGGGGCTTCCCCAAGGGGCAAATTCGGCTGGGTCAGCTGGGCCAAAGAGGGTGACGGTGGGCGTATCGACGGCGGCGGCGAGGTGCATGGGCCCGCTGTCCGGCCCCAGGACGAGCAGCGAACGTTGGTAAAGGGCTGCCAGTTGACCGATGTTGGTCGAGCCAGCGATGATGTAGGCACTTTCTTTCATCTTGGCGGCAATGTCGCTGATGAGCGCCGCCTCCGAAGAGCTTCCGGTCAAGATGATGGCTGCCGAAAACTGTGCCGCCAGCATATCGGCGGCTTTTGCCCATTTTTCCGCTTGCCACAATTTGATGTCGGCGCCTGATCCAGGGTGAATGCAAATGATCGGCTGGTTCGGATTGATTCGCCATTCCGCCAGATATTTGTCGATGTAGCTTCTGTCATCGGCTTCAAGCGGATACACCAGTTTGATTGGCTCGTCGGACGCGGCAGCGCCAATCCAAGGTTCAGCCAGTCGCAGGTTTTGTTTGACAGCGTGCTGATTTTGATATTGGAGGGCGGTTGTCAAGAAGGGCGCGACATTGGGGAGATTGTATCCAATGCGTTCCCGAATGCCGGCAAGGAATGCCAGCATCGCGCCCCACCAATGGTCGCGGCGCATGATGATGGCGCTGCTGTAACCGATTTGACGGAGCATTTGCGCTGACTTCGCTGCCAGCAGCCAGGGATTGCCGGCTGTGGAACTCGCATGGCGCTGGAATCCGGGGAATCGCAGGGTCAGCACCAAGTCAATCTCATCGTAATTTGCCAGCAGGTCGGCTGACCACTCGCCACATAAGACATGAATGCTCATATCGGGCCGTTTCCGTTTGATGGCTTGTATGGCTGGGGTGGAGAGCAAAACATCGCCAAGGTGGTCGGGGCGGATGATAAGCAATCGCTTCACGTTGGTGTTTTGCAAAAATATCGGCGCTTTGGCGATGACAGACAGGATGCCATCGCGAATACGATGTTTGAGGGATGGCTGGTGCAATGCCGCCGCTATGTGTTTGTTCCGTATGACCAGCATCTCTCTATCCAAGACCGATGTTCCTGTATGCTTGCAGCAGCTTGGGAATCAATACCTGCCAGTCGTAATGGCTGTCTGCCTGCCGGATGGCTTGCCTTCCCAGTTCTTGCCGCCGCTCTTCGTTCTGTAACAATGATACTATGATTTGGGCAAAATCCGCCTCATCGGCGGCAACTTCAATCGCCTGCCGAACATCGCGGTGAAGCCCGGCTGCTCCGATGGCGCTGGAGACAACCGCACAGCCGGATGCCATCGCCTCCAGAATCTTGAGACGCGTGCCGCTGCCCATACGGAGTGGCACGACAAATACTGCTGCGGCCTGCAAATAAGGCCGCACTGAATCGACCCAGCCCGTGACCGTGATATGTTCTGCGGCGGCAAGAGCTTGAATGCGCGGATGTGGATTGCGCCCGACGATGATCAGTTCGGTCAGGGGACAGCGCCGCAGCACCCGCGGCAGTATCCTGGCGCTGAACCACTCCATCGCATCCACATTCGGGCGATAATCCATCTTGCCAGTGAAAACCAGCTGATTCGGCTGGCGCTGGCGATCAAGCGGTGGCTGGTAGTCATCAACGAATATCCCATTAGGCACCACGAATATCGGTGAACCCTCGTGTCGGCTCAAAAAATCGCGATCTTCTTCGCTGACCGCAATAACACCATCGACGGTCTGGCAAATCCATTTTTCAAAGCGCTTCAGACGTTTCGCCTGTATAGTCGAATAGGCTGTCATGGGCAATCGCCTTTCAACGCTGGCCATCACGGTTTGCAATTCTGCCTCGGCATTGAGGGCATCGTAGACGACACGGGCAGTTTTTTTGTGCGACAGAATCAGCGGCAAACAGCTGCCCAGTTCGATGCCCGAAAACTGGATGACATCGAAGACATGACCCCGAAGCAGGCTTTTGAGTTGGCTCTCGAATTTTTGGCTCGCCAGCCGAAACTCAATATCCGCCCTGTTGGTGGTGATGAGCTTGATGACCCGCTTGAGCTTGCTGCGCGTCGGCAAGGGGACAGTGTGGACGGCCTTGCAGATTTGAAACAGAGGATTGGTCGCACTGTCGAGCTCGGATTGCGTAAAGCTCAGCAGAGTCAGGTCATGGCCTACAGCGCTCAAGCCGCGCAGAATGCCATAGTTGCGGATAGCGGCGCCTGATTCGCTGGGGAAGGGGTTATCCGGGGTCAAGAGCAGGATGTTCATCATCCAACTAAGCGAGGACAGCATCGTAGCTGTTTTGAACGATACGGGCGGTTGTTTCCCACGAGAATTGGCTTGCCCGCGCAATGCCGGCTTTGGATTGCTGTTCGCGCCAGGCGCTATCCGTCAATGCTTTCTTTAGCGCCTGGGAGATGGTGCTTGTGTCGTGCGGGTCAACCAGGATGCCGACATCCCCCACAATTTCGGGCAGGGAGGCGGCATTGCTGACAATGGGAACCGTGCCACAGGCCATCGCTTCCAGCGCCGGCAAGCCAAAACCTTCATAAAACGAGGGCGTTATCAAGGTCAGGGCATGGTTGTAAAGCGCGGGCAGCTGGTCATCTGCAAGCTCGTGTAGGAAAATGACATGCCTGTTAATCCCTACCGCTTCAAAGTCAGCCAGCAATTGCTTAACGTGCCAGCCAGCATCCCCGGCGATGACAAGTTTTGGCGCGTCTGGGATGTCCAGCAGCAGGTCGCGGTAGGCTTTGGCGAGGCCGACAAGGTTCTTGCGCGGTTCTATCGTGCCGAGAAAAAGGATATACTCATCTGGCAGGTTGCGTGACTGGATAAAGTCTGCGGTGGCTTCGGGCGGGAGCGGCTGAAACTTTTCATCCACGCCGAGCATGTGAACTGTGATTTTCTCTGATGGCACATCCAGCATATCCATTAGGTCGCGTTTGGTCGCCTGGCTGTCGGACAGAATATGGTCAGCGCGTTTCACCGAGGCTTGGATTTG
>DAOUKA010000246.1:0-21128 GCA_034421915.1 Anaerolineae bacterium
ATCACTGCTAAATCTACAGTTATTGCTATAATGACTTATAATGAGGTGGCAGGTCAATATCCAGCGAGCAATATGCCATTTGCGGCATTGCTTAAATTATCTTAAATATGAGGAGGCGCTATCGGACAATTCGCCAGAGAAACAAAGCTGATTATCCATTGCTATTTAGATCGGAGGAATTCAAATGAGCAAACGTATTTTAATCCTGCTGATGCTGGTGTTCACCCTTGCTGTTATGGCATGGGCACCTGTTCAGGCACAGGACAATGTGCTTAATGTCGCTTGGCCCTATCAAGTGCCACCCACAGGGCATTTCAACACTTTTGCTTCTGGCGGCATTACTCTGGGGCAATATCTCGACCTGCACGAACCCCCATTGGCAATCTTGATGTGGGCAACCGGTGAATATGAAGGCATAGTTGCCGAAGAATTTGGCTGGGACGATGATGGCAATTATGTCATCAAAGTAGTTGAGGGTAAAAGCTGGAGTGATGGCAGCCCCATAACTGCCGATGACCTGATGGCAACTTTCGACATCTTCCGTCTGCGCGGCGATACCATTTGGGCGAACATAAGCGGCATCGAAAAAGTTGACGACTACACGGTGAAGTTTGTCATGGACGCGCCTTCCAGTCTAGTTGAACGCATCATCCTCACCACCAATCTGAGACCCGCAAGCGTCTATGGCGATATCGCTGACCGTGCCGCTATGATGGAGGTCGATGGAGACGGATGGGATGACCTGTTGATCGAATTGACGGAATTCCGTCCTGAATCGCCTGTTTCCGGCGGCCCTTACACCATCCTGCCCGATTCTATCAACGAAGCATCCCTGATGATGGAACTCAATCCCGGTGGTTTTGGCGGCGACATCCAGAACTTCGATATGGTTCGTATGTGGAATGGCGAAACCGAAGTCGTAACCCCGCTGGTTTCCAGTGAAGAGTTGCACTACATCACCCACGGCATTCCACCCACAACCGAAGAAGCCTTCGCCAACGCCGGAATTGATATTGTGCGTTCGGGTATGAACAACGGACCCGGACTCTATGTCAACCACGAGGTCTATCCACTCGACCTGGTAGAAGTCCGTCAGGCGATTGCTCATATCATTGACCGCGAACAAAACGGCTTTGTCAGCCTGGGCGAATCTGGTGTGCCGGTCGAATATATGACTGGCATGAGCGATGGTCTGTCCGAAGCCTGGCTGAGCGACGAAACACTCGACTCGCTCAACTATTACGAACACAACCTTGACGGCGCCGCAGCGCTGCTGGAAAGCGTTGGATTCAGCCGCAACAGCGACGGCATCTGGGTGGACGACAATGGCGATGCGCTCGCCTTTGAACTGACCTTCCCGCAAGAATTTGCGGATTGGTCGGCATCGGCAGAAAATGCAACCGCGCAGCTTAATGATTTCGGCTTCGACATCACAGCACGCGGTGTCCAATTCCAGCAGCATCCGCTTGAAATTTATGACAGCAACTTTGAAATGGCAATCCGCAACTGGGGTCTTGGCGATCCAATCCCGGGACGCAGTTTCCTGCAGCCCTACAATCGCTACAATGGTCAGGGCGAATTTGCCGGTGAAACCGGTGGCAGTGGCATGAACTTTGAGGTCAATGTCAGCTACAGTGGCGGCGATGTCAACGTATTCGACCTGTCAAATGCCAGTTCACAAGGTGTTGACCGCGAAGCGCAGGCGGAACTCGTAACCCAGTTGGCAGTCTCGTACAACGAACTGCTGCCAGCCATTCCCTTGTGGGAACGTTACACCAACAATTCCCTCAATCGCAATTTTATCAGCGTGCCGGACGCAAGCGATCCAGTTTTTGCGAACTTCGGTGGCGGCGCCGACAACTGGATGACCTATCTCATCCTCACCGGTGTCGCAGCGCCAGCAGATATGTAGTTCAATACAGGCTTTGCAAATGCAATGCCTGCTGTTGTGAGGGCAGGTCTACTGACTTGCCCTCTCATGTTGAAGGAGCGCGACCATGGCAAGCCAAGCGGTCAAAAACACGCCAACCCGTTATGATGAGATAGCTGATATTCTGTACAAAATATACAAAAACTACACTGTCCGCGTCTTTTTGCAAGCCATTGTGACGATTTGGGCAGTGATGACCATTACATTTTTTTTGGTGCGTCTCATGCCCGGCAACCCGATTGATGTGCTCATTGAACAGATATTGACTCAGGAGGGGATTTCCTATCAGGAAGCGTATGACCGCATTGCCTCCAGCTTCAACATTGACCCCGATGCTTCACGAGTAGATCAGTATTTCGATTGGCTGGGCGACCTGCTCCGCTTTGATTTGGGTACATCCGTCACCTCCCCCGGCACCAAGGTCATTGACGAGATCGCCCGATATTTGCCCTGGACGGTCTTTGCGGTCGGCTTGGGCTTGCTGATTAGTTTTGTACTGGGCATTCTGCTGGGCATGGTGATGGCATATTATCGCAATTCCCCACTGGATCACGCCCTCTCACTCTTTGCCTCGTTCACGACCGGCGTTCCAAATTATATTTGGGGCTTGCTGATCATCATCCTTATCCTCGTTCCGTCGGGACTCGTTGGCGAACTGCGCGGCACCTACGACCCCAATCTGACACCGGGGCTTAATCTGCCATTTATCCTGAGTGCGCTTGAACATGCCGTGCTGCCCATCATCACCTATGTCGTCGCTTCATTGGGCACCTGGATGTTAAATATGAAAAGCAGCACTGTCAGCGTCCTCAACGAGGATTATGTCAATGTTGCCGAGGCGCGCGGCTTAAAGGACAATCGAATCATCACCGCCTATATCGGACGGAACGCCTCGCTGCCGCTTTTCACGCAGTTGACAATCAGCGTTGGGTTCGTGCTTGGCAGCGGGGTCGTCATCGAAGAAATTTTTGTCTATTGGGGAATAGGTCATTATTTGTTTCACGCCATCACAGTCCGAGATTACACCTCCCTGCAAGGCGTCGTTCTCATTTTAACCATGTCCATTGTACTGTCAAATGTCTTTGCCGACCTGACCTATGGTTTCCTTGACCCGCGTGTCCGAGTTTCGGGGGAGAGATAAATATGAGCCAGCAGACCATCTTCAGCATCTTCACAGCCATCCTGCTCGTCCCGTTGAATATCATGAGGGGGATGGTGCATTTTGTCAAACGCCTAAGCAAAAATCCCTCCGGTTTCATTGGATTCCTGGGATTGGTCGCCTATTTCATATTGGCCTTCATCATGCCCGCGATTGTCGAATTTGACAACGAACCCAAGCTGGACGAGATTACTGGTCCCTTCGGCTCGCGTATTCAGCTGGCTGTGCACCCCGATAATGCCGACCTGCGCACCTTTGAAGACCTCGCCGGCAAAACAGTTGGCGTGGTCAGCCAAACCGGCGGCCCGATGCTCATCGAACCCTATGCCGATACCCTGTCCATAAAGACCTATCGCTGGAACAGCCGTAGGACTGGGCCGGGCATACAAGCGGCACTGGTTGATGTCGCCAATAAAGAAATTGACGCCACACTCATTTTCTCGAAATCAGTTACCGAGTTTATCCACAATCAGCAAGACCTCGAACTTAAAGCCCTGTTCGATGAGAACATCATGATCTCCAATCCCGAGTTGGGCCTGCCACATTTATTGGGGACCGATACTCAAGGGCGCGATATTGCAACTCATATCGTTCATGGTGGCCGGATACTGATTCTGACTGCCGTCATCGGTGCTGTGACTTCGACCTTGATTGCCTTGGTCTTTGGGTCACTGTCTGCCTTGTTGGGCGGGCTGGTGGATAACAGCTTAACGGCCTTGACCAATTTAATTCTGGCGATTCCACGTCTCCCCTTACTCATCGTATTAGCTGGTTTAATCCACTTTGACAACACCCTGTTTCTCGGTGTCTTGATTGGGCTGCTGGGTTGGCCCATCTTGATGCGAGCCATACGGGCGCAAGTGTTAAGCCTGCGCGAGCGCGACTTTGTGGAAGCAGCCCGTTCGCTGGGTTTAAGCACAAACCATATTATGTTCCGTGAAATCCTGCCCAATATGATTAGCTTCGTGACGATTAACTTTATATTTTCCATCACTTTTGCGATGTACGAGCAGGTTGCGCTTGTCATTCTGGGACTGGCGCCCATCAACGATTATACTTGGGGGATTATGATTTATTTTGGGCGCAGTCGGGGAACCTTGTATAACCCTGATGGCGCGAGCATGGCTTTGTCGCCTATTCTGGCAATCGCCTTCTTTCAGGTTTGCCTGGTGTTATTTGCCCGTGCCCTGGAAGAGATATTTGACCCGCGGCTGCGCACCTCCGTTTATTAAAGGATGCCGACATGGCAAGGAAGCTCCAACAAGATACTGTGCTGAAGGTCGATGACCTGTCGATTGTTTATCGCAGCAAGCGCGGCGACATCAAAGCCGCCAATAATGTCTCCTTTGAACTCAAAAAAGGCAAGGCGATGGCGCTGATTGGAGAAAGCGGCAGTGGCAAGACAACCATCAGCCTCGCCCTGATACGCAAACTCCCCAATAATGCTGTTATCACCAACGGGCGGATACTGTATCAGCGCGACGAGGAGGTTCAGGATGTCCTCAAAATCAGCAGCAGACAGCTACGCGAGTTTCGCTGGAAAGAATGCGCTATGGTCTTCCAGGGTGCGCAAAATGCCTTCAATCCGGTTTTGAAAGTCTGCAAGCAATTTGAAGACACTGCCCGCTCGCATGGCTGGAAAGACCGAGAGGCTGTCCGCAAGCGGGCATTGGAACTGCTGAAATTGGTGCGCCTTGACCCTGAGCGGGTTTATGAGGCTTATCCGCACGAGCTTAGCGGCGGCATGAAACAGCGCACCCTGCTGGCATTGGGTGTATTGCTGAACCCCCAAATTGTCATCCTGGACGAACCCACCACCGCGCTCGACATCCTGACGCAGCGCGCCATCATCGATGTCCTGAATGATATGCAACGCCAGCTTCATTTCAGCATTATATTTATCAGCCATAACCTGTCGCTGGCAGCGGAAATGGCGGATGTGGTGGCGACAGTATATGCCGGGGAAATCGTCGAAATCGGCGGCGTCAATGACATGTTCTACCATTCTCTGCATCCCTACAGCTACGGACTGCTGACATCGGTCCCCACACTCGACCATGCGCAGGATTTGCTGCAAAGCATCCCTGGCTCACCGCCCAATCTCATCTCCCCCCCGTCAGGCTGCAAGTTCCATCCCCGATGCAGCCTGGCAACCGATAAATGCAAACAGGAGAACCCCGCGCTGGTTCAAGATGTTGGCAATCATCTGGCAGCCTGCTGGCACAAGGGGCGTTTAATCGAGATGCGAAGGGAAAGGGTCTAATGTCCGCTCCAATCATTGAACTCAGGAATATCTATCGCAGCTTCAAAAAGAGCCATGAAGTCGTTCCCGTTTTGCAAGACATCAGTTTTGCAGTCAACAAACTGGAGTTTCTTTGTCTGGTGGGCGAAAGCGGCTGTGGCAAAACAACGACCGGCAAAATCATTGCCGGCCTGCTCCCGCCCAGCAGCGGCTCCATCCACTTCGAAGGGCAAGACATCGCTACGCTCCGCGGCGCCGCGCAAAAACGTTATCGCCGGTCGGTGCAAATCATTCACCAAGATCCCTATGCCTCGCTGAACCCGACCCATACCATCTACGAGATGCTGAGCTTTCCATTATTGGCGCACAAGTTTGTCTCCAGCCGCAAGCAGGCGCAGCAGCGGGTCGCTGAATTGCTGGAACTTGTTGACCTGACGCCAGTAGCGGATGTCATCGACAAGTACCCGCATCAACTCAGTGGCGGGCAGCGTCAGCGCGTTAGCATTGCCCGCGCCCTGACAACCGAACCATCGGTCATTGTCGCCGATGAATCCGTCAGTATGGTCGATGTGTCGATACGGATTGGTCTGCTCCAGATGATGATGGATTTGCGCGACCGACTCGATGTGACCATTGTGTTTATCACGCATGACTTGGCGCTTGCCAAATACTTCGCCTGGGATGGACGCATTGGCGTCATGTACCTGGGACGCCTGGTCGAAATCGGCAAAACGCAGGAAATCATCGCCAATCCGCAGCATCCCTATACCAAAGTGCTGCTGTCCGCCATTCCCGAACCCGACCCCGAAAAAACACGTAGCAAACAGCACATCCAACTGCGCAGCGAAGACATCCCGCGCCTGACCGAACTGCCGCCAGGCTGTTCCTTTCATCCACGCTGTCCCTGGTATGTGGCGGGAACTTGTGATGTCGAAGTACCGGAACTGGTCATTCCTTTTCATTCGACAGCAGATGCCGAGGTAGCCTGCATTCCATTGGAACGCGGAAACGAGTTAGTGTTGCATGAAGCCTGAACTGCTGAAGGGATTTTATCGGATTGGTGTATTCGTTGTCGGGACATCAGTCGCATTGCTATTTATCGTCAAGCCGGATTCAGCCGAATTCTTCGTTACGCTGCTGTCGATCTGTGTTGGCACGACCTTACTCCTGCTGGTAGGCATGGCAACATGGTACATCAACCGCTGAATATCCTCCGTCTGCCATCTTGGCATCACCAAAAGAAGGGGAGACAGCTATGAAAATTGCCATTGGTGGCATCGCAACGGAAAGCTGCACCTTCTCAAGGCTGCCGACTCGACTTGAGGATTTCCGCATGACCCGTCAGGATGATCCCGACTTTCATGTTCTGTATCCCTTTCTGAGCAGCTATCCTGACATTCAATTTGCTAGCACTGTCACAGCCAAAGCGCTGCCCGGCGGGCCCGTTGAACCGACCGCATATAACAGCATCAAGGCGGAGATGCTTGAACATCTGCGAAATCAGGGTCCCTTTGACGGCGTGTATCTGGATATGCACGGTGCGATGAATGTCGCCGACCGTGATGATGCCGAAGGCGACTGGATGGAAGCGATTCGGGAAGCTGTCGGCTGGGACTGCCTGATTGCCGCCAGTTACGATTTGCATGGCAATGTCTCGGAACGCATCATGGCGCATCTCGACATCATCACTGGCTACCGCACAGCGCCCCATATTGATTACCTGCAAACCCGCGAACGCGCTATGTCGCTGTTAGTCCGCTGTCTTGAGGACAGCATACGCCCGCGCAAGGCATTTGTCAAAATTCCGGTCGGGCTTCCCGGTGAGAAAACGAGCACCGAATGGCAGCCTGGCAAGCACATTTATCAGGCGATTGCCCCCGAAATTGATGGGCAGCGCGTGATGGACGCCACCATTCAAGTCGGTTATGTTTGGGCGGATGAACCCAGAATGACCGCCTGCGCCATCGCCATCGGGCAGGACGAAGGGGCAATTCAGGCTGCTGCCAGCCGCTTGGCTTCGCTTTATTGGGGTCATCGTGCCGACTTTCGCTTTGGCGTCGAGGCGCTGTCGGTCGATGCCTGCCTTCACGCCGCCATGCAGGCGAGTGTCCGACCCGTGCTTATCAGCGATTCGGGCGACAATCCGACCGCTGGCGGTGTCGGTGACATGAGCTATTTTCTGGCGCGTGCGCTGGAGATTCAGCCGCAGGATATGATTTATGCGGGCATACGGGACGAAGCTGCCGTCAAGCAGTGCCTTGCGGCTGGCTTGGACGCGCGAGTCCATCTTGAGGTCGGTGATGCCGGCCGTGGCCAGCCCCTAAAACTGAGCGGCAGAGTCGAATTCATCAAAGCAGATGCGGACAATCCCCAGGTCGTTCTCAAGTCGGGCGGGATTCGCACCATCCTGACGGCGAAACGGACGCCTTTTCATCTTAGGCAGCAATTCCTTGACTTGAATTTAGTACCAGAGGAGCATGACATGATCGCCATCAAAATCGGCTATCTCGTCCCCGAGCTCAAGGCGATGGCAAAACGTGCCTATCTGGCATTATCGCCCGGCGCGGTCAATCAGGATATTGCCGCGCTGCCTTATGAGCGCATTGTGCGCCCCTGCTATCCCTTCGACCCCGATATGGCCTGGGCGCCGCAGGCGCAGTTGTTTTAATTATGTATGTACTGTTATACTGTAACTGCATTATTCTTTGCAGAAACAACCTTTGTATTTTTAATGTAACAGGAGACACCCATGCACAAGTTAATAAGAATCATCCTTCTGCTGGCATTTGTTTCACTCATAGCAGTGAGCGCAAATGCACAAGACGAGACCGGGGGCATTCTCATCGGGACGAACTTCGGTGGCGACCCAACCAATATGAACCCGCTCATCTCCAACAACACAGTCGAATTGGCGCTCAATGAGTTCCTCTTTCCCAGCCTTTTCAACATCGACCCGGAAACGAGGTCGCCCATGAAAGCTGGGCGCAACGACCAAGACAACGGTCTGGCGCTGGATTGGACGATTTCCGATGACGGACTGGTGTACACCTTCAGCCTCCGCGACGACGTGACCTGGAACGACGGTGCGCCGGTAACTGCCTATGATTATCAGTTCACCTTTGATGCCTTGGCAAGCGAGGCGACCTCCTCGCCGCGCACCGATGTGCTGCAAAGCGTTGAAAGCGTCGAAGCCGTTGATGCCACCACGATTGTCGTGACATTGAAGCTTGCTTCCTGCCGCGTCATTGAGGAACTTGATGACTTCGGCATCCTGCCGCAGCATATCATCGAGCCCTTGCTTGATGGCGATTTCGCCGCAATCGACAATCTGGACTACAACAAAAATCCCAATGTGACCTCCGGCGTCTTTAACTTCGGCACGCTGATTCCCGATGAGCAGACCAGCTTGATTCGCAATGACAACCACTGGATGCCTGTATCTCCCGATGGCTATGTCATCCGCAACGTTCCCGACCAGATTGTAGGCGTCGAGCAGTTCTTGGCGGGCGAAGTGAACTCTGTCGGCACGGCTGGTTCGGCTTCTGTGCCAGCAGTACGCATGCAAGAATTCCGCGACCGTGCCGCAGCCGGCGAATTCCAGATTTATGAATATGTCGATGACGGCTTAACCTTTGTCGGCTTTAACCTTGCCGACCGCAACAATCCGATGGACGGATTGGACGAGGATGGCAATCACATTGACCAGGGGACGCATCCCCTCTTCAGTGATATCCGCGTTCGTCAGGCAATCGCTCAAGCCATCAACTACGACGATATTATTGAAGGCGCTGCTAATGGTGAGGGCGTTCAGGTGAACAGCTTCGGCACACCCGCGCTCTGGGGCTATGATTCCAGCATGGAGCCTTGGCAGTACAATCCCGAAGCTGCGCTGGCGCTGCTGGCAGAAGCCGGCTTTGTCGATGATGACAATGACCCCAGCACACCGCTCATAGCCACCGAAGACGCCCTTTATGCCGAAGCTGGCACACCCTTTGCATTCCAGCTGCTGACGAATTCCGGCAATGTGGTGCGCGAAGCTGCCGGTACGGTGATTCAAGACCAACTGGGGCGGATTGGCATTGATGTGGACTTCCAGACGCAGGAGTTTGGCGCTTTGGTGCAACTCCTGCTCGGGCAGGACTTTGACGCGATTATGATTGGCTTTACCAATCTCGACCAGGATACGGACGCCCGCAACGTCTTCACACCAGTAGGCGACGGCGTTGGCGGTGGCTTCAACTTCGTCTCCTATCGCAACGACCGCGTCACCGAACTTTATGAACAGGCGCTGTCCCTGCCGGGCTGTGATCTTGGCGAACGCCAGGCGCTCTATCACGAAGTCAGTCAGATACTGCATGACGAACTGCCTTGGCTGTGGCTCTTCGCACCTAATTCGATGTATGCCGAAGCCAATTCAGTGCAAAACTGGCAGCCTTACGCTGAAATGCGTTATGTGAACATGGCAGATATTGCCATTAGTCCCTAGTTTATCGATCGGGATGCCATCAAGAACGTGTCGGCCAACTGGCTGGCACGTTCTTTCGTTGCCCTTTCTGCTTTCCGCGCCAACTACAGGTTACTGCTCTGATGATTAAATACATTGTTCGCCGCCTCATTCAAGCAATCCCGACGTTTTTTGGCATTACTCTTTTTACCTATTTGATATTATGGTCGGCGCCGGGCGATGTGATTGTTCGGCTGTTCTTTGCGCCCAACATCTCGGCAGAAACCCGCGAGCGGCTGGCAAACCAGCTTGGCATCAACGACCCTTTCCACATTCAATATCTGCGCTGGCTGGCTGGGGATGACTGGCTCCGCTGGGATAGCGACGGCGATGGCATCGCCGACCAGGCGGTTGAATTTTTGGTGCCGCTGGATGTCAACGGGGATGGCGAACCAGAGCCGCCTGGCAAGAGATATGGCATTTTGCGAGGCGATTTCGGGGATTCGTTTGTCAGGAAAAGGCCGGTGATGGAAATCATATTAGCCAATTTGCCAGCTACTCTGGAGCTTGCGATAGCTGCCCTGCTGGTCGCTTTGATCACCGGGATTCCAATCGGCGTGGTATCGGCAGTCACCAAAGGCCGTCTGTTTGATAACGTCGCCCGCTTCATGGCTGTCATATTTAACGCCATACCGAACTTCTGGCTGGGATTAATGCTGCTGCTGCTGTTTGGGCGCATCCTGGACATTCTGCCACTCGGAGGGCGATGCGGCGTTAGCCTGACGGGCGGCTGTCCGCCTCTGTTCGAGCGCATGGACTATCTCATTTTGCCGACCTTCGTCCTGGCGACTATCAATATCGCTCTGTTTTCGCGTTATATGCGCACCTCAACGCTGGAAGTGATGAGCCAGGATTACCTGCGGATGGCGCAGGCCAAGGGGCTGTCGCCGCGCACCGTGAATTTCAAACACGCGATGCGCAACGCCCTGAT
This sequence comes from Anaerolineae bacterium, assembly GCA_034421915.1. Lineage (GTDB taxonomy): Bacteria > Chloroflexota > Anaerolineae > Aggregatilineales > Phototrophicaceae > UBA6055. Next base: position 10,767 of record DAOUKA010000246.1, read on the forward strand.
CCCGATAGCGACCTTTTTAGGGCCGATTATTACCAATCTGTGGGGTGGCTCGATTGTGATTGAAACCGTCTTTGCCTGGCCAGGTGTTGGGCGTGTCTTTTTCAATGGCGCTATCCAGCAGGATTTCCCGATTGTGATGGGTATCGTCATTTTTGCGGCCTTGGGCACGATTCTGGGCCTCTTGCTGTCCGACATCCTCTACGTCATTATCGACCCGCGCATACGCCTGTCATAGGAGGCCGAGATGACTCGGAAAAGGAAACACAAGGACGCTCACATTGCCGCCATGGATATGGAAGCGGTGCTGCGCAGCAAGTCTCTGACACAGCATGCACTGATGCGGATCCGCAAGGACAAAATAACTTTGACGGCTATCGGCATCATCATATTCTTGTCCCTCCTCTCGCTCAGTGCGCCCATCACCACCGGCCTTTTGGGGGTAGATCCCAATACTACCGATGCCTCGGAGTCCAAGTATTTGCCTGTGTTGTCAGAGGGGCATCTCTTGGGTACGGACAATCTGGGGCGCGACCATCTTGCCAGGCTGCTGTATGCCGGGCAGGTGTCTCTGATGATTGGCTTTCTGTCGGGCATTCTGTCCTTGGCGGTTGGCGTTACCCTAGGCATCCTGACCGGCTATTTTGGCGGCATCATTGATGATTTGATGAACTGGGTAATCATCACCCTGAATGCTATTCCCGGATTAGTCCTGTTAATTGTCATTTCAGCCATTTTTTCGCCCGATGCCACCACTCTGATTCTGGTTCTGGTATTTTTGATTTGGACAGCGACAGCGCGGCTGGTTCGCGGCGAGACGCTGTCGATTCGTTCACGGGAGTATATCGTGAGTGCCCAGGCAGTGGGTGCATCGCATGCCAGGATTATGCTGGTGCATATCTTGCCTAATGTCTTTTCAGTCACCATTGTTACGCTGGCGATAAACATCGGCAATGTCATTCTGATTGAATCTGCCTTAAGCTTTTTAGGGCTGGGCGTACAGCCGCCAACCGCCACCTGGGGCAACATGCTCAGCAAATCACGCGAGTTTTTTAACTTGGCCGGGCATCTGGTCTTCTTCCCGGGTATGCTGATTACTTTGGTGGTCTTGTGCCTCTACCTTATCGGCGACGGCCTGCGCGATGCCTTTGACCCGACTGCCCAAGACTAAAACAGCCGGCTAGTCGGTGGAAAACCTGTAAATCGTCGTGGATTGAAACCGACTTCCCGGACGCAATGTCGTCGATGGAAACTGTGGCTGATTGGGCGAATCCGGGAAATGCTGCGTCTCCAGCGCCAGCCCGTCACTCTGGCGATACAAGCGACCGCTCGCTCCGACGAGGGTGGCATCCAGAAAGTTGCCAGCATAAAACTGAATGCCAGGCTCACTTGTCCAGACTTCCATGCCCCGCCCGGAGACCGGCTCATACAGGCGGGCAGCGAATCCTAAATCTTCCGCGGACAGTCCGTCTCGGTTCAACACAAAATTATGGTCATAACCCCTTGCCATCATAATCTGCGGGTGTGAGGAACGTCCGCCCGCGCCAATCATCCTGGGCAGCCGAAAATCAAAAGGCGTGTCAGCAACAGCCGCGATTTCGCCAGTTGGAATCTGGGTCGAATCTGTCGGGATGTAACTATCGGCATTCAAGGTCAGGATATGATTGTAAATCGTCCCCTCGCCCTCGCCCATCAAATTAAAATAACTGTGATTGGTCAGGTTCACCACGGTAGGCGCATCCGTTTTGGCGGCATAATCAATACGGAGTTCATTGGCGTCGGTCAGGCTGTAGGTCACCGCCACATCCAGATTTCCAGGATAGCCCTCTTCGCCATCGACGCTTAAATATGACAACTCGATACCGGAATGCCCCGCAACCGCCACTTCTCTGGCTGACCAGATTCGTCTGTCAAATCCGGTTTTGCCGCCATGCAGCGAATTAGGCCCATCATTCGCAAAGAGGGCGTAGTCCTTGCCGTCCAAAGAAAATCTTCCCTTGGCGATTCGATTGGCATAGCGTCCCGTTATCGCGCCAAAATAGGGATGTTCACTTTCATATTTGTCAAGGCTGTCAAACCCAAGTGCGACATTGGCAAATCTCCCCTTTCGGTCTGGCACACGGATAGATGTCAGAATGCCGCCATAGGTGATGAATCTCACTTCCATCCCCCCCGCATTAGTCAAGGTGTATTCTTCAACAGCCGCGCCGTCAATCGCGGTTCCATAGATTCGCATGTCACATCCCCTCTCCATTGCCAGCCATCCTTGGCAATGATAACGCATTTGATGATAACGGGTCGACAGAGAGGCAGCCTTGTAGTAGACTGATTCCATTTTGAAATCAAACATTGATGCTTGCAGCCCCAAACGAGACAAACCTCCAGCCTATGAAAATCCTGTTTGTCACACACTACTTTGAACCCGATAGCGGCGCAGCGCAAATTCGTCTGACACGTCTCGCCAAACAGCTTGAACAGCGCGGACATGAAATCACGGTTTTAGCACCCATGCCTCACTATCCTGCCGGTGTCATTCATCCGGAATATCGTTACCGATTCAACGTCAGCGAGCAGCGAGATGATATCCGCGTGATACGGGTTTGGCTTTGGGCTACAACCAGCCAGCACATCGTCTTTGGTTTGATAAGCCAGCTGTCATTCATGCTAAGCTGCTCCATTCGCGGGATATTCGTCAAGCGCCCCGATGTGATGCTGATTGAGAATCAGCCTGTTTTTACTGCCTTGGCCGGGTGGTTCATTAGTCGGGTTAAACGCGCCCCGTACCTGGCAAATGTCAGCGATTTTTGGCCCGAGTACCTGCATGTCGCTGGCATCACAACAGAAACCAGCCTCATCTATCGTTTGTTCAAAGCATTCACAAATCATACCCAGAGAAATGCGGCGGGCATTGTTGCCTTGTATCCACCCCTTTTGTCTCGCATCGAAAAACGCATTGGAAAACGTTCGATGGCAAAAGTTATCTACAATGCTGTTGATTTCGAGAAATTTGACGGGCAGGGCGATGGTATCGAATTCCGCAAAAAGCACGGCTTGGGAAAGGCAAGGCTCATCACTTTCCTGGGTATTCTTGGCTGGCACATTGATCCTGAAACCATGCTGGATGTAGCCTTGCGCTTCAAAACCTATCCCGATGTCAAGTTTGTATTTGTAGGCGCTGGCAAACACAAACACCAACTGAAGAAAACACTGGAAATAGCAGATTATTCCCACTGTCATTGGATTGACTGGATTGACCACGATGAAGTGCCTGGATTCTGGGCAGCATCCTATCTTTCATATTGGGCGCTGAACGACAATCCGCTCGACCAAATGCGTTTTCAGGCAAAGCTATACGAGGCAATGGGCAGCGGCACCCCAACTGTGATTGCTGTTCAAGGTTTAATGAAGGAAGTGATTGCAGCGGCTGGCTCTGGCATCACTGTCCCGCCCCGCGACACAGAAGGAATGGTCGCCGCTATCAAAAAACTGCTTGAAGATGATGTCTGCTATCAACAGATGAGCGAAAATGGAAGGCGATACGCCCAGGAGCATTTCAGCGTCAAGCGCAATGTGGATGAATATGAGGCCATACTGCGCCAGGTTGCCGCTTCATCCTGAGATTGAACCAGCGCGTTTCTCGCAGTCCATCCCTCCCTGCTGTCACGATAAATTGGCAAGCTGGCAGCAAATAGGTCTTGCAATATAATATGAACAAACTGGCAGCTTAAGGGGAAGCCCTGTTATGAGCATCAATCTGGAGTCTATGGAATTATGCAAATTTCTGAAATGAACTGGATGCAAGTCGAGGATTATCTCAAGACTGACGACCGTTGCATCTTGCCCACTGGCAGCACCGAACAGCATGCCTACCTCAGCCTGAGTGTTGACAGCATCCTGTCCGCCAGGCTGTCCAGCGAGGTCGCCCGACTGTCAGGCGTGCCGACATTTCCAGTTATGTCTTATGGCTTGGCGCAGCAGTGGGTGGCTTACCCTGGCACTGTTACCCTGCGCATCAAAACGTACTTGGCGCTGATTCGTGATGTGCTTGACAGCCTTCATCGAGCGGGCTTTCGGCGCATCCTGATTGTCAATGGACATGGCGGCAACTCGCCGGCAGCAGGCATGGTCAAGGAATGGATGATGGATAAGGGCGATGCGCAAGTGAAATGGCATAACTGGTGGAATGCGCCCAAAACCTGGCAAAAGGTGCTGGAAACAGACGCCAATGGCTCGCATGCTTCCTGGATAGAAAACTTTCCCTGGACACGTCTCGAAAAGGTCACCACGCCTGCCGAGCCAAAGCCGATGGCTGATTTGTCAAAAATGGCAGTTCTCAATCCAACCGCGACTCGGCAATATCTGGGGGATGGCAGCATGGGCGGCCTATATCAGCGCCCCGACGAAGAGATGCTGGCAATCTGGAAAGTCGCAGTGGCGGAAACCCGCGCACTCGTTGAGGAAGGCTGGAACTGAATGCGAATTGTCATCTGGGGGGCAGGCGCGATTGGCGGCACGCTGGGCGCTTATCTGATTCGGAACGGGCAGGATGTCTTGTTCGTCGATGTCGTCGAAGAACATGTCGCAGCCATCAATCAAACGGGACTGCAAATTGTCGGTCCCGTCGAAACCTTCCATGTTCAGGCAAAAGCCGTGACTCCCCATCAGTTAGACGAAGCATGCCGCATCATCCTGCTCTGCACCAAGGCGCAGCATACCCGCGAAGCAACCGAGTCGCTTGCCACTTGGCTGGCGGAAGATAGTTTTGTGATGTCGGTACAGAACGGTCTGAATGAGCTAATTATTCAGGACATTATTGGGCGCGAGCGCACTGTCGGCGCGTTTGTCAACTTTGGCGCCGATTATCTTGAGCCGGGGAAAATCTTTTTTGGGGGACGCGGCACAGTTGTCATTGGCGAGTTGGACGGGACAATCACCAAGCGACTGCGACAAATGGAAGCGCTGTTCCTCAATTTTGACGAGAATACCCGGATGACCGACAATCTTTGGGGGTATCTGTGGGGCAAAGAGGCTTATGGAGCGATGCTGTTCATTACAGCGCTCACCAACGAGTCGATTGCAGATGCCTTGGCGGATATGAATTATCGGCTGCTTTACATCCGCGCGGCGCAGGAGATATTGCAGCTGGCAAGCAGAATCGGCGTGCAGCCGCGCCCCTTCAACGGCTTTGAACCCGCATATTTTCTGGAAAACGATACGGCACAAATGCAGACATCGCTGGATGCGCTTGTCGCGTTCAATCGCCAGTCCGCCAAAACGCACAGCGGAATCTGGCGTGATTTGGCGGTTCGCAAGCGCAAAACAGAGGTTGCCATGTTTGATATTATCCTGTCAGAAGGCGACAAGGTGAATCTCGAAATGCCATTCACCAAACGTTGGATTGAGATGATACACGAGATTGAAGACGGCAAACGAGAACAATCCCTCCATAATCTGGAACAGCTGAAGGCAGAATTTGCATGAACATGGACTTTACTGGCAAGTCGGTTATTGTGACCGGCGCGGCGCATGGTTTTGGCCGCGCGATTGCCCTCGCATTTGCCACATGCGGCGCCTCTGTCTGGGCTTGCGATGTGCTGGGCGATGAACTGGAGGAAACACGGCAAAAATGCAGCCAGGCTGGCGGACAATGCCAGGTCGCGGTCGTCAATGTGCGCCATCGGGATGAGATATTCGCTTTTGTTGAGCAGGTTCTTGCGGCAGACAAGAAGGTCGATATACTCGTGAACAATGCAGGCGGCGTGCTGGGTCAGGTTGGAAGGCCACTCGAAGCCATCACTGAAGAAGACTGGGACAGCCTATTCGAGGTGAATGCCCGCGGCGCGTTCTACTTTTCCCAGGCGGTCGCACCTGGTATGAAACAGCGCGGCTGCGGGCGGATTGTGAATATCTCCAGCGGCGCAGGTTTGGGTGTCAGTCTCACTGGAATACAGGCTTATGCTGCGGCAAAGGCAGCGCAAATCGGATTGACCCGTCAACTGGCGCATGAACTGGGCGAATGGAATATCACCGTCAACAATATCGCCCCCGGATTCGTCCTCTCCAACCCGAATTCAATCCGACAATTTGAATCTTATGGCGAGCAGGGGCAAGAAGCGCTGATCAATAGCATCGCTCTCAAGCGTCTTGGTTCGTCCGAAGACATCGTCCACGGCGTCCTCTTCTTCGCCTCCGAATATGCAAATTGGGTGACGGGTCAGGTCTTATCCATCGACGGTGGCAGATAAGCCCAAAAAGCCCACGTTGGCGTGGGCTTGTCATCGTATAGCATCAGGTCTGGCGCTGTTTGAGCGCCGCCAGCACGCGCGGAGCGGTCATGGGCGTTTGTGTCAAGCGGATGCCGGTCGCATGGGCAACGGCATTGGCAATGGCAGCGACGGTTGGAATCACCGGCGGCTCGCCGACGCCACGGGCGCCAAAGGGGCCGCTCACAGAAGGCACTTCCAGTATTTGGGTTTGAATCGGCGCTGCCTGCATGGCATCGGGCATGGCATAATCCATCCACGAACCTGACAGCAGCTGCCCCTCGTCATCGTAGCGCATTTCTTCATACAGCGCCCAGCCGATGCCCTGGATCGCCCCGCCCTGCATCTGTCCCTCAACCGCCAGCGGGTTAATGGCGCGTCCGACATCCTGCACGACCGCCAGATTGACCACATTTACCTCGCCTGTTTCCTCATCGACTTCGACCTCGGCAATCTGGGCCGAAAAGGATGGCGCACGGTCGGTTACTGCCTGGCTGCCGCTTGCATGCACGGGTTCATACTTGCCGCCAAAGGTCATCGACTTGCCAGCGATTTCACCAAGGTTAATGGAGCGGTCGGGGAATCCTTTGACTTGCACTCTGCCGTCGACAATTTCCAGGTCCTCTGCCGAAACCTCAAATTCTTCGGCGGCAATGGCGAGCGTTTGCCGCCGCGCCTCTTTCGCTGCGCGAATGACCGCATTGCCCAAAGTATAAGTGGTCTTGCTGCCACCCACTCCACCGGCATAAGGCGAGCTATCGGTGTCACTGTAGACAAAACGCACCTGTTCCGGGTCGATGCCATAGGCTTCGGCAGCCAGCAGGGCGAAAGTGGTTGGCGTACCTGAAAGGTCAGCCGAACCCAGCTGCAGCTGCAAGACCCCATCCCGATTGAGTTTGCAGATGGCTGCGCCTGGCTCCAGTCCGCCCATCCAACCGCCGATGGCGACGCCGACGCCGCGTCCCTCCTTCCTGGATTCCTCGCGGTTTTGCCAGAGCGGGTGCTGACGCGCTGCCTCAAGGGTTTCAACCATGCCCATCGGTGGGAATTCATCCTCATCGGGCATCAAGTCGCCAGGTCTGGCTGCATTCTTGAGCCGAAGCTCAATCGGATCCATGCCAAGCCCTGCCGCCGCTTCATCAAACAGGGTCTCGACCGCCATAAATGCGGTTGGCGAGGTAGGCGCACGATAAGCGCCAACCGATTGCTTGAATGTAACCACATTCACAGATTCCAGCAGCAGATTGGGTGAGGGATAGAAATTGGCGAATTGGAAAGCCGCAAAGCCGCCCAGACCATTTGGATAGATGCCGGTATCGGCAGTCACATGAGCCTGCATCGCCAGCAAAGTACCATCCCGCTTGAACCCCAGCTTGCCAGCAAAACGCAGCGCTGGCGCGGGATTGGTCGTCAAGAGTTCTTCCCCGCGCGTCAAAATAAGACTGACCGGACGCCCCACAGTTACGGCGACCAAAGCCACCAGCGGCTCGTACAATCCAAATTTCGCCCCGAAGGCGCCACCGACTGGCATCCCATAGACATTAACGTCTGATTCAGGAACGCCCAAGACATCGGCAACCTCCTGACGGACGCCAAAGGGCGACTGTATACTCCCCCACATGGTGACACCATCCGTCATCGGATTGGGTTGGGCAATCAGACCTTGTGTCTCGATTGAGCTTTGATGCACCATCGGGGTTTCAAAGATCCGTTCGACAACCAGGTCAGCTTCGGCAAAACCCTGTTCAACATCACCGCGCAGCATCCTGGTTCTGCCAGCGATATTGGAGGCTTCTTCCTCTTCCGCCTCGCCGCCGCCAGAATCCGCGCCATGCGCCGCCTCGTCCCCCGCGCCAGTCGGGATTCCCGTGGGCCACACCAGGGGGGCATCATCCGCCATCGCAGCGTCCATTGTTATCGCCGCATCCAGCGGCTCATAATCTATCTCGACCAATTCCGCCCCATCAGTAGCGGCAGCCTCATCCTCCGCCAATACAACCGCAATCGGCTGTCCGACAAAAATCACGCGGTCGCGTGCCAGCATCAGACGCGCCCGCGACGAAGGTATCAGTGGGGGCAGGTCTTCTGCCGTAACCACTGCATAGACACCTGGAACTGCCATCGCCTCATCTTTATCGATGTCCTTGATTTTCGCGTGAGCATAGGTGCTCATCACAAAGCGAGCGTACAGCATGCCGGGCAGCTTCAGGTCAGCTGTGTACTTCAAATGACCTGTAACCTTCGCCCCGCCATCAATGAGCGGTGTCGGTTGACCAACAAATGAAAAATCTGACATCTTGAATTGCTCCCCATTTATCTGATATGGATATAATAAACGCTAATGCGACAAGGCTTCAACAACTGGATAGCCCTCGGTGCGGGTGCGCTGGCGGAACAACTCGCTCAATCTGAGGGTCATCTCGCCCATTTTACCATCCCCGATTTGCCTGCCGTCAAGTTCAATCACTGGCGCCAGTTCGCCCATCGTGCCGCTACAGAACATCTCGTCCGCCCGATACACCTCCGTCAGCGACATATCCTTGACGCGATAGGGTATGGCATGGCTCTCGCATAGCTCAAGAATGGTCGCTCGCGTAATGCCTTCCGGGCAGGAAGTCGCCCGCGAAGTCATCACCACACCCTGATGAACAATAAAGACATGGGTGGCATTCGTCTCGGCGACAAAACCTTGATAATCCAGCATCAAAGCATCATCGACGCCGGCGGCATTTGCCTGAATTTTGGCAAGGATGGAGTTGATAAGATTGCAGGAGTGGATATTCTGGTCAACGCAGTCGGGGGGAATCCGCCTGACGCCAGAGGTGATTAATCGTATGCCCCTTTTGTCATAAACAGGCGGCTTATGTTCCGCCAGCACAATCAGGGTCGGCCCCTGGGTGTTGAGCCGAATGTCCATGCCGCTGGTATATTTGACGCCGCGGGTCAAGGTCAGCCGAATATGAACCCCGTCAACCATCCGGTTTGCCTCAAGAGTCTTGCGGATTTCGGCAATCATTTCATCATGCGATGGAATCTCAGCAAAAGCCATCGCCTTGGCAGAATGGCGCAGGCGGTCAAGATGAGGGATTAACTTAAAAATCCGCCCCTCATACAGACGCAGACCTTCCCAAACTGCGTCTCCGCCTTGCACCGCCGAATCAAAAGGGCTAATCGCGGCCGCATCCCGATGATACAGCCTGCCGTTGATGTTAATCTGAATGTCTTTGTTCTTGGGATTAAACGTTTGCTTCATACCCTGTCCCATTGCAAACAATGCTGTGCCATTCGCTCATACAAAACTTGGCATTCATCCAATAAAGGTTGCAGTCGCTGTGGAAGCTGCGTATCGTCTTCATGGTAGGGTAGAAATCCAGTCGATTTTTCGAGATTCACATACCAGTATTTTCCCCAGATTCCATCGGTTGCCCGCCGCCCTGGGGGCCAACGCAGCATGGCTTCATCAAAGGGAACATCCAGCAAATCACATAATCGGCGCAGTGATTTCTCTGGGTCAAGCAGCACATCACGCGACTCAATCACCGGCGGGATTTCCCCTGTTGCCTGCTGCACATACTCAAAAATATCGACCTGCTGCGCCAAACCTATTTGCTCAAGCGTTGGATTCGGAATGACTTTGGAGAATGAAAGAATCATACAGCGCGGGTCACGAATCAGAAAACAATTCGATACTTGCTCCATCCACGACCTGTCAATATGCTCCAGCAGATGGTGGGTCATGTGTTTTTGATAAAAAATAGGCTTGTCTTCAGGGCTGTCCGCCAGCAATCGCTCAACAACGACCTGCCAGTTGGTTTCATAAGCCGCCATGACTTCTTCGGCGCCAGGATGGTCGACAGCGGTTTGCTGCAAATAATGGGCATAAAAGGGTTCGTCAACAACCACCGTATCGCGACGGCTCCCCCAAGAGCGCATCAATGCAGTTGATATATTACGCGGTCCCGACCACATCGCTATGATTTTTCGCCCCAAATTTTCCCACCCCACATCGGAACGCTGCCAATGAAAGTTATGGCAAATTTTTTGACTTTGTGCGATTATTGCCTTCGCGTCAGTGATTGATGCCAATAAAGTTTATTGTACC
>DAOUKA010000247.1:0-4033 GCA_034421915.1 Anaerolineae bacterium
CTCTTAATTTATTGTCACTATGATGTGCAGCCAGCGGAGATTGAGGATGGCTGGGACACTGAACCTTTTTCACCCACCGTAAGAGATGGGAGGCTTTTCTGTCGCGGCGCGGTGGATAGCAAGCTCCATGTGATGGCTAACCTGAAGGCAGTCGAGTCATGGCTGGCAGGTGATGAAAAACCGAAAGTCAATCTCAAGGTTGTGCTGGAAGGGGAGGAAGAATCGGGTTCGGAAAATATCAATGCCTTTATCGCCAGACATCCCGAACGTTTGTCAGCCGACATCGCCATGATTTCAGATGGTTCGATTCTGGCGCCAAGCCAACCGAGCCTGACCTATGGCTTGCGCGGGATTGCTGCCCTGGAAATCCATGTGCGGGCGCCAGTCAGTGATTTGCATAGCGGGCATTGGGGCGGATCGGTACACAATCCGATTCAGGCATTAAGCGAAATCATTGCCAGCCTGCACGACAAAAACGGGGCGGTCAGTGTACCCGGCTTTTATGATGATGTCGCTGCTGTCAGCGCCAAAGATCGCGAACTGCTGAAACAGGTTGAACCGTTCTTGAAACGCGAGTGGGACGAAGTTGTCAATGCGCCGACAATCTGGGGAGAAGCGGCGTATATTTTACCCGAACGGCTGGGAGCACGCCCAACGCTGGAAATCAACGGCATCCATGGCGGCTATACCGGTGCAGGCATAAAAACCGTATTGCCAGCCCGTGCCAGCGCCAAAATCACCTGTCGGCTGGTGCCACATCAGGATCCGGCGCGCATCGTCCAATGTATTGCCAAACACATCCATGAGGTTACACCCGCCACCGTTACCGTTGAAGTATGTTTCGCTGAACCTGGCGCCGAAGCGGTCTTGCTTGATGTGGATGGCGTGGCCATGCAATCCGCAGCCGCCGCCTATACGTATGCCTGGGGTATCGAGCCAGTATTTGAGCGTTCAGGCGGCAGTGTGCCGATTACGTTTGAGTGTCTGAAAGTGGCGGATGAAGTCGTGATTATGAGCTATGGGCTGAAGAGCGGGCGGGCGCACGGACCCAACGAGAATGTTTATTTGCAGAATTTTTTCAATGGGATTCAGGCGACGATTAAGTTTATTGATTTGGTTGGCGCGGGGCAGAAGTAGGTTTTTACCGCGTCGGCCACTTCCCTGCATCCAGCAAAATTGCCTCATCAGCGCCAGGCCAAGGCGGCATGGTCATAATGACAAACTCCAGCGCGACATCGCCAGTGTTACGGAACTGGAAGCCCGTCCCCAGTGGAATGGTCAAGCTGATGCCCGCCTGAACCTCAAGCAGTTCTTCCTGCTTGGCCTGCACCCGCCAGACCTGTCCGCGCCCTGCCAGAAAATACCAGATTTCCGCTACGGTGCGGTGCTGTACTGGCAGCGAGACCGCACCCACTGGCAAGCTGCAATGAACGACACTCGCGTCGGGGGTGCTATGCAAAAGACGGATTTCAGATCCATCAGGCGCCAGCAGGTCATAGTCATCCGCGACCCGATTACTTTCAAATGCTGTCACAGTTCATCCTCCCTGGTGTGCGGCTTCCCAACGCGCCCTGACCTTGTCCCACGCTTCGGGGTTAATCAAATGCGGTGGCTGTTCACCGCGCAAAGCCTGCAAGACCTGCTCGATGGCATGGACGAACAAACGCCGTCTGCCGACCACGGTCGCGCTGGCGATATGTGGTGTGATGATGACATTATCGCGGTTCAGCAAGGGGCTGTCGGCCAAGGGCGGTTCGGGGTCGGTCACATCCAAGCCGGCGCCAAATAAACGTCCGGCATCAAGCGCAGCCGTCAAGGCAGCTTCATCAACGTGACCGCCACGGGAGACATTGATAAAAATGGCGCCCGCTTTCATCTGTGCAAAACGCTCGGCATTCATCATTTGGTATGTTTCTGAATTGAGCGGCAGATGCAAGGAGACCATATCGGACATGCCCAGCAAATCTTCCAGCGAGTCAACCCGTTCAACACCCAGCCGCTTGGCATGTTCGGCGCTGATATAAGGGTCATAACAGGCGACTTTCATGCCGATGGCTTTGGCGATACCGGCAACATGCCCGCCAATCCGCCCCAAGCCGACTAAACCGAGTTGCTTGCCGTTCATCTCGAAGGCAAGATATTCGCCCCAGATGTTCTTGGGCGTCCCGTTTTTCAGCATACGTCCCAGTTCATTCTCAACTCGCTTGATGCTACGCGCCACCGTCATCATCAGCGTAATCGCCTGTTCGGCTGTGGAGACAGTCGGTGCATCTGGCGTATTGACCACGGCGATGCTACGGGCGGTAGCGGCTTCAATATCGACTTTCTCGTAACCAATACCAGTGCGTGCAATAATAAGCAGGTGGGGAGAGCGGTCCATCACCGCAGCATCATAGCTTCGACCACCAGCTATCACCGCGTCTGCCATTGCAAGCTGATGAAACGGGTCGTTTTTGACCTGACTGCCTGGGCCAATTCCCCGCGCCACCGCCTCAAACATAGGCTGGTATTGTGCTGGCACATTTCCCTCAAACCAGATGTTATACATAATGGCTTTGTCCTCTGTTGGATTTTAGATAGGTGGATTTAGAAATGGACATTTTCATCTTTGATGTTATTGATGTCCTGGGTGGCTTCCCGTATAGTTTTGAATTCGGCAGTCAGAGCGCGGTTAAAGGCAGAGATGTCGGAACTGTGCATCACCAGATTAGCGCCAGCATGAATCCATTCGATTTCATGGTGGATGAAATTGTGATGAATGCCAATGCCGACATGATGACTGCGTGCGGTGGTGATAATCTGGCGGATGGCGGCATCAAATGTGGGATGGTCGTACTGCTCGGGCAAGCCCAGACTGCAAGACAAATCGTGGGGTCCTACCAAAACCGCATCGACATAAGGCAGGCTGAGAATATCGTCGAGGCGCTCCAGCGCGGGCAGGCTCTCGATATTGATGAACAAGGCCTTGTGTGCATTACGGCGAGCCAGATAATCCGCCAGTTTCGGCTCCAGTTCAGCTTCGCCATTTAGGACTACTTGCAACTTGTGCCCTTTCAAGGGACCCAATTTGACCGCGCCTCCCAAAAACTTAACCTGTTCAGGTGATTCGACATAGGGTGCGATGATGCCGCTGGCGCCGCCATCCAACACCATCTGCGCCTGATAGGGATCGGGGGAGGGTATCCGTACAATCGGTGCAAGATTGAGGCTGCTGAATGCCTGACAGAGCCAGGATACGGTATTGCGGTCATGCGGCGTATGTTCGGTGTCGATAAACACCATATCCAAATCGAGGTTTTTGACAACACGGGGCCAGATGGGCGAGGGCGAATAAATGGCCGTCCCATAGACCCGTTCCCCTGCCCGCAACGCTTGAATTAGTTCTTTTCCATTCATCATATCGCCTTATTCGGTTTCAGAAAGATAGTCTCCAGACGATATTATCTTTAGCGTTGCCATAAGTCAAAAATTGGGATAGAAATCCCAAAAGTTTGAAAATCCTAACGACAGGCGCTTGCATTTCCGGAGTGGGGGAGGGTAGACTTGGTTTCAGAATCAACCTCTGTACCGTTGCCTAGGCGAGAGTGCCTGATTTTGTGGATATGTGAAGCCGCAATGTCTTGCAATACTGCGAGTTAAGCAGATGGCAAATTTCCCGACTGTCAATCCATTGCCGTTCCATGGCTGGGACAGCCTCCGTTTGAGCAACGGCTTAATCGAGGCTGTATGCGTACCGGAAATCGGCGGCCGCCTGATGCAGTTCAGCCTGGGTCCGCAGGACTATCTCTTTATGAATCCTGATTTGCTGGGGGCACGTTTCAGCTATGAAGAACATGCTGGCGATGGGTCCATCGTGAACTGGAAAAATTATGGCGGGGACAAGACCTGGCCCGCGCCGCAAGGCTGGGACGGCGAGGGGCAGTGGCCTGGGCCACCCGACCCCGTGCTCGACTCGGGGCGATACGAATTTGAAACGAGCCAGGACGACAGCTGCGCTTCCGTGTTAATGACCAGCCCTTCGGATGAACGTTCC
>DAOUKA010000248.1:0-3188 GCA_034421915.1 Anaerolineae bacterium
TTCAGCCGTTTTTTTCATGCTGCGAGGGGTGGACAGGTTCAGTTTGCCGCGCAGCCAAGGCGATGCGTTCGGTCGCCGCAAAACCCGCACCCCATCCATCATCTCGTCTTCCGCGCCGCCGTATCGCGCGGTCTGATCCAGGGCATCGGTGGTCAGTACAGTCACCTGATGACCGCGTTCGACCAGGGCGCCTGCCATGCCTTCCACCGCACGCACCACACCGCCAAAGGCATAAGCCGGTTTGTAGTAGGGGCAAAGGTGCAGGATGTGCATGGCGCTTACTCATTCCATTAGAATAGATTCGTTTATAGAACTAGGAAGGCTAGCTTTGAGCTAGTCTTTTTAATTTGAGACGTTTAATAAGTTTAAGCGTATAAGTTTATGACCAACAACAAAAGGAGATGTTATGCTAGGAGTCAAAGGTATCGAAGTCGTATATAAAGAAAGGGAAGATGGACGCGAGATTGAAGGCGTCGGCACATACGGAACTATAGATAAGAATCATCCTACGTATGACTCGGATGATTTAGAAACTATGATTGGCTGGGTCGAAACATTAGTTGAAAATCCTAATTGTTTCAAGATTAAGGTCAAGTTATATTACAAAGTCTTTGATATATCTGAGCCTTATGATCCCGCTAATTATCCGTATGTTGAATTAGAAGGCGAGGACTTTCTCGCTATGATGAAAATGGAACATTGGTCTCAACTGGATTTGAGACGATTTGCCAAATGTGACGTAGGGGTGGGTATTTTAACCTCGTAGAATGGGTTAGAGCGAGTTAAGCCAGTCGTACACGAAACAGAACGATCCCCAGCCCCCGTTCGCGCAAAGCCACGCATTGAGGTCAAGTAGCAGCTTGATGAATATCATCAGCACGATGCAACAGACGATGGCAGCGGCTATTAAAAGCAGTGCCTTCAGGTCGTTTTTACTCATGATTTTATAGCGGATTAGGGGAGATCCCAAAGAGGTCGCGTCATCAAAGCACATCCACCAATGAGGATGAGGAACAACAATATCCTTATCAATTTCCACGCTCTTTTCTTACCCTTTTCTTTTCTCCATACCTTGTTCATTTTTCTCCCTTTCGTTACTGTCCGTTATTGCCTCACAAGCGCAAACTGGCTAAAAATGGATTATTCCCTCACCATTATGGCATAAAATCCTACGACACGGCAACCTCGTTTCTTTTTGTCAACTTTTATTTCGTAACGATGTGTGTGTTCAGATTTCTTTCACCCCCTCTATGATATATCGTCAAAAAAGCCAAAGAAGGGCGCAGTTTTTTTATTGCTGTCGTCTAAGTGTCGCTAAAAACGGCTAAAATGGGGTATGAAGGTAGCGTGCAGCGTAGTCAAAGTTAGTGGTGCTAAGTAAATAACCAAGCTAGGCAATATCGCCTAGCCAACATTATCGCGCTGCCACCAGCGCAGGATGACCCCGCCGCCGGGCATGGCTGAAGTGAGCCGATAGAGCAAATCCCAATCATTTTCGCTAAGCACGCGCCCATAGATGACCGCGCCGATATAGATCCCCAGCCCGCTCGCCATCGCCAGTATGAAATTCAGGTCGCGCAATGCCAGCATGACCGGGGCCGCCACCGCGGCAATCACCAGCAGGCGGCGCATGCTGGCGGCGATTTTGCGCCATTGCCAGCCAAGGGTGCGGAAGTTCCAGATGAGCAGGCACAGCACCCCGGCCTCGGCCATAATGGAGGCGAGCGCCGCGCCGCGCGGGTCGCCCCAGCCAGACAGCAAAATCGTGTTGAGCGCGATATTGAGCAGCAGACCGCCCGCGCGGAACAGCAGCAGACGCCGCTGTCGGTTTTGAATCAGCATGCCTTTGCTGAAGACATTGCCAATCATTGTCAGCATGGTGTACCAGATGAGCAGGCGCAGGATGCCGGCGGTAGGCGCGAAATTATCGCCAAAGGGCGCGGTGATGGGGTCGGCAAAAATGCTGATGGTCAGCGCCAGCGGCAGGCTGATGATGACCATGTACAGCGCCAGTTTTTCAATCATCATGCCAAACAGGGGGTTCTTGCCAGATTCATAATAACGTGACAGCAGGGGATAGGCAGCCACCAAGACCGTTGTGCTGAATAGCTCGATGATGCCGAAATGGATGACGAAGGCGGCAGTGAGATAGCCGCTGCTCGCTTCGCCCAGGATGCCGGTGGTCATCAGCTTGTCGGTGTGCTGATAGGCTTGCGTCAGGAAGGCCGACAGAGCCAGGGGTGCGCTATTAACCAGCAGAGGCATCCCGATGCGGCGGTCGAAGGGAAATTGGGGGCGCAAACCCGCCCGCCAGTTGAGCGCGACCAGCACCGCCGAGCGACCCAGGCCGGACACAATCGCGGCGCCATAGACTCCCAGCAGCCCCCAGCCCAAGGTCACCGCCCAGACCGCCAGCCCGATTCGCAGGATGATATGTCCGACTTCGACCAGGGACGTCTTGAGCATATCTTCGCGTGCCAGCAGCAGGTCGTGTCCCATATTGCCGAACAAATCGACAAACAGATTCATCCCCGCCAGCGCCACGAAGGCGCGCACGGTCTCACTGTAGCTGACGGCAAAGCCATTCATGCCAACATAGGCAAGCAGCGCCAGCACCGTCTGCAAGATCATCATAGCCGACCAGTATTTGCCGGCCTGGTCAGGAGCGCGGGCGACATCCCGAATCACAATCAGACCCATGCCAAAACTGGATATGGAACCAGCGACCGCCATCAGCCCGCCGACTGTGCCATAGATGCCATAATCAAAATCTCCCAGCCAGGGCGCCAAGACCAGCTGCCAGATAAAGAGCGCCCCTTTGCTAATCAGGCTGGCGACAATCAATGCGCTCACATTGCGAACGGCGCGTCTGGCGTCATTACCGGAAAGCCTGGCTGATTCGGTCATAGCACATCAAGCTGCATCAGGGACGGTTGCCAAAACTTAGCGCAAAGGCAGGCAGAAACAAAGGGGCAATGCGCCTGTTGATGCGGTGGCTGCTGGTATATGATGATAAAGAGCAAGCGGACAGACAGTTGAAAAAGCCCATGTTCGATTCGATGGATTCGGCTATTCGCTACATCTTTCAAACGCGCCGCCGCTTGGATGCCGCCCCGCGCGGACTCGATGAAGATACCCGCGATGTTTCGCTGACCCGCAGGCTGCTGATGCGGGCGAAACTGCCCGGC
>DAOUKA010000249.1:0-6980 GCA_034421915.1 Anaerolineae bacterium
GCCGCGCCAATTTTTCGCGCAGCTGCGGCTGATCCATCAGCGTTTGCATCGCCGCCGCCAGCGCGCCCGCATCGCCCTCCGGCACAATCCAGCCGGCTTCCCCAATCACCTTGGGAATCGCGCCGCTGTCGCTGCCGATGACCGCTACGGCGCTTGCCATCGCCTCGACCAGCACGCGCCCGAATTGCTCTTTCCAGTTGGGGGCGGTCAGCGAGGGCAAGACCAGCGCATCCATCCGATGATACTCCGCCGGCAAGGCCGATGATGGCAGCTGCCCCAGAAACGTTACCCTGTCGCTGATGCCCAGCGACTGAACCAGCGCCTTCATATCATCTTGTGCCAGGCCGCCGCCAACCAGCCGCAGGCGCCAATCGCCCTGAAGCCGCGTCACGGCTCGCAGAAGGATTTCAACCCCCTTTGTCGGCACAATCCGCCCGACAAAGCCTATCGTAAAGGGACGTTCTGGGCGCGGAGGGGCCGGCTGGAACAGGTCGCTGTCCGTGCCAAACTGCGGAATCACCGCCAGCGGGCCCTGATAGCCCTTGGCGCGCAGCACCGCGCCGGCATCATCCGTCCCCGCCAGCGCATAATCGACCTGCCTGAAGACCCATCTTTCGCCCCAGCTGAAGGGCGGCGGATAATTCCGCTTGATATTCTGCCAGCTAAAAAACAGGGACTGGGCATCACAGCGCCGCGCCTGATAAAGCGCCTGCCAAGTCGCCAGGTTATACGGCTCTTCGTCGATATGCACAATATCCGGCCGCGCGCGGCGGAACTCGCGGCCCAGGGTGGGATAATGATGCAGATGATAGCTGCCGTTGAAGCGAATCGGAATCGCCCGCAGGTGATAGCCGCTGGCATAGCCGCGTTCAAGCATCTGCTCGCCGCGTTCGTCCCGCCACGAGGGCGGCACCAGCACCGTCAGTTCGATGCCCTGCCCGGCGATGGCCTCCAGTTTGCGCTGATAGATGCCAACAATGCAGGCTTTGGAGAGCATCAAGACGCGCATGATCTCCCTCGGTGCTGTGAGGGAATGAGGAGGTTCGGATTATCCCTTGCGATAGGCCTCCGGCGCTGTCTTGGCCAGCCGGTAGGTAAAGGGAAGCAGCGCCACCGGGATGAGCTTGAAGTGCTGGATGGCGAAGGGGATGCCGACAATCGTAACCCCCAGAATCAGCCCGAATACAGCATGCGCCAGCGCAATCTCCCAGCCAAAGGCAAGCAGCCAGATGATATTGAACAGCATGGCCAGGCAGCCGCCATCGGACGAGGTGCTGACGACATCCTTGCCAAAGGGCAGCATCACCGCAAAGCCAAACTCAATCGCCTTGATGCCAAAGGGAATCCCGATAATCGTCAGGCACAGCAGCAAACCGCCAATGATATAGCCCGCGCCAGCGATAAGCCCCCCAAAAATCAACCAGATGATATTTCCGACCAGACTCATGATCCCCTGTCCTTTGCTTCTCTTCCATATCTTTCATTATACAGCAAACAGGGGGCATATCATCCATAATATCAGGAGATTTTGATGGGAGCTTCCCCACAGGCCAGTCTGACATCATAAACCCTGAAGCTCAAATCGGGCAGGGACAGGATGCCGTAGCTGTGCGATGATGACCGCGAACATTTGAAGGTGTACAGCGACCCCGGATTGATCAGACATCCGCTTTTTATCTCCACATGCAGCGGCTTATGGGTGTGTCCGGTGATTAGCACATCAGCCTTGAGGGATTGCAAAACCATTTTGATATAGGTTTTAGAGAGATGGTCTTTGTACATGCCCCATATATTGTTGCCGGGCTTGCCATGACACATATACACCGTCACCCCCGCCATCTCCGCCTGCCAATCCAGGGGCAGGCTCTGGAGATAGCGGAAGTTTTCATCCTTTAATCCATAAGACCATTCATCATGATTCCCGCGCGCCACTGGAATATCCCAGGCGCGGATTAACTCCACCACACGGTCGGGTTCGGGTCCGCGGCCGACCAAATCGCCGGCGCACAAAACCTGGTCTACCTGATGGTGCTGGTCGAGCCGATGGAGTATATCCTTGAGCGCCTCATAATCGGCATGTATATCTGATATGATTCCAATTCGCATCCACATTGGACCTTAACTGCTCGCTATAACATCCATTATACGACAGCTTGGCGGATATTCAGAGATGCGATATGGCATTTTGTCGCGGCGGCGCCTAGAGGAAATTCGTCGAGCCGCAGGCGGGACAGGCTTCGTCGGCGGCGCTGACGATGGATTTGCAGTCATCGCAGATGCGGATGCTGCCCTTTTGCAGACGATGGTCAACTGTGACCCGCTCATCAAACACAAAGCACTCGCCTTCCCACAGTGAATCTGCCGGCTCGACCTGCTCCAGATAACGCAGGATGCCGCCCTTGAGATGGTAGACTTCTTCAAAGCCCTGCCCCAGCATAAATGCGGTCGCCTTCTCGCAGCGTATCCCGCCGGTGCAGAACATCGCAATCCGCTTGTGGCGGCGCGGATCCAGCTGCTCGGAGACATAGCGCGGCAGTTCGTTAAAGGCCTGGGTCTTGGGGTTGCGGGCATTCCGAAAGCTGCCCATTCGCACCTCATAATCATTGCGCGTATCGATGAGAACCACATCATCCTGCGCGATTAACTGATTCCACGCCGCCGCTTCGAGGTATGTTCCCACCCCATTATTCGGGTTCACACCCGCGACCTTCAGCGCCACAATCTCGGATTTCAGGCGCACCTTCAGCCGCCGAAAGGGTATCTCGTTATGAAAAGCCTGTTTAACCTGCAAATCGGCAAATCGGCGGTCGGCGCGCAAAAAGGCCAGCACGCGGTCGATGCCCGCGCCTGGGCCGGCAATCGTGGCGTTGATGCCTTCCTCCGCCAGCAGAATCGTCCCCCGCACCCCAGCCGCCTGGCACACCTTCAGCAGGGGCTTTCGCAGCGCCGCATAATCTGGCAGGCGCTGGAACTTATAGAAGCTCGCCACAAGAATCGCTTTTTCCATCATCCGCAAATCCTTCTCATCAGATTCCTGATTTTAATATCCGGCTCATCTCTTTTGAAGCGAGAATTGGATTGGGGAGCAGTTATGAACTTACGATGTTGGTTATAATCAAGGATGAAGCAATAGAAAAGTACGGGCTGCTCTACGAGGGAAATCGTGATGAAGGCCAAGAATAAGCAACCCACGCGCAGAAATTGGGAATGCTTAATCATTTTATTGTTAGCTGTGGCGGCAGTCCCAGCCGCATTATTCAGCGCCTGGGCAGGTTTGGCATCTTTTTGCTACATTCCTACAGATATATCACGGTCTGAGGCGTTTATACAGTCTATATTGCAATATGACCATTCAGAAGCTGAACTGGTTCAGCTTGTCTACGATGAAATATCAACGGAATTAGCTTGGCTCGGTAACAGTGAATTGGGATATGTTTATTTTCGAGATATTTGTCAAGTGAATGCTTGCGCTGTGGATTCCTCACATATTGAAATCGTTATGGAACGTTTTCCCATGTTCTCGATATGTGCATGGATGGAAATGAAACGACACGTAACCATAGACTTTGATATTGATGTCAGCAAGTCTCAAGTAGAGGCCAAGATTTACGAAGTGCAAGTGTGGTCTGCACCTGCACGAGACAGAATATCTTCGGAGATCGCTCAAGTTAAGTATCACGTACTCGATGCTATAGACGATGACCTGTGGAAAACGCATCCCACACTTGTTCTGAAATTTTCTCGGAGTCTCGATTGGACAATTTATGTATATACAACTCACGGAACGTTGATTCACGAAGAGAAAATGGATCCTTCCGATGTAACAAAATAGATAAGCAAGCAAACGAAATGCCTGCCCGGCGGATATGCGAATGGCATCTCCCGCAAACCATCAATTGAAAACCACAATAAACTCTTTAGACATCGTTTCTGATGTCATATCGCGAGTGTTGGTTGGCGAATTTCTAGCTGGCATGACTTTATTATGGATATTTCTGGCAAAAATGACATCAAACTTCATTCCCATACTTTCCAAGAAAGAAGCGGTTATTTGGTCTAATGGCACCTGTATGCCTTTGACTCTCCGATTTCCAACAACTAGACAGATCTTTCCATTAGATTTGATATGTCCGACGGTATTCTTTAATGCCTTATAGTAGCCATTAAAAAAATACAGAACATCTTTAGCTCGCTTGCTATCAAGACGCCTTACACTGTTCACTAATTCGGACAGGATGCCAAAATGCTGCAAATCCGCATTCAACTCTCCCTGTCTGCCGAGACCGGCACTGTCTATGTTTGTCTCGTTCTTTACCTCGCCTATTCCGCTTATCCAATCAAGCCCAAAACTCGAAAACTGTCCATAAGCGACTGTTGTTCGGCTATCCCCATAAGGCGGCGAGCTTATGACGACATCATATTCAAGATGCTCGGGGAACGCGTCTTCGGAATTGGCATAAATTGGCTGGCTATTTGCCATGGGAGCCGCCTCGTTCGCGAATACATCAATCATAGCGCGGGCGTGTGACAGGAATGTCGAAAATACCTTGTTCTGTGTTTTGTCTGCATCGGCTTGTTTCACTCGATATCTTTTGAATTCGCCTTTTCGGGTAAGCGATTGGTCGCGGCAGATGAAGGCAAATAGTGCTAGGAAAAAATCTATGTACTGATAACTTCCATTTTTAAGTATGTATCTTATCCGTCCCAGATCTCGGATAACCTCGTCTCTGTACCAGTAGTCAATGTTCCGTATGGCGGGGATTTCCATTTCCTTCCCATAATCTGTATTTGTTAAAATTTTAGCCTTGATGTCCTTGTACTCAAACCACAGCAGTTCTTCGTCATAACACCTCGTTTTCGCTCTAGCTATAGTCAGCGCCAAGGGATTAATATCAAAGCCGATGGAATGACGGCCTTTCAGCGCCGATTGCAGCAGCGTTACGCCACTACCGCAAAATGGATCGAATATGACATCATTTTCTTTTGTGTATCGCTCAATAAGGTAATCTACCAGCAAAGGGTGGAGCATTGCTGGATATGAATGTATTCTATGTCGCCCTCTCCGAAGTCGTTCACCCTTAAACGACAGTTTCTGATTTTCTATTACGCGATAGATGCTTTCAGCTTCGTTCTCTTTTTTTTCCGTCGTCATCAATAGGGGCAGTGACATTTGCTGCATTTCCCACCCTCTCTGTTTAGCATCGTGAGATTCTTATTTTACTGTAGCAAATCTGTGCTTATGTGTCGAGTATTAGCCAGTTTCTCAAAGCAGAGACATCCCCTTGCAAACCATCAAATGTGCTATAATTCAGCCTATGAAGATTGGACTGAACGCCCATTTGTTATCGCATCAGGCGGGTTATCGGTCGGCGGGCATCCACAGCTATATTGACAACCTGCTGCGGCATCTGCCGACATCCGCCCCCGCCAACTGGCAATTTCGGGCGATGGTCGGCGGCGCCAATCGGGCGACATTCGCCGGGGTCGCCATGCGCCGCGCCCGCTTTGATACCGAATCGCCCCTCCGCCGCATCCTGTGGGAGCAGGTCTGCCAGGCGGCGCAGCTAAGGCAGTTTGACCTCTATCATGCGCTGGCATTTGTGGCGCCGCTGTGGCTGGCAGCGCCGATGGTCGTCACCGTCTACGACCTGAGCTTCATGCGCTATCCCGAGCGGCTGTCCCGCGCTCGCCGCCTTTATCTGCGGCGGTTCACCGCCTTGACCTGCCGGCGGGCAAGGCGGGTGCTGGCAATCAGCCAAAGCACCGCCAGCGACTTGAGCAGCCTGCTCCATATCCCCGCCAGCAAAATCGATGTCACGCCGCTGGGCTATGACCAGGCGGCATTTCGTCCACTTCCAGCCGCCGAAGTGGATGCCTTCCGGCGGCGAGAGGGCCTGCCGCCGCGCTTCTGGCTGTTTGTCGGCACGCTGGAGCCGCGCAAGAACCTGCTTATGCTGCTGCGGGCCTATGCCCGTCTGCCGCAATCGGCGCGTCTGCCCTTGATTTTGGGGGGCGGCAAGGGCTGGCTGGCGGATGATATTTTCGCCACCATCGAGCGGCAGGGCTTGGGGGATTGCATCCGACATATCGGATTCGTCCCTGCCGCCGACCTGCCAATCTGGTACAATAGCGCTGAAGCCTTCCTGTATCCATCGGTGTTTGAGGGCTTTGGTCTGCCTGTGCTGGAAGCGATGGCCTGCGGCACACCCGTCTTAACATCGAACGCATCGTCCCTGCCCGAAGTCGTCGGCAGCGCCGGCATGACCCTGCCGCCGGATGATGCGGCTGTCTGGGCGGATGCGCTAAAGGATATTGTGAGCAACAGGGACTGGCGCAGCATGGCGCGGCGGCGGGGACTGGAACGCGCCAGACAGTTCACCTGGCAGCGCACCGCCGAACTGACGCTTGCCAGCTATCGTCGGGCAGTCGCGGATCTATAAAACGATATGAACCCAACTCAAGCATTTTCCGAGCGCCCCACCCTGGAACCTCGCTGGCTGTTTCCCGTCATTGACGTCGTTTTGGCATTCCTGATTTTCGGGATTGCCTATGTGCTGCGCTATGAACTGCAAATCATCCGCCCCCTGCTGGATCCTGCCCAGCGCGATTTCGCCCCTTATATCCCTTTCGCCGGGATTTATGCCATCCTCATCTGGCTCAATTATCAGCGCAACGGCCTGTACCGCAATATCGTCGGGCGCGCCTGGATGGAAGAGGTGTATCTGATTGGCAGCGGCGTCGCCGTCTCGATTGTCATCGTGCTGGCCATGTTCTTCATCATCCAGCCGCTGGTCTACAGCCGTTTGATGTTAATCTATGTCGCTGCCCTGACGCTCTTGATTGGCGCTCTGACGCGCCTGATTCGCCGCTGGGTGCTTGCTTGGCTGCGGAATCGGGGGATTGGGATTCGGCGGGTGCTGATTGTTGGCATGGGCGATGTCGGTCAGGCGGTGCTGGGCATTATGCTGGCGCGCCCGGAA
>DAOUKA010000250.1:0-5084 GCA_034421915.1 Anaerolineae bacterium
GAATCCAGCAGCGCGGTCGTCTTGGGCGTCAGCAGCGACAGCGTGGCCGATCTCGCCGCCTGGAAAGCAGCGAAAAAGCTGCCCTATGATTTGCTCTCCGACCCCGAACACAAGATGCTGGATGCCTGGGACGCCTGGGGCATCAACTTGAGGATTTTCAAGCTGCCCCTGGCGGCGACCCGCTCTTACTGGGTCATTGACGAGAAGGGCATCCTGGTCGCCGAGCAGATAGGCGCGCGTCCGCTTGAGAGCGTCCAGAAGGCGCTGGCAGCCCTCGACAAGCTCAGCCAGGCCGATTAAATCAGACTATTCCAAGCGTCCCACGTCCAGGTATCATAGGCGGTCGGATGGACTCGCTTTGATTTGGAACGAAAAATGAAACTCATTCTGATTGGTTTTGGTGTGGTTGGGCAGGGTTTTGCTGAAATCCTGCGCGATAAAGCGGCTGAACTGGGGCAGAAGCGCCGCTTCTTGCCGCGGATTGTGGGGGTTGTGACCGCTTCCAAAGGCAGTCTGTACCACCCGAAGGGGCTGGATGTGCCGCCGCTGCTGGAAGCGGCCCAAGCTGGCGCATTTGCCGGCTACCCTGGCAGCGCGGATCTTCAGCGAAACTGGACAGCAAGCGATATGATTCTCAAGGGACAGGCGGATGCCCTGGTCGAGGTCAGTCCCACCGATTTGAAAACCGCCCAGCCAGCTTTGGCGCTGTGTCATCTGGCGCTTGACCATGGGCTGCATCTGGTTCTCGCCAACAAGGGGCCGGTGGCGCTGGATTATGAAGGCTTGAAGTCCAAGGCAGAATCCAACAAGCTGAAGCTGCGATATGAAGGCACGGTGATGGCTGGCACGCCAGCCCTGCATCTGGCTGAAGAGGCTCTGGCTGGCTGTACGATTCGTTCGGCGCGGGGCATCCTCAACGGCACGACCAACTATATTCTGACGCAGATGGAAGCGGGCATGTCTTATGGTGATGCCCTAGTAAAAGCGCAGGCGCTGGGATATGCCGAAAGCGACCCCAGCGCCGATGTGGAAGGCTGGGATGCGGCCGGCAAGGTGCTGATTCTGGCAAATGCCCTGTTTGGCGTCCCGCTGGCCATGGAAGATTTGGAGGTCACGGGCATCACTGACATCACTGCCGCTGACATCGCCGCCGCCAAAGCGCAGGGAAAGCGCTATAAACTTATCGCAGAGGCGACAGCGAGCGGCGGCAGCGTCCGCCCCCAACGGCTGCCGCTAAGCGACCCGCTGGCGAATGTGGGCGGCGCCGCCAACGCGGTGACGCTCGAAACCGATTTGATGGGCGACATCACCTTAATCGGCGCCGGCGCCGGCAAGTCCGAGACCGGCTGCGCCATCCTGTCCGACCTGCTGGCCATTCATCGCCAGCAGGCCTAGTCGCTGGCAATTTGGACAAACGACGAAACCTTTGACATAAAATTACGTAAATATGACTGATAGAATCTTTTGATAAAACCGCCATCGCTGTGTTATACTGGGTCACTATCAATTAACTTAGGTCTGTGAGGGGATAAGCCGACTATGCCATCCATATTACAAAAAGTTCAAACTCTGTTCAGAGCCAATATGCACGGCATGGTTGACCGTGCGCTGGAAACCAATTCGCTCAAGGTCATGGATGAATACATCCGACAGGTCGAGCGCAACCTGGAAGCCTTGGAAGACTCGGCGGCGACTGTCGGCGGGACGGTGCGCACCCTGAAGCGCAAATATGATGAGTTCTCCAACCAGTCGGACAAGCTCGACCGCGACATCGACACCCTGATTCTGCGCGGCAAGAATGACCTCGCCGCCGCGGCACAGGCAGAAATGAACACCAAACAAGAACTGGCGCAGGAATACTATGAACAGTGGCAGTCGCAGGAAGGGCAGTATCAGGGCATGATGAATATGCGCATGAAACTGGAAGGTCGGCTGACCACCATCAAGCAGGAACGCGAAAAAATGCGCTCCCTGCTCGAACTGGCAGAGACCAAGAAAGTCATGACCAAGACCCTCAAAAGCATGGACAAGCTCGATACCTCCGGCGACCAAGAAATCGACAGCCTGCTGGATTCCATCTATGCCCAGATTGACCAAGAAGATGCCCGCGCCGAAATGGCCAGCCGCAAACTTTCTGACCAAATCGAAGACACGGTGGGCATGGGTCAGGTCGAACTGCAGCTGGAAGAACGCCGGCAGCGTCTGCTGGGCAGCAATTAACCCGCCTCAATTCGGATGCCGGGCGTGAAGCCTGCTCAAAGAAAAATCATCGGAGAGTCCTGACGCGGATTTTTAGGGTCAAGTGGAGTTGGGATAACCATGTCAAACAATGACAATGCACGGCAAAAGGTCTTTGGCACGCTGCTGGCAAATGCCCTGCTGCGCTGGGAAACGCTGGTGACGGTCATGGTCACGGCCATCCTGTTTTTGTTCGTGCCGGATGTGAACCTGCCCATTGTGGAATGGCAGCCTTGGTTCTGGCTGGTCTTGGGCGGCCTGGCCGAGGCGGCCTTGATTGCCGCCACCCTCACCGACCCCGAAGCGACCGAACAGGCGCTGGCAGAAGACTTTGAACGCGAATATGACCTGCGCAACATCCGCAACCGCGTTTCCCGCGAGCGCCTGCGCGATGCTTTCGAGTATCGCCGCAATATGCTCAAGCTGATTGACCGCAGCAAAGGCGCCATGCGCGCGCGCCTGCGCACCCTGGTCAACGATGTCAGCGACTGGATTACCTATATGTACAACCTTGCCGAGCATATCGACCTTTTCGAGAGCAACGAACTGGTGATGCGCGACCGCCAGCAGATGCCAGAGCAAATCAGAAAAGTCCGGCTGCGCATCGAAAAGGAGGGCGATGCGCGCGTCAGACGCGATTTGGAAATCCAGCTGAGCCGCCTTCAGCAGCAGCAAATGAACCTCGAAGCCACTTTCAGCAACATCAAACGCGCCCAGATTCAACTGGAAAGCACCTTGTCCTCGCTGGGTACGGTGTATGCGCAGATGTCGCTGCTGGGCACCAAAGAGACCGACAGCGCCAAAGGTCAGCGCTTGAGCGTCGAGGTCAAAGACGAAATCGACAAGCTGCAGGACACCATTGACGCCATGGACGAGGTTCAAATGCAGAGCCTGCGTTTCCAGTAACCGCCGCTAATCAAACGACTCCGCGGTGATTTTGCGCTTCCCCCTGCCACCCCGCAGTTCACTCAGGCGCCGGATGAATCTGGGCGTTTCGCGGTTGATGTTGATGGTGTCTTCCAGCAGATTGACCAGCGTGGAAGCGATGATGACCAGTGTCAAATAGATAAAGGCGACCACCGAATAGGTCTCGATATAGCGGAACGAACGGCCCGAGGATGTCTTGGCGATCTGAGTAATATCGCGCACGCCGAGGAATGCCAGCAGAGACGAGTCTTTAATCATCGCAACGAAATCATTGCCCAGCGGCGGCAGGACATTGCGAAAGGCCTGTGGCAAAACAATCAGCCGCATGGTTTGCCAGTAGGTCATGCCAACGGAATAGGCCGCTTCGAACTGCCCCTTGGGAATGGATTGTATCCCCGCCCGCACCGTCTCGGACATATAAGCGCCATAGGTGACTGCCAATGCCATAATCGCTGAAGGCGCTGAACTGCCCCGCCAGAAAAAATCGGGAATGTCGGGATCATTGCTCAGGCTGCGCACGCCAGCCACAACGGTATCGTTAATCAGGCCGCGCAATGCGGGAACGATAATAAAGGCGGTCACCAGCAAGACGATGAGTATCGGAATGCCGCGCATCACCGATACATAAAGCGTACACAGATTGTAGACAAATATGCGGAGCACGCGCAAAGTCGCTTTCCAGGCTGTTTCCGAAGTTTGCGGCGGCGCTGGTGGATTGGAACGCATAACCCCGACCACAACCGCCAGCAAGAGCGCCAGCACATAAGATGCGATGCTGACAAACAGGGTCATCAGGATGCCCTCTTTCAGCTGGTCGAAGATTTTGGCGTAGACCGCGTCCGTGATGATGCTGACTGCTAACAGAAGCCCAACAATAACCAAAAAAATAAGCCAGTATGGCAGGGTGTACAAACGGCCATAACGCATCGCCCGCGCCCGTGATTCTGCGATGATGCCGTCTATATCGGGCTCGCGGTCGTCTTGGAAAAGCTCGGATGCTGAGGACATCAATCATTCCTTTTTCAATAAACTCAACACACAAAGCGGGACAGAGTTCGCCCTGTCCCGCAGCTCCTTCATTTAATTGTCCCAAGCGACCGGCGCCTAGTCTTCTCCTTCAGCGTCTTCCTCGCCCATGTCTTCGTCGCCCATATCTTCTTCATCAGCGCCTTCGCCGCCCATGTCTTCCTCGCTCATGTCTTCGTCGCCAGAGGGGAACCACTTAGCGTTGATGGCCGCCAGCGCGTCATCTTCTGCCATGCTTGCCAGCGCCGCATTAAAGGGCTCGATCAAATCGGAATCCAAGGGGTAAATGAATCCCAGTTGATCGCTCTTCAAAGCATCAGGCAGCAGTTTGAGGTCTTCGGCATTGACGCCCACATAACCCTGACCGGCAACATCGTCGATGACGACCGCATCCACATCGCCCGCAATCAAGGCCTGCACCGCAAAGCCAAAGCTGTCATAACCGACAAGGCGGTCTTCGCCATCTTCGCCAACCAGGTCTTGGGCGGCAAGGTAATTGGTCGTTGCAACCTGGACGCCGATGATATAGTCGCCGGCGGCAAACTCCGCCGCCGATTCAAAGCGCTCCTCGCCAACCTGAACCATCATGCGCTGGATGACATCCATATAACCATCGGAAAAGGCGACGATTTCCTGGCGCTCTTCGGTGATGGTGATGCCACCCGCCGCCAGGTCATACTCGCCATTGGAGACGGCGACAATCATGCCCTCCCAGCTTTGCTCGATATATTCCGGCACGCAGTTCAGCCGAGCGCAGATTTCTGCCAGCGCATCATAATCCCAGCCGTCGGCTTCGCCGGTTTCCTCGTCGATAAAATTAAAGGGGATATAGGCATTTTCAGTGGCAACTGTCACCACGCGCCCGTCCAAGTCGGGCAATGCCTCCTGTGCAA
>DAOUKA010000251.1:0-1967 GCA_034421915.1 Anaerolineae bacterium
ACAAATCGGCTGAATCTCAAAAACGCGCCCGCAATCGCTGGCGGCGGCCTCATACTCGCGCATTTCAACATAAACCCAGCAGCGATTTTCGTAGGCAAGCATATATTCCATGGAAGAGACAGCCAATTCCAGCGCCCTTTGACAATGCTCAAGCGCCTCATCAAACTGACGCAGCTCGCCATAAGCCCAGCAAAGTGAATTATGCCCATCAAAGTGATTGGGCATCATCTCGACCAGGGCGCTGTAATCCCGCCGCGCTCCAAGATAATCGCCAGCTTGGATATTGGCATAGCCGCGCCAGGCATAATTTTCGGCATCCCCTGGTTCAGCGCCAATCACCAGGTCATACATCGCTTCAGCCTTGGCATATTGTCCCTGGCGGATGTAATCCATCCCGTATGCCTTGATGACATCCAGGGGAATGCCCGCCGCGGCATGGGGCGCGGGTGCGGGAAGTGCAGCCTGAAGAGCCTGTTCCTGCGGGGGATTGTCCTTTTGGGCATCAATCGGACCAAAGAGATCAAAGGCTTGCCCGGCAGCGACCGAAATCACAATCGCCATGGCAATTTCAAGGACAATCGCGCTTCCGCGCTGGCTGAAAAATCGCTGGATAATGTTTTGCTGCGGCACATCATGTTCGGGATATTTATCGTACATGTGTCATCCCCAAAACTCTTTATCCATATTATAACCTAATTGTCGCATTTTGCCTACAAATTGGCCTGATTTTATCCAGCATATCACAGAAATAGACAGCTGTCATCAAAATTAATGAGCCATTCATACCATCTCGCCCCTTTTCGCTGACATTCCATTATATCCCGCGTACATCCCGCGCTGTCAAGTTTTTGGTATAATGTCATTATCTACTGATGCGAGGACAGTTATGTTAGCCAATTACAGACCCAAGTGGACAGTTGCAGAATATCTCGCCTACGAGGAAGACAGCGAGTTCAAGCACGAATATATTGATGGCGAAATCTACGCCATGACCGGCGGCACTGGCAATCATGGCGCAATTATAGCGAACACAATGATCGCAATCGGACGACAGCTGGACGATTCGAATTGTTCGCTGCGCAGCAGCGATGTGCGCGTCAGAGTCAGCGCATCCAGATATGTCTACCCAGACTTGAGCGCCGTCTGTGGCAAAGCGACCTACGATGACAACTCCACTACCCTGCTCAATCCCATTCTGGTCGTAGAAGTGACATCGCCCTCCTCGATGGACTATGACCGCCTTGCCAAGCGCCATTATTATCAGGCTGTGCCCAGCATACAGGGCATTCTCATCATCGATCAGCACCGCATTTTTGCCGAGCTTCACACCCGCACCCCAGACGGCTGGCTCTGGCAACAGTTTTCCGATCTGGATGCCCTGATACCTCTTGAGATGCTTGGCTGCACCCTGCCACTGGCGCAGGTGTACCGCGGGATATTATTCGAGGACGCTTAACAGGAGGGTCAAATGTCAATGCGAGGACAGCTATGTTAGCCAATTACAGACCTAAGTGGACAGTTGCAGAATATCTCGCCTATGAGGAAGACAGCGAGTTCAAGCACGAATATATTGATGGCGAAATCTACGCCATGACCGGCGGCACTGGCGATCACAGCGAAATTAAAATGAACACGGCAATTGCAATCGGACGACAGCTGGACGATTCGAATTGTTCGCTGCGCAACAGTGATATGCGCGTCAGGGTCAGTCCAACCAGATATGTCTACCCAGACTTGAGCGCCGTCTGTGGCAAAGCGAGCTACGATGACAACTCCACTACCCTGCTCAATCCCATTCTGGTCGTAGAAGTGACATCGCCCTCTTCGATGGATTATGACCGCCTTGCCAAACGCCATTATTATCAGGCTGTGCCCAGCATACAGGGCATTCTCATCATCGATCAGCACCGCATTTTTGCCGAGCTTCACACCCGCACTCCAGACGGCTGGCTCTGGCAGCAGTTTTC
>DAOUKA010000252.1:0-4966 GCA_034421915.1 Anaerolineae bacterium
GAACCCGCCATCGCCTATCTGGAAAGTATGCGCGGCCTGCGTCAGCACAGCCTGCCCAATGATGTGGAATGGGACAATATGATGCTGATGATGCGCCAGCAAATCAGCCAGTTGATACAGCGCATCGGCAAGCTGGAAATCAGCCAGATGGCCGGTATGCTCATTGCCAGCGACAGCGGCGGGTTTATCCAAGAATTTGTCAGGCGGGAGCAAAGGTGAATATGCACCTGCTATCATTTGGCGAACTCCTGATTGACTTTGTGGCGCTGGAAATGGGCGTGACCGTCGGCGATGCCGCCGGATTTATCAAGGCGCCCGGCGGCGCGCCTGCCAATGTCGCTGTCGCTTTCGCCCGGCTGGGCTATGAAAGCGCGTTTATGGGTCAGGTGGGCGACGACCCTTTCGGCAGATATTTGGCCGATATGCTCGCCGCCGAATCCGTCCATACCGATGGTTTGCTATTCTCGCAGGAAGCGCGCACCGCGCTGGCATTTGTCTCCAACACAGCCGATGGCGACCGCAGCTTTATGTTTTATCGCCATCCCTCGGCCGATATGCTGATGAAACCGGCCGATGTCAATGCGAGCCTGATTGACGCCAGCGATATTTTCCACTTCGGCAGCATCACCCTGATTCACGAGCCGGCCAAATCGGCGCTGCTCAAGGCGCTGGGATATGCCATCGCCGGCGACAAATTCATTTCTTACGACCCCAATCTGCGCCTGCCCCTTTGGGAGAGCGCGGCCGCCGCCAAAGCCGGTATGCTCGCCGGGCTTGAGTATGCCAGCCTGCTCAAAATCAGCGAGGAGGAATTGGCGTTCCTGACCGGCGGCGAGGATGTCCGCCCCTTGTGGCGCGAGCGGATGGAGATGATTTGCGTGACCTATGGCGAGCGCGGGGCGCGCGTTCATTTGAAAGACGGAACTGAAATCCAACATGGCGGTTATGCGGTGGCGGCGCGGGATACCACGGGCGCAGGAGACGCCTTTGTCGCTGCGATGCTCATCGGCATCCATGAGCATCGGGACAATCTTCAGGCGCATCTGCCCGATATTCTCGATTTTGCCAACGGCGTCGGCGCCTTGACCTGCCTCAAGGAAGGCGCGATTCCCTCACTGCCGACCATGGACGAGGCGCGGGCGTTTCTGGCCAGCCGCAAGCGTTGATTGACCGCAGAGGCAGAGGAAAGCTCATAAGTGCCTGATTGAATCACTTATGATTCTGTCGGTGGATGCTGATATAACAATTTTTCACATACTTTTTCAATAAATCTTTTAGGGTCATACCAATAGCACCCGATGCAAGTCCCATTATAAATCTCGTCGCCAGCATATTGTGCGATGGGAAATCCAAGCCGTCTGGCATCATAACGCTGATTTGTCTCGCGGCATCTTTTGCAGTGGGCGCGTTTCGCATTATTGACAGGTTTGGAAAGCGCTTGAAAATCCTCTGATTTTACGCGGCTGGGGTCACTTAATCTCGGGTCATCCAACCGGCCATCTTTATGGTCGATTTCGATTTTACCGATGTCTAAAACAGCACACCGCTTCCCTTCGAATTGTTTTCTTATCCGTTTTGGTATCGGCTTTTTGATTTGTACTTTCTTGTATCCTTGCAGCTCGACTGCTGATATGGCATTGCGAACCTTATGTGTTCGTATGTTATATCTGCGAGCAAGCGGCCCGTCTTGCCGAACCCAAGACCCCCCATTCCCAAAACGCAATCCTGCATATCGACCTGTAAATTCTTGGACGGATACACTGCGACTAAATCCATCCCTGTCCGGTTGAGCCAATTCCAGGAATAAGTCAGCTTTGCTTCCCTTTTTTGGGCTCCAATTTTCCGAGCGGCTCATTGCAGCCGCTCCAGAACGCTGTCAATATAGGCTTGGTTAATATCACAGCCGGCGAACCTGCGCGACTGGGACAGCGCGGCTGCCGCGGTCGTCCCCCCTCCCAAGAAAGGGTCAACGATTAAATCACCGGGATTGCTATGAATTTGCACCAACTCGGCAAACAGTTTGTCTGGCTTCTGCGTAGGGTGTATTCTGTTTCCGTTATGTCTGGGTATAGGATGACGATACACGCCATTATGATATTTTGCATTGAAAGTTGGTTTGCCGCCCTTAACGCCAGCGACAGCGATTTCACGACTGTTCGATAGGTAAGTTCGTCTGGAGTTGAGTGGCACGGGGTTGGTTTTCTGCCAGACAATCAACCGCATCATAACAAATCCGGCTGTTTCCAAAGCAGACTTCAGACGTTCGATCTTCCATAGATCATAAAATACAATGATGGTGCCGCCTTTGCGGAGAACGCGATAACTTTGAGAGGCTAACGCGGACAAATCAATTTCGCAGCGATCCCACTTGCCAAAATCCATCGAAACCGCAAATCGCTTCACACTGCGTTTTCCAACGGATTGGAAACCCGTATCACGGCTTATCGCATAAGGCGGGTCGGTAAGTATCAAATCGACTGTGCGGCTATCCAGCCCGCCTAAAAAGTCCCGATAATCGGCACATTCAATTCTGGCTGCCCCCTTGGATATTGGGTTCAATGCTAATTGCTTCATCTTTACCCAATCAAATCGCCATACCGCGTCTGTTCACCAAGATAGCGATGCGAATGCCTGGGGGAATGCTGATCGCGGGTGTCTTGCGCGCAATCCAACCCTCAAGCGCCTCGGGCGGCTTTTAGATAGGGTATAATGGCACTGAAAACCGACATGGTTTTCAATAATTTCGCGGTTTCCTGTGGCAGTAGGTTTGCGAGGCCACACCTGCCACAGGAAACTCCTAACATAAAAGCCATGAAAGAGAAAATTTCATCGCTAAATAAAGCATATCCTATTTTTGCTGCCTGTGCAAGTTAAATTTGTAACTCGCCCCGTTGCCCGCTAAAATCCCAAAAAATGATTGAAAAGAGATCGTATGTCCCAACCCAACATCATCTTGATACTGGCTGTTACGGCTCGAAAATCGAGACGCCCAACCTCGACCGCTTGGCGGAAAACGGCGCTCGCTTCTCACAGATTTACAGCTTCCCTCGCTGCCGACCATAGACGAGGCGCGGGCGTTTCTGGCAAGCCGCAGGGGTTGATTTACTGAAAAAGCACAGGTAAAATCGGTTTCAAATTTAATTACGAGGTAACAAAATGGCAGGACTACCTAAATTGAATTGTTCCGCTATGCTCAGGTCAAAGCATGATCCAGATTGCCTACCTTCTGCTAGTTCTGCTTTCAGATCTGTCGTCCCACCTGACTACAAAAACAGACCTCAGGACTATATTGACTATATCATAGCCTCTGGCACTGCTCTGCATTCAACAATCCATGGCAAAATATATGTGTTTGCACGCACACCCACAAGCTTGACTTGTGGTTCGGGGATCCCCTCGGGTAGTGCAAGGCCAACTACTTCACTAGATGGTTATTTGATTGCTGATGTACTTGGATCCGCTCATATATATGCTGAGGATGAATCTCGGATTTTGAAAGGCATCAGCGCAGGAACATTATCACATACGGGATTTACCCCCTAAGCCCTAACGAGGGAAAGATTTGGCGGCGGATTATTGCAGACCCTGCGCGGTGTCCCCGCTACGAGGACATTCTTGCCCCGCGCCGTTTGCCATATCTTGGCGGGAGCTTGAGCGGTTCGTCTCGCAGCAGGCTTTCGATGCTGTATCCCTGTATGACTGGATAGGTTTCGTAATCATCTGACCAAGTTTCGCGGCTTCGTTGATTCTCGACGGTGCGCATTTGTTCCTTGAAGCAGACCATAATGCCAGCGACAGCCTCCAGCCGCCGCACCGTTTCGCTAAGCGCTTTCACCGAGTCAGGCGTCACGTTGCCGCCTTTGACCTGAATGATGACGTATCCTTCGTGGACTTTCCCCTTGCGAACAATATCGATCTCCATCACGCCATCCACACCGCCATCCGCGCCGCGCTCGCCTGGATTCTTGTACATCCCGTTTGCGCCAATGCGCCCGCAAGCCCATTTCTCAAACTCAAACTTATCGCGGTTTGCAAGCCGTTTGGCTTTCTTGATCGTGTCAGGCACGCCCCACATAGTGATGTCTTCGGGTCTTAGATATTTGAAGTTATGGAGAATGCGTTCGCGCATTAAGCCGGTGCTAAAAGGCGATATGTCAATCCCAGCCCATTGCCTGTTCAGAAATTCCGCTGCATGAACTGTTGTGCCACAGCCACAAAATGGATCGAGTACAAGGTCGTCCTCATTGCTGGACGCCTTGATGATGCGTTCCAGCAGGGCAAGCGGTTTTTGCGTTGGGTAGCCTAGGCGTTCTTTTGAAACATTTATAACAGCTTTAATGTCATTCCAAACATCGCGTATATAAACATCAGCATAATGTTTGCCAAGCTCGTCCTGTTTTGTAGTAAAAAATGGTTTGTCATAGTAAATTCTTTCAGTAAGCGGATTGTGTATAGTATTTTTAGATCTTCCATAACAAAGAATAATGTCATGTTTACGTGGCCACCTCTTTTTGCTTACCCCTCCTGTTCGATATCCCCACACAATCTCATTCCTGAAATTCTTTTTCCCAAATATCGCATCCATCACCAGCTTGAGATAATGACTGGCGGTCGGGTCGCAGTGCAGATAAATGCTGCCGGTATCTTTCAGCACGCGGTGCATCGCCTGCAGCCGCAGTGTCATATTCATCAGATAGGCCGCCAAACTGGATTTCGTCTGCCTGCCCGCCCTTTGTTCGACGCCCTGTGCAAACCTGATGACAGCAGCCAGCGAACGGGTCAACAGCCCCCTTTCCAATTCTTGCAGCTTCGCTGTGTCTTGGTCAGTCCATTCCCATCTATCCTTGAAAGCCTCTGCCGGACGCAGCGATTTGTCCTTGTTTTTGAAGGGCAGGTTGTAATGGCTGTTGGAATTGAAGGGCGGGTCAAGATAAATCAAATCTATGGAGTTGTCGGGGATATGCTC
>DAOUKA010000253.1:0-17703 GCA_034421915.1 Anaerolineae bacterium
ATTCTTCCAGCGAATCGGCGGCCTTGGCGCGCAGGCTGAGCAGGGGGGTGGCATGTGGATCCAGCACAGCCACATCGGCATCATGCCCGACCTTGAAGGTCCCCACGCGGTCGTCGATGCCCAAGGCCTGGGCGCTGCCGAGCGTCGCCAGATAAAAGCCCTGCGCGGCGGTGAGCGAGATGCCCCTCATCTGCGCCATTTTATAGGCTTCGCTCATGGTTTGGAGCATGGAAAAGCTGGTGCCGCCGCCCACGTCCGTTCCCAGCCCGACTGTGACCGGGCGCGCGGCCGCTTTGGTGCGGGCGATATCGAAGAGGCCGCTGCCGATGAAAAAGTTTGAGGTCGGGCAGTGGGCGATTTTGGCGCCGGTTTCATGGAAGCGCCGCAGTTCGCTTTCGGACAGGTGGATGCCATGACCATAAACCGCGCGCGGATTGAGCAGGCCATAATGGTCATAAATATCGGTGTAGTGCGCTCGCTGGGGGTACAATTCGCGGGCGCGGGCGATTTCCGCTTGGTTCTCGGACAGGTGCGATTGCAGCCGTATATCCGGATGCTCGCGCATCAAAGCGCCGGCGAGTTCCAGCTGCTGCGGGCTGCTGGTCAAGGCGAAGCGCGGCGACAGGGCATAGAGCAGGCGGCCCTGCCTGTGCCAGCGGTGGATGAGGGTTTTGGAATCGTCATAGCTGGCTTGTGCCGTATCGAGGATGGCGGCGGGCGCGTGGCTGTCCATCATCATCTTGCCCGCCAGAATCAGCATATTGTCGGGCTGCGCCGCCTGAAAAATGGCATCGACCGAGGCGGCGGCGGAGGTGCAGAAAACCGAGGCGGCGGTCGTGCCGTTGCGCTGGAGTTCGGCAATGAAAAACTTGGCTATGGCGCGGGCGTGTTTGGCATCGTTGAATTTGGCTTCGGCGGGGAAGGTGTATTTGCTGAGCCATTCCAGCAGCTGCGCGCCATAGGAGCCGATGATTTCGACCTGGGGATAATGGATGTGGGCGTCGATGAAGCCGGGCATCAGAATCGAATGCGGATAATGTCGAAGGGGTGTGTCTGGCGGCAGGCTGGCGCGGATTTCGCTGGCGGGGCCGAGGGCGCGGATGCGGCCGGCTTTTATTAGGATGATGCCGTCCG
The DNA here is from genome assembly GCA_034421915.1 of Anaerolineae bacterium. GTDB lineage: Bacteria > Chloroflexota > Anaerolineae > Aggregatilineales > Phototrophicaceae > UBA6055. Next base: position 1,135 of record DAOUKA010000253.1, read on the forward strand.
CTTCATAAGTCAGGCAGGCAGCAGGCGGGTTCAGGAAGGGATCCTGGCGGAGATAGCATATCGAGCCGCGCAGCGCCAAGTGTTTTGCTGGGGTCATCAGGCTGTCTTTGCTGTTGGCGGGCGATGGTGGAGGATGATACCACATTCAGGCCGCCAAGATTAGGGCAAACAGGGGCGCCGGTTATGACAGGCGCCCCCTGTCACGATGCTATGTTCTTTCCCCCAAGGCTCAGCCGCCACCGATAAGAGTAGCAATGCGAGTAGCCTCAGCATTGGCAGTAGCAGTTACTGCAAGGGTGTCATCCGAGGCGTCAATATAGTCCAGGCAGTCCCATGGCGACGCGGTTGCCCGCTTATTGCAAAGCAGCCCTGGCGGTAAAGTGGCATCCCATCCACATAGATGCCGCCAGGTACTGCCTGGGTACAGCTGGTCTGGGAACGCGGTCATGCAGAGCGTCCTTGACCAAGGCAAATCCTGCGTCTCACCGGGCCGCGGCGGGCGCTTCGGGCCTCCTATTATGACTGGCGCTGCTCCACTCACTGGGACTTGCGGCGCTGCTCCACCCATAAACTCTTGCAGCGAGACCGATACCGCGCCGCGCTCCTCAGCCGCCGCGTACCAGCCCAGCCGCCAGAAATAGGCATTCTCTTCGGCCGTCCCCGAATTGCAGAAATCCCATTCCGCGTAGCACTTGTTGGGCTGTGCGCCTTCTGGCACTGACGAAACCGATGATAACGAGGGCGGGTAAGGCGCCGAAGCCTCTTGCTGAGCCACGCAGGCGCTCACCGAGCCCGACACCGCGCCGCTTTCCACCGCCGCCGCGCACCAGCCCAGCCGCCAGAAATAGGCATTCTCTTCTGAGGCCGCTGACGGCGACGATGATGACGATGATGACGAAGACGGCAAGGACGATGATGATGAAGACGACGATGACGAAGACGAGCGCGGATAAGACACGGATCCCTCTTCCTGCCCCATGCAGGCGCTCACCGAGACCTCTATCGCGCCGCGCTCAGTCGCCGCTACGCACCATCCCAGCCGCCAGTGATAGGCGTTTTCGGCTGCCGTCCCCGAGCTGCAAAAATCCCATTCGGTGTGGCATTTGTTGGGGTCGGAGTCTGCCCCTCCCCCCGACTGGGCTTGGGCGAGCAAGACCAGCACGACGCAGGCCGTAAATAACATCATTGCAGCGAACAAACGCGATGCCTTCTGCAAATTCATAATTGTCCTCCTAATTGATTTGAATTGATTAACGAACGCGACATTCCATTACTTGACAGTTTAGCACCCGCATTTTCCAATGTCAAATCAGATGGCGCGACTGCCCTAGGGCAAAGGGGTCACGTCCTGCCAGCTGTGGCTCTGCCAAGAGCGAATCATCGCCGCGTGAACTTGGGCAACAGCCAGCGCCTCGGTGAAGCCGGGCGCGGTCTGCTCGCCGGCGGCGATGGATTTCAAGAAATGATAAGCCTCGATCACTTTCATATCTTCATAACCGATACCGCTCCCCTCGCCGGGGTTGAAGCTGCCGTGATAAGGGTATTGGTCGCCGCCGACCAGCCGCATAAAGCCGTCATGGAGACCGTCGGCGCCGGGCAGATAAAGCTGGAGTTCGTTCATACGTTCGAAGTCCCAGCTGAGGGCGCCTTGGGTGCCGTTGATTTCGAAGGCGAACTGATTTTTGGGGCCAAAGATGGTGCGGGAGGCTTCGACTGAACCGCGGACGCCATTTTCGAATTCGAGCAGCGCGCCCACATAATCCTCATTGGTGACGGGGGCTTCGGGGTCGCCGGGCGCGCCCCGCGAATAGTGGGTGCCTTTGCCGGGGATGGGTTTGGGACGGTGGGGGATAAAGGTGTGGGCGCTGCTGACGACGCGCTTGACGGGCCCGCTCATCAGCAGCGCCATATCAATCACATGCGCCATAATATCGCCCAGCACGCCATAACCGGCCTGCTCTTTATCGAAGCGCCAGGACAGCAGCCCCAGCGGGTCGCTGCCATACATACTGAAGAACCGCCCGCGGTACTGCGTCAAATCGCCCAGCAGGCCATCGGCAATCAGCTTTTTGGCGTGCATGACCAGCGGCGCCCAGCGATAGTTAAAGCCGACAAAGGTCAAGATGCCGGCCTGCCGCGCGATGCGCTCGATTTCGGCAGTTTCCTGCGGTGTCCGGCCGACCGGCTTTTCGCAGAAGATATGCTTGCCGGCGGCGGCGGCGGCCTGCACAATGTCCAGATGGAGATGGTTGGGCGCGGCGATATTGACAATCTGCACCTGCGGATGTTCGACGACATCCTGCCAGCGCGGGGAGGAGGCTTGGAAGCCGAGCATCTTTTGCGCCTGCGCGGCTCTGGCGGCGACATTATCGGAGCAGATAATCAGGCGCGGCCGCAGGCCGCTATACGGAAAGCGCTGTGGCACCAGGCTGTAGGAACGGCTGTGCACCTGTCCCATCCAGCCCATGCCAATCAGGCCAATGCCAAATGCTGTCATCATCATTTATCCTTATTGAGAAGAAACGACCGAGATTGTACATCAGGCCGGCGGAATGGCAACCTTCAGGTCTCGATGGCTTCGATATGCCGCTGATAATTCGATTTTGGGTGGTCGCTGTAGACCCAGGCGCGGGTGCCGCTGACCAGGGTGACGCTGACGCGCAGATAAGCGTTGCCTTCATAGACGTCCAGCCGTTCGAGTTCGGCGGCGCTGACCTCATAGACGCGGCCATCGACCCTGGCGCCCGACTGGGGCTGGATAATCGTGTAGGTATGGTGAATGCCAATGAGCTTTGCCAGACGATAGCCGCGCAGGCTGTCGGCTTGGCCGGGGCCGAGGCTGCGCCCCAGCAGGCGCATTTGTACGGCGCGGTCTTGCAGCGTGCCATAGGCGAACAATTTTTCCATCGTCTTCGACCTCCTCCCTTGGGCATGCGGTGAAGGAATCGGATTCAATCATCGCTATTGCTGTGCGTGCCGCCAAGATAGCCGGCGATCCATTTCATCATATCAATCGACCCCTGCGGGTTGGATTCCCCCAGCATGAGGTGGCGGTCGATGGTGTCATCGCTGCGTATGAGGGAGGGCTTGCTGCGATTGTCGGCCATGGCTGTAATCCGATTGGCGAGGTTGCGCAGGTTGTTCGCCAGCACATGCTGCTCATCCATAGACAGATAGGCGCTCACTTCGTCAAGCTGGCGGCGAATGGTGCCGGTGTCGATTTCTGTCAGTTGGGCGGCGTCGAAGGCATCGGTGATGTTCTCCAGCAGGGTATAGGCGGTGTTGATGGCGGCGGCGAACTCGGCCGGGCCGCGGTCGTGCAGCAGGCGGCGCATGGCAAAAGCTGTTCGCAGGATTTGCTTCTGCGTTTCCAGATGCCGTTTCGAGTCCATTTCGCGTTCTATGCGCTGCAGCTGCATCAGGGTGCGGGTGTTGGCATAATCGCGCCACCAGGCATTCAGGGCAGCCAGCAGGGTTTTGTTCCAGCCAATCTGCTTGGAGATGCGGGCGATGCCCTGCACAACCACTTGGGGGTCTTCTTCCTTGTCGAACTGCTGGAGCAGGCGATTGATGGATACGCGGGTGGCGGATTCGATTTGCAGGCTGTTGCAGGTTTCGCAATGCCGCCACAGATGCCGATAGGATACCGGCAGCGAGGGATTGTTCCCCATGAGCCGCGCCAGGGCTTCCATCATAGGCTGGGTTTCCGGCGCCCATTCATAATAACCCAGCAGCGTAAAATAGGCGTCCATCACATCGCGCGGCGATACGCTGTCGATGCCGGTCACCAGATTCATCACCGAAAGGATTCTGTCCAGCGTGAAACTGTCGGCTTCGAGGACGGCGCTCAGGCGCGGGAACAGCTTGTCGCGGTCAGCCAGATGATTGGCGGTCTCGATGAACAGGTCGGTATCGTTGATTTCGATAATATGCCGCATCAGCAAATCGATGGCATCATCGGTCATTTGGTGGCTGGCCTGGGCTGCCAGCAGATGAATGAGCGCTGGCGGTCGATACATGGCCGGCAGATTGACAGGCTCTTCGGATTGATAGAGCGACCACAGCTTTTTGACAGTCGGGACAGTGACCAATTTTTCATCAGAAACCTGGATGCCATGAAACAGGGCGAGCAGAAAATACTCGGCTGGCTCATCAATCAGCGCCTCGAGGGATTGGGCGGAGACATCCCGCAGTGCCTGGCTCACATTGTCAGTCAGCGCATTGACGAGGCCCTCATCCGCATACAAGACCTCCACCAGTTCGGGCAGGCGGCGGGTGGCGATGAGTATGAGGTGGATGCCCAGTTCACCATCGGCGCGGGCGCGGGGCTGCGCCCATAAAATCCCCTGCCGCAGGACATCGAGAAGCTGATAGGACGGCGGTTCGTGGGCAATCAGTTCGAGCCAACTCACCAGGGTGGGAACCGCGCTTTCGTCAATGGCGACTTCCAGCGAATTGGCGGCGGCCAGCTGCAAACGCGGCAGCCATTTTTCGTCTATCCCCAGATGATTCAGGCGATTGCGGATGAAGACATAGACGGCATCGGGCTGGGTTTCCAGCATATCGTCGAACAAGCCAGTTAGCGCGGGTTCAAGCTCGGCATCGCGTTCGAGCTCTTGCGCCACCCGCAGCCCGGCGGCCGCATCGCGATGATGGAAGGCATTCTCCAGCAGTTTTCGCATGTATTGATGGCGCAGACGGCCCTGCGGCGGCGCATCGCTGGCCAATGCCTGAATCATAGCGTCCGTCTCGATGGCATCATTGGTTTTGACCTGAAGGTCAAGCGAAAATCGCGCGGCCAGCGGGGTCAAGTGGTCGGTCAAATCGCTGTCGGGGACAAAGCTCAAGCTCAGCCTGTCCATGTCCTTGATGTCGGCCGCCAAGGCGTCGAGATCGCCACCCCACAGGGAGCGGAGCAGCTGCACATAAGGATGTTCCAAGACGCCGGCGATGACGCGCTGCTTGCGCCAGTCATAGACCCACTGCGTGGTTTCATCGCTGTCATCGGCAAAAATCAGCCGCAGGTCTGTCGCATTCGAGCGGGTGTTATCACTCGAAAAGGTGAGGCGCATGGCGGCGGCGGCGGGCAGGAGCGCCCGGATGCCCTGTATCAAATCAAGCCGCTGCGAGGCATGCGGCGGGAAGCTGCGGATGAGCAGGCTGCGCTCGTGGATGACCGCACCCAGCAGGGTCATGGCGATGTCGAAGTGATGATCGAGCAGGCCGCCAATCAGCCTGTGCAGCTGGTCGATGCGGATATGGGCGTTTTCGGGGGGCAGATGCAGGGCGGGGATGTTATCGGACTGTTCAAGCGGGATCGGCTCGCTGAAGAGGCTCAGGAGCGAGTCCAGCCGGGCAGCGCGGTCGGATAGCGCATCGTATGGAATCAGAACATATTGATAGGCTGGAAGCCGCTGGCGGCTGTTCTGAAAATGCGCCCGCGCCAGCAGCGCCCGCGTCCGGTCATAGGCGAGCATGGCCACCGTTTGCGAGCCGCGGACGTTATCGACCGGCATTGGCTCCAGTTCGATGCGCCGACGATAATGGGCGGGGTCTTGTGAGGGGACATCGCCACTGCAGGCGAGCAAATCCAGCCGCCCGTTATCTCGTCCCCCCAGTATCACGTGTTCCAGTGCTATCGTCACGCGGACACCCTCTGATGACTCGGTTCAGGAAAATCCTGTACATTGTGTCAAATTGCGCTCAAAGTTGCAAGTCTGCCCTAGATGAGGTCAATTTGATGCGGATTTCGGCTGCGGCCCCGCTTGAAAGCGGGATTTTATCCCAAGCGCCTGTCGCATATCCCAGATTTGGGATATATTGGAATATGCCTGCCTGACGCAGGGGCAGCACATTGCGGAAGTTTTGTAGATGTTGATGTGTAAATGGCGCGTATGTTTTATACTATTAAGATGATGAAAGATTAGTTTATTTGACGGGAAGATTTATGGATGTCCTGCATTTAACCGGTACGGCGGTCAAATCTTATGAGATCGAGGCTTTGTTGGGTCAGGGGGGGTATGGCGTTGTGTACCGCGCTCGTCAAAGCGCGGTCTTGCGGGAGGTGGCCATCAAGGTCATCCTGCCGAAATACGCCAATTCGCCTGAATTTATTCGCCGTTTCGAAAGCGAGGCGCAGGTTGTCGCCCGTCTGGAGCATCCGCATATTGTGCCTTTGTATGATTATTGGCGCGAGCCGGACAGCGCGTTTTTGGTGATGCGCTATTTGCGCGGCGGCAGCCTGCGGAATTGGCTTGATGAGCATGGCGTTGTGGATACGGACATGGCTGGCAGGGTTTTGGAGCAGATTGGCTCGGCTTTGACATTCGCGCATCGCAATGGCGTTGTTCATCGGGATGTCAAAGCCGACAATATCCTGCTGGACGAGGATGGCAATGCTTATCTGGGCGATTTTGGCATCGCCAAGGAAGCCGGCAACGAAGGGACTATCGCCGGCGACATTGTTGGCACGCCCGCCTACCTTGCGCCGGAACAGATACGCGGCGGGGATGTCGGGCCGCAAAGCGATGTCTATGCCTTTGGGATTATGCTTTATGAAATGCTGACCGGGCGGCGTCCTTTTGCCGAGCTCACGCTGGCGACCCTGGTTTATAAACATCTCAACGAACCGCTGCCGATGATTGACCCTGATGAGCTTCGTCTGCCATCCGCTTTCAATTCAATCATTCAGCGAGCCACCGCGAAAGATCCGGGCGAACGCTATCCCGATGCCCTGTCGCTGGTGAGAGATTTTCGGCAGACCTTGCAGCAGGCGAGCTCGACAGTCGAGCTTCCGCTGGAGGAATTGGATTTAACCGATTTCGATCTGATTGAGGCCAAGAATCCGTACAAGGGGCTGCGGGCTTTCCAGCAGGCGGATGCGGCTGATTTTTTTGGGCGTTCGGGGATGATTGAGCGCGTCCTGGCGCGTTTGGAAGAATCGGTCATCGAGAGTAATTTTCTGGCGGTCATCGGTCCGAGCGGCAGCGGGAAATCGAGTCTGGTCAAGGCGGGCGTGCTGCCGGCCTTGCGGCAGGGTCGGATCGCTGGCTCGGAGGACTGGTTTTATGCCGAGATGGTGCCAGGCGAGGAGCCGCTGGAAGAACTGTCGGCGGCGCTTTTGAGCGTTGCCACCGCGCCTATGCCGGGCATGGCGGATTTACTGCGCGAGGAGGTTTCGGGCCTGGCGGACGGCGTGAGACGGGCCTTGCCGGCAGAAGATGGCAGGCTGGTCTTGATGATTGATCAGTTCGAGGAAGTCTTCACGCAGATTGAGCATGAAAGCGAGCGGCAGCAATTCCTCGACCTGATTCTGGCCGCGGTGCATACCGAGGACAGCCCGATCAAAATCATCATTACCCTGCGCGCCGATTTTTATGACCGACCGCTTTTGTATCAAAACTTTGGCGAACTGATTCGCCAGCGCACCGAATTGGTTCTGCCACTGTCCGATGAAGAGCTTGCCGAATCCATCAGCGGGCCTGCTCATCGGGTGGGGGCGGTGCTGGAAGAGGGCTTGGTTGAGCATATTATTGAGGATGTCCGCGAGCAGCCGGGCGCCTTGCCGCTGCTGCAATATGCGCTCACGGAATTGTTTGAGCGGCGCGATGGGGCGCTGCTGACTCATGCTGCCTATGAGGAGATTGGCGGCACGCTGGGGGCGCTGGCAAAGCGGGCCGAGGAGGTCTATCAGCGTTTTGATGATGCTGGCCGGGATATGGCGCGGCAGATGTTTCTGCGCTTGGTCACGCTGGGCGAAGGGCAGGAGGACACTCGCCGCCGCATCCTGCAAGCGGAATTGATGACCTTGGGCGCGGCCGAAGCCGCGGGGGAGGTGATTGATGATTTTGGTCGTTACCGCCTGTTGACCTTTGACCGCGACGAAGCCACCCGCAGCGCGACGGTGGAGGTGGCGCATGAGGCGCTGATTCGGCGGTGGGAGCGGCTGCGCGAGTGGCTGGATGAGAGCCGCGAGGATGTGCGCTTTGAACGGCAGCTGCTGCATGCCGCCGAAGAATGGGAAGCCGCGGGCAAAGAGCCGAGTTATCTGATGCAGGGCACGCGGCTTCAGCAGTTTCAGGAATGGTCGGAGTCGACGACGCTTCAGCTTAATCGGACAGAATTGGACTTTTTGGCTGCCAGCCTGGCGGGGCGGGAGGAACGGCGGGCGCTGGAGCGGGCGCGTCAGGCGCGGGAGGCGGCGCTCGAACGGCAGAAGGCGCGCAACCTGCGCATCGCGGCGGCGGTGTTTGCGCTGGCGGCGGTGGTGGCGGTCGGCTTGAGTCTGTTCGCCTTTGACCAATCGAACAGGGCGACTGAACAGCAGCAGATCGCGGAAAGTGAGCGCGAGCGAGCTGAAGATGCGCTTGAAATCGCGGAAAGTGAACGGGAGCGGGCTGAAGAGGCGTTTGAAGTCGCGGAAAGTGAACGGGGACGGGCTGAAGAGGCGCTTAAAGTCGCGGAAAGTGAGCGCGAGCGGGCTGAAGAGGCGCTTGAAATCGCGGAGATCAACGAGCGCAAGAATCTGGGTCTGGCGCTGGCGGCCAATGCGCGGACGGCCTTGAGCGAGCATGAACCGGCGCTGGCCTTGCCAATCGCCATCGAAGCGAGTCATGCCTTCGAGCCGCCTGAAGCCGAAGTGCTGCGGATTTTGGGGCTGGCGGCCTTTTCGCCGGGGCCGCGCTTCCGCTATGCGGATTCGCCCCTTTCGATTCTGGCGGTCGCCAGCAGCCCGACGGGGATGACCGGCGCTTATGGCGGGACGGAAGGGGTGATTTATCTGGTGAATAACGAGACTGGCGAAACGATTCGCTCGATAGACGCCGGGAGTCCGATTATGGGGCTGGCGTTCAGTCCCGACGGGGCGCTGCTGGCGGGCGGTCTGGTGGATCACAGCATTGGCGTTTGGGAGGCTGCGACTGGGGACGAGCGATACCGACTGCGGGGGCATGAGCTTGTGGTTACGGATGTCGAGTTTAGCCCGGACGGCCGGATTTTAGCCTCGTCCAGCGGCGACAGGACCGTTCGGCTTTGGGATGTGGCCAGCGCGGCGGCGCTGCATGTGCTGGATGAGCATATCGGTTATGTTATGAAGGTCGATTTCAGTCCCGATGGCAGCAAACTTGCCAGTGCGGCGGCCGATGAAACGCCCACTGGCGTCCCAGATGACCGCCAAGACCGCTCAGTGCGGATATGGGATGTCGCCACGGGTGAGAGCCTTCTCAGGATTCAACCGCAGTCGGGCTATGTCCGCGATGTCGAATTCAGCCCTGATGGCCGCACGGTGGCCATAGCCACCTGGGATTCTGGCAATGGCGGGACAGCGCGCCTTTATGATACGGCCATCGGCACGGAGCTTCAGCGCCTGTTTGCGCATACGAGCGCGGTAGCGGATGTCGAATTTTCGCCCGATGGTCATATTCTGGCGACAGCCTCGCGCGACAAAGACATCAAGTTCTGGGATCTGGACAAGGCTGTCGAAATCGGCAGCTATGTTAATTTTGCCGAGCGCGTCTATGACATTGAATATACGGCTGATGGCGAAACTATGATGGTCGGGCTTGGCCATGTGGGGGACAATCTGATGCCCGATGGGAGCGACAATCCGGCGGACAGCTCCGCGTTGTTGTGGGATTTGCGGAATCGGGCGCATGTGCAGGCTTTCGCAGGTCACGAGAATTGGACGTGGGCAGCCGACATCAGTCCGGATGGGACCTTGGTCGCTTCGGGGTCGGGGCCTTTGTATTATCCCGACTCGCCGGATGATTTGGATGCCTCGGTTCGCATCTGGGATGCCGCCAGCGCGACCGAAATGCACAGGCTGAGCGGACACGCCAACACCGTCGATTCCGTGCATTTCACGCTGGATGGCAGCGAGCTTCTGTCGGCCTCCTGGGATAAAACCATTCGCCGCTGGGATGTGGCGAGCGGTCAGCATCTACAGACCTACGAAGGTCACAGCGCCGAAGTATTTATGATTGACCTGCTGCCCAATGGCGAGCAGTTTGTCTCGGCTTCAAAAGATGGCACGCTGAAGCTCTGGGATATGGAGAGCGGCGCGGTGATTCGGACGTATGAGGGGCATGAGGATGGGGTCAACGGCGTCCACGTGAGTGCGGACGGCCGGCAGATGGTGAGCGCCGGTTCCTGGGACGACAGGAGCATCCGACTGTGGGATATTGAAAGCGGCGAGGAGATTCGGCAGTATCTTGGTCATACATCTGCCGTTAATTATGCCCGCTTCGCGCCCAATATGACTTTTATCATCAGCACGTCCTGGGATGGCAGCGTGCGGATGTGGGATATTGAAACGGGCGAGGAGATTCGGCAGTTTGTCGGTCATACCGGCAATACCTTCGGGGTCGCCATCACGCAGGACAGCGAGCTTCTGCTGACCACCTCGTCCGACACCACTGTGCGGATGTGGGATATTGCCACGGGCGAGGAACTCAATCGCTTTGAGGAGCATGGGGACTGGGTGCAGGAGGTGGTCTTCAGTCCTGATGAAACGATGGCGGTTTCGGCCGGGCAGGATCATGTGCTGCGTCAATGGCGGATTGCAAGAACCGCCGAGCAGCTGGTGGCCTGGGCGCGGGACAATCGTTATATCCGTGAACTGACCTGTACCGAACGCCAATCGTATCGTCTGGCATGCGATTGATTGCAAAATGGGTCAAATGGGATTACAATTCTGTTCAGTCAGCCAACTATGAACCGATGCCATGTCCGACGATTTATCTAAAGCTCCAGCCAAAGGGAAAGGCCGCGACCTGTCGGCATCAGCCATCTTTACCGAGATGATGCAGCAGGCGGCGGAACGTCAGGCCGCGCCGCCTGCCGAGGCGCCGCCGGCGGGCGATGAACCGGCGGCAAGGGCGCGGCACCGCGTCCGCCGCATCAAGCGCCGTCAGGGACATCAGCGCCGCGCCACTGTGGCGGCAACGAGCGGCTTCCTGCGCACCCTGTTTGTCGTTTTGGTGAGCACCGGATTGGTGGCGACTGTCTTGACCTGGTTCACCGATCCGCAGTTCTTGAACCCGGCGGTGGTTCGCGGCCTGCAGGCGAACGAGGCGGTGCTGATTGCCAGTGGGACAACGATGGCCAAGGCCGCGCCTACTGTGGTCGCCACGCCTAATTGGCTGCATCGGATTGGGATTGTTTCGGGGCATCGGGGGCCCAATAATGATCCCGGGGCTGTCTGTGAGGATGGCCTGAAGGAAGCGGACATCAATTTCGAGGTGGCGCAGCGGGTGGTGACGAGCCTGCGGGCGCGCAATTATGCGGTCGATTTGCTGGACGAATTCGACAGTCGGCTGGATAATTATCGGGCGGCGGCGCTGCTTTCGATTCATGCCAATGACTGTCAGGATTATGGCGAGCATGTTTCCGGGTATTTGGTCGCCAAGGCGGCGGCGCGGCCCGATGGGGGCATTGACGCTTATTTTGCCGAGTGTCTTGCCTTCCATTATGAACGGTTGATTCCGCTGGAAAGGCGTTATACGCTGACCCGCGATATGACGCATTATCATACCTTCCGCGAGATTTATCCCCTGACCCCGGCGGCGATTATCGAACTGGGCTTTATGCGGGCTGACCGCCGCCTCTTGACAGAGGAGCCCGACTTGCTGGCGCAGGCGCTGGTCAACGGCATTCTCTGTCTGCTGGGGTCATCGGACGGGCCGCCGAGGGCGCTGCGCTGAATCGATGTTCCATCTTGGAAAAAGACAGACCGGCGGTTATCATTAGGATGTATGGAGAAGTCGCATAGAGGCCTAGTGCGTCCGCTTGGAAAGCGGATACGGGAAACCGTACGTGGGTTCGAATCCCACCTTCTCCGTTCCCGGGTTATCTGCGCAAGCGCTTTACTGCCGCAGACAAATCACAGCGACATGCTCGCCGGGCATGGCGGCGGGCCCCTCGATGACTGTCTGAGGTCCTTGGCGGCTCAGGCTTAGCGGGGCAGTTAGCGATGAATCCAGCCACTGCGCCGACCGGACTTTCAGATTCGGCAGGACAAGGCGGCCCTCGGCGCGCCACTCGAAGATGTGCAGATAGATGACATCATCCTTCTGCGTCGTGCGGCACCAGTCCAGCCCCTGGATGGGACCGGGGTCGCTGCCGTAAATCGATTCCCCGTGGGTTTCCAGCCATTCGCCCATCGCCCGCAGCCGCGCGATGCTGGGTTCGGGGACAGCCCCTTCGGCATCGGGCCCGATGTTCAGCAGATAATTGCCGCCTTTGCTGACAATATCCACCAGATTGCGTATCAGCTGTGTGGCGGACTTCCAATTATGGTCGTGAGTTTTGAAGCCCCAGGTGTCGTTGATGGTGGCGGGCGTTTCCCAATCGACTGTGGCTTGCAGATCGGGCGGGATGGCGTTGTCCTGTGCGGTGGCATAATCGCCCAGGGCATTGCCCAGCCGCCCGCATACCAGACAATCGGGCTGGAGTTCGTGCACCAGTTCAAGCAGGGATTGGCTCTGCTGTCTGGAGATGATGCGGGGCGTATCGAACCAGACAATGGCGATGGGCCCATAATTGCTTAGAATCTCGCGCACCTGCGGCTTGACGTAGTCCTCGATATAAGCGTCGAAGTCCTGATTGGCGGGGTCGTAATCCCAGGTGTTGCCATGACCGTCGGGGTGATGCCAGTCTTGCGTCTGCGAATAATACAGACCCAGTTTGATGCCTTCACGCTGGCAGGCCTGCGCCAGCGCCTTTAAGGCATCCTGACCGTAGGGCGTGCCAGCGGCAATGTTATAGTCGGTTTCTGCGGTTTGGTACATACAGAAGCCATCATGGTGCTTGGAGGTAAAGACGATATACTTCTGCCCGGCCTGCTTCGCCAGTTTCACGATTTGGTCGGCATCATATTTGACTGGATTGAATCGTTGGGCAAGCTGTTCATATTCAGCGACGGGTATCTGGGCGCGGAGCATGATCCATTCGCCTATGCCCGCTATGTGCCTGCCAGCCCAGAGGCCGGCGGGCATGCTGTAAATGCCCCAATGGATGAACATGCCGAACTTCGCCGCGCGCCACCAATCGAGGCGCGGATCCTGGTTGGCGCCGGGACGCTGACCGCGCTCTGGTTTGAAATAAGTTTGCTCTGTCATTATCGCTCGCTTTCGGTTTGGTTAGGCCAGGTCAATGGCGTAAGTATAGACATAATCGCATGGTTTTTCTGTGGGGACGGACAGGCGCAGTCCCTGCTCATCCTGTGACCAGGTGATGGCTTCATCCGAGCCAAGCATACTGACGCCGACGATATTGATCGCGGCCTGGCTGCTGAGCGTGGCGATGAGCGCCTCGTTTTGCGGGTAAGCCAGCAGGAAGGCATAAAGCCGACTGCCTTTTCGGGTGAAGCGAATATCCGCCGCGGTGAAGGGCTGGCGCTTGGTATCGGTGAACGCGCCCTCCTCGATTTGGGTTGGGCCTTCGCCAAAAGTATCCCAGGCGCGGGTGTCATAGATGGCTTCGCCATTGACCGCCAGCCAGCGCCCGATATCGCGCAGCATCTCCTGTTCAATCTGCGGAATCGTGCCATCGGCCCGCGGGCCGACATTCAGCAGCAGGGCGCCGTTTTTGCTGACAATATCCACCAGATCGCCGATGATGTCGCCGGCTGTTTTGTAGTCATGTCCCTCGATATAGCCCCATGAATTCTTGGAGACGGATGTATCGGTCTGCCAGAACAGGTGGCGGGTATCGCTAAGCTGGCCGCGCTCGACATCAAAGACGGCAACGCCTTCGGGATAGGAGTCGTATTTGTGATTGATGGCGACTCCTTTGCCCCATTCCAGCCCGCGGTTGTAATAATAGGCGGCGAAGCGCTGCAAGTAGGGTTCATAGACAATCTGCTCGATCCACCAATCGAACCAGACGACCTGCGGCTGATATTTGTCCACCAGTTCACAGCAGCGCGCCAGCCAGTCTTCGAGGAATTTGGCGTTCGGGCGGGGAGTCCAGTCTTTGTGTTTCCAGGCTTCGCGGTCGGTTTTGTCGGTGGATGCCGGGATTGCGGGTCCGTAGAGGCCGTCGTTGGCGGGGTCTTGCACATCGGAGGGGAAGCTGCGCCCGCCATCGAAGAACCACCAGTGTTCGGCGCGGTGGCTCGATAGGGCGAAGACCATATCGTGCTGGCGGGTGGCGATGGCCAATTCGCCGATGACATCGCGCTTGGGGCCCATTTTGGCGGCTGTCCAATCGGACAAATCGCTGTCGTACATGGCGAAGCCATCGTGATGCTCGGCGACTGGCATGACAAATCTCGCGCCCGACTCCTTGAACAGCCGCGCCCATTCATCGGCATCAAACTTCTCGGCGCGGAACATGGGGATAAAATCCTTGTAACCGAACTCGGTATGTTCGCCATAGGTCTGGCGGTGATGCTCGAATGCGGGGTCGTCTTGCAAGTACATCCGCCGCGGATACCATTCGTTGCCATAAGCGGGGACACAGTAAGGCCCCCAGTGGATGAAGATGCCAAATTTGGCGTTTATATACCACTGCGGGATGCGGTATTGGCTCAGGGATTCCCAGGTGGGTTCGTATTTGCCGGTTGTCTGTTCCATACTGCCTGCTCCAGTCAGTCTATCGCATGCTGTTTGCGATCCGTCTCAACATAAAATATACTTGTGATCTATATTGATTTTGGGGAATATAACAAACCAGGGTTTAGCTGTCAAGTTATTCGAGCGCCCTTAACGCACAGCGCATCGGCTGGCCGCAGAGGCTTATTTATCAGGGGAGGCAGGATGCAGCATATCGCATTTGGCAAAACGGGTCTGACGACGCCGCCGGTTGTGTTTGGGTCGACGGCCTTGGGCAATCTTTTCCGCATCTTTTCTTATGAATCCAAACTTGAGACGATACGCGAGATATTTGAACATATCCCCAAGCCGGTGGTGATTGATTCGGCGGGGAAATATGGGGCGGGGCTTGCGCTGGAGGTTTTGGGCAAGTGCCTGCGCGAGCTGGGCATTCGGGACGATGAGGTCATTATCAGCAACAAGCTGGCGTGGCTGCGCAGCCCCCTGACGGCGGCCGAGCCGACTTTTGAGCCGGGCGCCTGGTTTGGTCTGGAGCATGATGCCGTACAGGACATCAGCTATGAGGGCATCCTCCAATGCTTTGAGCAGGGCATCGAATTGCTGGGGGGCGGCTACAGCACGCCGATTGTCTCGGTGCATGACCCTGACGAATATCTGGCTGCGGCGGCCTCCGCCGGCGAGCGCAAGAGGCGCTTTGATGATATTCTGGGCGCGTATGCGGCGCTGGATGAACTGAAAGCGCGGGGGCAGGCCAAGGCTGTCGGCGTGGGCGCGAAGGACTGGCGCTCGATTCAGGAGATTGACGCCCAGGTGGAACTGGACTGGGTGATGTTCGCCAACAGTTATACCCTGTATTCGCATCCGCCCGATTTGCTGGCGTTTATGGATTCGCTGTATGAGAAGGATGTCGCCATCATCAATTCGGCTGTGTTTAATGCTGGGTTTTTGACGGGGGGCGAATTTTTTAATTATGTCCGGCTCGACCCTGACCAGCCGACTGACAGGGGCAAATTTGAATGGCGCGAACGTTTCTTCGCGCTGTGCGAGGCGCATCGGCAGATTCCGGCCGAGGTCTGCATTCAGTTTGGCAAATCGCACCCTGGCATTGCCGCGCTGGCGCTCAGCACCAGCAGGCCGCAGCGCGTCAAGCAGAATGTGGCGGCGATGTCGGTCGAGATTCCGGCGGCATTTTGGGGTGCGCTGAAAGAAGAGGGGCTGCTCTGGAAGGCTCATCCTTATATCGGTCATTAGCGGGGGGCGGAAGAGTGAAACTGATTGACAGCCATGTGCATTTTTGGGATCCGAATCATCTGACCTATGGCTGGCTTGAGGGCAATCCGACCCTGAGCCGCGCTTGGCTGCCGGCTGATTATGCCGCCGCCGCCAGCGAGCATACGGTGGCCGGCGTGGTGTTTGTCGAGGCTGGCTGTGAGAGCGGCGAGAACCTGCGGGAAGTCGAATGGGCGGCGGCGCTCGATGCGCCCATCAAGGGCATAGTCGCGCAGGCCGCGCTGGAAAATGAAGAGGGGCGCGAGGCGACTCTTGAGGCGCTGGCGGCCCATCCGCTCGTCAAGGGGGTGCGGCGCAATTATCAGGATGAGGCGCCGGGCTGGGCGCGTCAGGCGGCTTTTGTGGCGGGCGTGAGGGCGCTGTCACAATACGGGCTTAGTTTTGATATTTGCATCAAGCATCATCAGCTTGATGAGACGATTGCCCTGGTCAAAGCCTGCCCCGATGTGCAGTTCATCCTTGACCACATCGCCAAGCCGAATATCGCCGGCGGCGAGTACGCAAGCTGGGCGGCCGGGATGAAAGAACTGGCGGAACTGGACAACATTGTCTGCAAAATATCGGGGGTTGTCACCGAAGCTGACCCTGACAAGTGGACGCAGCAGCAGATTCAGCCTTATATCAGCACCGCGATAGAGGCATTTGGAATCGAGCGGGTGATGTTCGGCAGCGACTGGCCGGTGGTGAACCTGGCGGCATCGTTTGGCGCGTGGGCGGCGGCGCTGGA
>DAOUKA010000254.1:0-4699 GCA_034421915.1 Anaerolineae bacterium
GACCAGATGACCCGCATCCTCTACAGCACCGATGCCAGCAATTATCAGGTCATGCCGCTGGCGGTGACCTTTCCGCGCGGTGCTGATGATGTGGTCGCCATCCACGAGACGGCAGCTAAGTATGCGCTGCCGATTTTGCCGCGCGGCGGCGGCAGTGCGCTGGCTGGCCAAGCGGTTGGCGAAGCGATTATCATGGATTTCACGCGCCACATGCGCCGCCTGCGGGCAATCCATGCCGAGACCAGGACAGTCGATGTCGAACCGGGCATGATTCTGGGAACGCTCAATCGGCAGGTTGCCAATCTGGGGCTGATGTTCGGGCCCGACCCCGCCAGCGCCGAACGCGCCGCGATGGGCGGGGTCATTGGCAACAATGCCACCGGCGCCCACAGCATCCGCTATGGCATGACAGCCGACCATATCGCACGCATGCAAGTTGTCCTGGCGAATGGCGACCTGGTCTGGCTGGATGATTCGACCGCAGCGCTCAATCGCATTCGCAGCAAGGTCAGCCAACTGGTCACGCAGCATCAGGCGGATATTCAGTCGCGTTATCCCAAGACATGGCGCACGGCTGCCGGTTATGCGCTCGACAAAATCGACCCTGATGATGTCAATCTGAACTGGCTGCTCTGCGGCTCGGAAGGCACCCTGGCGACGGTTGTCCGCGCCCAGCTGCGGCTGGTTGACTGCCCCAAGATGGAAAACAAACGGCTGGCGCTGGTTCATTTTGACAGTCTGCGGGCTTCGTTGGAAGCGACGCCGCGCATCCTGGAGCTTGAGCCAGCGGCGATAGAATTGATGGACAAGTTCCTGCTGGACAAAACGCGGGCGAATGCCGGTTATCGTGACCGCCTGACCTTTGTGGATGGCGACCCAGCGGCGATTTTGCTGGTTGAGTTTGTCGGGACGGAGCGCGAACTGGGCGCGAAAATCAAGGACTTGAAAGCGAAGCTGCGACATCTGGGATACAGGGGGGCGGTCACCATTGCCGCGACCGCCGCACAGCAGTCCGATGTTTGGACGGTGCGCAAGGTCGGGCTGGGGCTGATGATGAGTGAACGCAGCGATGCAAAACCGATTTCTTTTGTCGAGGATGCGGCTGTTCCAGTCGAGAATCTGGCGGATTATATCTCGGATGTCGAAGAAATTATCCATGATGCCGATACTACCTATGCCATTTATGCCCACGCCAGCGCTGGCTGCCTGCATATCCGACCACTTGTCAATCTGAAAACGCTGAAAGGTCGTGACCAGTATCGCACGATTGCCGATGCTGTGGCGCGGACGGTGAAGAAATATCAGGGGACGATTACGGGTGAACATGGACAGGGGCTGTCGCGCAGTGAGTTCAGTGAATACCTCTTCGGTGCGGATTTGGTGGATGCCTTCCGCGAACTCAAGCGGGCCTTTGACCCCAACAAGATGATGAATCCGGGCAAAATTATTGATTCGCCGCCGATGGACAGCGCCGAACTGCTGCGCTATTCGCCCGATTACAAGACCATCGAGTTTCATACCCGTTATGACTGGTCGGCGGATCATGGCTTTGCTGGCGCGGTCGAGATGTGCAACGGCGCGGGAGTCTGCCGCAAGGAAGCTGTGGGGACGATGTGTCCTTCGTACCAGGCCACCCTGGACGAAGCGCATTCGACTCGCGGACGCGCCAATGCCCTGCGAGCGGCGATTAGCGGCCGGCTGCCGAATGATATTGGCGAGCCAGCCGTCAAGGATGTCCTGGATTGGTGCTTGGGCTGCAAAGCCTGCGCCAGCGAATGTCCCTCGGCGGTGGATGTCGCCAGACTGAAGTCCGAATTTTTGGCGGCTTGGCATGACCGACATGGCACGGGGCTTGCCACGCGGCTGTTTGGCAATATCCATCGCGTCAACAGGCTGGCGGGCAAGGCACCAAGGCTCAGCAACTTTATGCTGAACCATCCAGTGGGCAAATGGGGCGCGGGTCTGCTGGGCATGCCCACCGACCGCCCTCTGCCACAGTATGCCGACAAACCCTTCGCCGCGCTGCAGAATTATCCCCATCATCAGCGGCCGGATGCTGTTCTGGTGGTGGATACCTTCACGGAATGGAATCATCCTGAACTGGGGACGGCGGTCGTGCAGCTGGCGGAAAAACTGCGCCTGCGCCTCAATGTGCGGCATCTGCCCCATTCGGGCTGCTGTGGACGTCCTGCCATCAGCAAGGGGCTGCTGGACAATGCCAAGGCGATGGCGCATGACAATGTGCTTGGCTTGTATCGGCAAAACAGGGAGACACCCTATCTGTTTATCGAACCGAGTTGTTTGAGCGCCTTCACAGACGATTATCTCACCCTGGTTGACCCTGGCATGCAAGCTGCGGCAAGGTCACTGGCGGCCCGCTGCCTGAGCGTCGAGCAGTATTTTGCGGATAAAGTGGCGGGGCAGGCGGATGCCCTCGACTGGCGGGCCACACCAGCGCGGATACTGCTGCATGGTCACTGTCATCAGAAGGCGCTGTGGGGTACAGCCGACACGCTCAAGCTCCTGCGGACGATACCCGCGGCCGAGGTCGCCGAGATGAACACGGGCTGCTGTGGCGTGGCGGGCAGCTTTGGCTATGAACACTATGAGTTGAGCATGAAGATTGCCAATGACCGCCTGCTGCCGACGATTCGGGGCAATCCCGATGCCATCATCACAGCGTCGGGCACTTCCTGCCGTTCACAAATCCATGATGCCGGCTACGCGGCGCAGCATCCGATTGAAGTGGTGCTGGGGGCGCTAAAACATCAGGGATAAGCAAAGCATACCGGTTTTCGATAGAAGGAGCATAACGGCTGATGTCGGGCATTAAACTCATTGAAATCAAGTCCTTGAGCGACTTTTTGGCTTTGCGGGTTGTCCGAGTGAAGCCAGAACAGAGACGTTTTACGACCCCTCTGGTCTTATCCTGGCTTCAGTCGCGTCATCCGGCTGTGACCACCTATAGCATCCATTTGTGGGGCGATTTGATTGGTTATGTCATGCTGGTTCATGCCAGAGAACCGACGCAGTGGATTATCGAGCGCCTGACCATTGACCGCGACTATCAGGGGCAGGGGCATGGCTACGCTGTCGCTGACAGACTCGTTGATATGGTGTATGAATTTGAACACAGCGAAATGGTCATCGCCCGCTATCATCCCAACAATGATGATGCCCGCCGCCTCTTTGCGAGATTGAAGTTTGAGGAACAGGACGAACTGTTTCGCAGACGAAATATCGCCCTGCTTCGATTTGAATTTGAGGAAGGGGCTGACGATGAAGAGGATGAAGACATTGAACTGATGGACGAGGCGCAAGAGCCTGAAGACCGTCCTGCCGAAATCAAGAGTCTTCAGTAAGCATCTTGGCATCGGCATCACTTTGCGCTAAGGTGATGACATCAACAGATATCCTGATGGAAAAACTATGTCCCAAGATTCCCAGCCAGCCCCCATCCTCCTGCCCGAAGCTGTTCGCCGCCGACTGGAGCCGCTGATGCTGGTTGCCAAAAAGGTGCGGGCTGGCGCCATGAAAGGCGACCGCCGCTCGATTAAACGGGGAACGAGCGTCGAATTTGCCGATTATCGCAACTATGTCCCTGGCGATGACCTGCGCCAACTGGACTGGAATATCTATGCTCGGCTGGAACGGCCCTATATCAAATTGCTGGAGGATGAAGAAGATCTGGCTGTGCATATCATCCTGGATGCCTCGGCCAGTATGAACTTCCCGCCGAAAGACGAGCTTGCGCAAGACGAGCTTGACCAGCAGAAGCTGCTGTTTGCCAAGCGGATATTCGCTGGGCTGGGTTATGTCTCCTTAACCAGCGGCGACCGCCTGATGCTGACGGCAATTAACGACCGCGGTATGTCCATCTTCGGGCCGGTGCGCGGGCGCGGGCAGGGCATAGCGATGTTCCATTATATCCAGAATGTCGCCGCCGATGGCATTGCCGATTTGAACATCATGCTCAAGGATTATGCCTTGCGCGCCAGCCGCCCTGGATTGACGGTGGTTGTCAGCGATCTGTTCTCGCCCAGCGGTTATATTGAAGGCTTGAACGCCCTCTTGAGTCGCGGGCATGAGGTGGCGCTGGTGCATGTCCTGTCGCCGCAGGAGGTCACGCCGCCCCTGGCTGGCGACCTGCGGCTGATTGATGTCGAAACTGGACAGGCGCAGGAGGTCACTGTGGATGCGGCCATGCGGGAATTCTATCATCAGCGTTTGACCGCCTGGCGCGATGAGATTCGGGATGAGTGCCTTCGCCGCGGCGCCCATTATTTCGCTCTGCAAACGGATGAACCCTGGGAACGGCTGATTCTGTCTGACATGCGGCGGGTCGGCTTGGTCAAATAAACCGGAGGCTAGATGGCGGTCAAGCCGCCGTCCAGCACCAGTTGATGTCCGGTCACAAATGAGGCCGCATCCGAACACAGCCACAGGACGGCTTCAGCGATTTCAGTTGGCTTGCCCAGTCGCCTCATCGGGATTGCCCGCGTCATCATCTCGCGCATCCATGGATTTTCGTCAATCGCCTGCTGCACCATCGCGGTGTCGGTATAGGCAGGGCAAACGGCATTGACGCGAATCCCGACTTTGGCATATTCGACAGCCGCCGATTTGGTTAAGCCAACGACGGCGTGTTTGCTGGCGGTGTAGGCGGCGCCTTTGGGTGCGCCAATCAGCCCGGCGACCG
>DAOUKA010000255.1:0-2264 GCA_034421915.1 Anaerolineae bacterium
GCCACACCTGTCACCCGAAGCTCCTGCGGATATTCCAGGGCAAATTGTCCATAAGCGTTCCCGCGTCCACCCGCTCCAACAATAATCGTATCTATCGCTGTCATTTATCCTGTCTCCCTGCATAAAAGTAGCCTTGCATAAGATTTTACCGCCTGTTGTATCTTAGCAAGACCTTAAATGATCCAACACTTTAGGCAATCCGACGAAATTAATCTATATTGATCGCTACTGAAAGATGGTAAGATGGTCTAATGCACCTGTGAAATTGCTAAACGAGCTTGCTGACAAACTGCTGGCAACCTTAAATGAGTAATATAGATGATCGTTTATAATATAAAAAACCTCTCTAAAACATATCCCGAGCAGGTTGCATCAGCAAACAAAAATATAAGTTTCCAAGTGCTGGAAGGGGAAATTTTCGGCATATTGGGTGGCAATGGTGCAGGCAAAACTACTCTGATTAAACAAATGGTTAATCTATTAGCCCCCACTACTGGAACTATCCATTTATATAGCAAACCGATTGCTAGTGATGCCTTGTATGTACCCTCTATTGTGGGATATATGCCCCAAGAAAGCCTGGCGCTCAATCAATTAACTGTCGCAGAATCCTTGTTTTATACCGCACACTTGCGTGAGATGAACCGTCGTGATGCCACAGCCGAACAAAAGCGACTTTTGCAATTATGGCAAATGGAGCATTTCTGTGACAAATATAGCTCCCGATTATCCGGTGGACAACGGCGGTTGCTCAGGCTGGCGGTAGCGACAGCAGGGTCACCAAAAGTCCTTGTTCTGGATGAACCCACCAATGATCTCGACCCACAAAAAAGAAAGCTAGTCTGGGATATATTACGCCGAATCAATCATCAATATGGAACTACGATTATTTTTATTACCCATGACGCCATCGAAGCTGAGAAAATTATTGAGCGCGTTGGCATTCTGCATCAGGGTGAACTTATCGCCATCGGCACACCTAATGAGCTAAAACAGAACCTAAGTAACAAATTGCGCCTGGAAATCACTTTTGAACCCAGTCAAGACCCGGAAATACCTTTGGATATCACTATTCATCAACTGACACCCACCCGATGGCATATCTATCTTGAACAACACCAATTGGCAGATATGATGTTATTTTTGGACATGGATCATCTAAATAATATGAACTTGCGTTCAGCAACTTTAGAGGATATTTATTTCCATTATGTCGAAAATGACACATTCACAAACCTACTGGATACAATTGATTGATCTGTGTTTGATTGAGCTACGCAACTGGCGTTGGACTTGGCGTTCCATGTTGGTTATAAGCACTTTCATTCCGCTGGTTAGTATGATCATTTTTTCAATATATGCTCGTGATTCGGGGCCAACAGCTTTGAGCTATGTTTTCAGTGGCAACATCGTGATGTCCCTCATGTTTGGCAATCTCAATGATATTCAGGCACATATTGTTTTCATGCGTTTTCAAGGAACTCTGGAATATTTTGCGACTTTGCCTATAAAGAAACATACGCTAATTCTTGCCATTATCATCTCATTTTTTATCCTGTCGCTACCTTCCCTATTATCCATACTTATTATCGGATCGGCCGTCTTGCAAATTCTGTTGGTGGTTCATCCGCTGATTTTACTTGTGATTCCACTTTGTGTTGTACCTATGTCTGCTATAGGTGCTCTAATTGGCGTAAGCGTTCACAATTCACAACAAGGTAGCTCATTTAGCTTATTGATTTCATTTGTTTTCCTCGGACTGGGTCCCGTTATCATTCCGCCAGAACGCCTGCCTGATATATTTCAACTGATAGGCATTCTTAATCCAGCGGCACGGGCATCATCCGCGTTGCGACAAACTTTGGTCGGTCCCGTGACAGAGCAGATTGCACTGGATTTATTTATTCTTCTCGGCTTTGCGCTATGTGTTTTTGGGTTCGTAGCCAGAAGAATCGATTGGCGAGTCAATAGCTCTATGTGAAGTTAATTGATAGCTCTAGTTTAGCACACTGGTTATCATGCCATGCGAACGGTTCTTGTCGATACATAAAAGAACAACATGACAGATATGTGGTCACGATCACTGCTAAATCTACAGTTATTGCTATAATGACTTATAATGAGGTGGCAGGTCAATATCCAGCGAGCAATATGCCATTTGCGGCATTGCTTAAATTATCTTAAATATGAGGAGGCGCTATCGGACAATTCGCCAGAGAAACAAAGCTGATTATCCATTGCTATTTAGATCGGAGGAATTCAAA
>DAOUKA010000256.1:0-3311 GCA_034421915.1 Anaerolineae bacterium
GGATAGGAGAAACAGCGACTCTTTGTCAACTCATTCGTTTAACATATCCTGGCATTCTTGGGTATGAAAATAGTCGCGTACCCATACGGCTTTTATGCGGGCGCGGCTGCGGGCGCGTTTGGCAAGCGTCTCGTCTTTCATCCAGCCGACCGCCTTCCTTTTATTCGCGCGGACGAGCCCGATAAGCGTAAGGTTATTGCGCTTGCGCCCATTGCAGGGGCGACAGAGCAGGATGCGATTAAGAATGTGATTTTCGCCATACTCTGATTTCGGTGTGATGTGGTCTAGCTCCATAAACTCCTTTTCCAATACGCGCCCGCAGCCGGCGCAAATAATGCCATCGTACGTACCCTGCGCCAGTATAAGCACTTTGACGATTTGCCGGTGCGTCAGTTTCTGCCAGGGTTCTATCGAGCGCATCCTCTTCCGTTTCAGGACAGGCGCCGCCACTTCGTTATCATCGGTGCGCTTGGGTGGATTTTTCTCATAATGCACATCTCCGAAGGTTATCAGATGGGGCTGCTTCGCCTTTTCAGCCTCGCGGACGACCAGTTTTTCTTTTTCCAAGCGCGCCAGCACGATATGATATGCGCCATCCCAGATGTCTATTCCGACCCACTGGCGACTAAGACGTTCAGCAGCGATAGGGGTTGTGGCGCAGCCGCAGAAGGGGTCAAGCACGATGTCGCCCTCGTTTGAGGAGGCCTTGATGATGCGCTGATACAATGCCAAGGGTTTTTGCGTTGGGTAGCTAGTTGCTTCAGGCTGGTTGCCACGCAGCGCAGGAATATCCCAAACATCGCGCATCGTCACCATTCTGTAGTAGCCTTGTTCATCCTGGTGTATTTTGATATTTGAGAACCCGTATTTGTGCGACAGGTATGATTTCTCTTTTTGTGGATTGTAGGTATAAACGTCTGACTTGGTATAGAACAGGATTGTATCGTGCTTTCTGCCGAACCACCGCTTGCTAATGCCACCCGTCTTATAGAACCACACAATCTCATTGCGGAAGTTCTTTCGTCCAAAAATAGCATCCAGCATAGCTTTGACATAAGCATGAGCGGTATGGTCGATATGCAAATACAAACTGCCGTCATCTCGCAAAATGCGGTGCATCTCCATCAGGCGGACGCCGAGCCAGCACAGGAACGCGCCCATATCATCGCCATAAGCCGCCCGCGCTGCATTGATGACCTCCCACACCGCCGGCCAATCATCCTGGATTTCGTCTATCCATTCTTCCTCGACATCCTTGTCCCATTTCCAGCGGTCTTTGAACCTTGCGCCGGCTGACAGGCTGTCGGGCGTGGCGTGAAAGTCTTTGTTCTTGTTGAAGGGCGGGTCGGTGGCAATCAGATGAACGCTCTCGCTGTTCATCCCGCGCATAAAATCCAGGTTATCGCCATGATATAAGGTCCGATTCTTGAAGTTCGGCTTGGCCATCGATTATAATTCCCTGCTGGAAGCCCACGGGCTTTCGATATTTGGGGATTCCTGTGGCAGTGGTCGGCAAACCTTTGTCTGCCACAGGAAATCCTTAAAGAAAAAGTCTGTTAAAGACTTATCTTAAATACTATTAAAACCTGTTTTCGCTTTCTTGGCAATAGAAAATCGGACTTTTCTCAAGGCCCTGGCAGCGAAATGGCGGCTTTTTGGTCGCCTTTTGTCAATCGTCCTGTGATATGGTGGCATGGCCGGGCAATTAACTGGGTTTCCAGACATAACCTGTTTTGAGCGAAAGAAGTTTGGAAAAGGAGACAATGTGGTCAACAAGGGCTTTAATGGGTCATATAGGTTTAAGGAGGGTCATTTGACCTGTTTTGGCTCGCCATTTCCTGCCGCGGGGGCGCCACTGGCCGCCGTTTCCCGCCATTGGCTGCCATTGGCTGCCATTTCGCGTCAGCGAATCAGCCGCTTTGGCGCGGTGGGTGCCTTGGCGGTTCGGTCTCTGGCGGCGGGTGGATTTCTTTCTCAATCAGCAGGGCGGCCGCCAGCGCACTGGCGAGGCACAGACCGGCCGCCAGCCACATCACGATGCGGATGGCTTCGGCAAAGGCCTCGCGAATGACCCGACTGACAGCCGCCCGCGCCTCATCGGTCAGCGCGGCGGGTATGGCGGTTTCCGCCAGATTGACCGATTCGGCGGCCAGCTGATCGCGGGCGGGCGCGGGCAGCGCCGCCACAGTCGGGCTGCTCATCAGCGACTGGCTGAAGAGCGCAATCGCCAGCCCGCCCATCATGGCGATGCCCAGCACCTGTGAGGAGCGCGACAGGGTGCTGTTGATGCTGGAGGCGATGCCGGCATGGTGCTGTGGCACTGAACCCAGCACGGCTGTTGTCAGCGGCGCCAGGGTGATGCCCATGCCGACGCCGAAAAGACAAATCGGCAGCAGGAAGGTCGTCCAGTAGCTCGCCTGCCCGTCCGTGATGCCCAGCATCCCCAGCCAGATGAGCGCCGCGCCAGTCAGGAGCGGGCCTACAATCAGCAGGGGGCGGGGGCCATAGAGATCGACGGCGCGGCTGATGAACAATGAGATGCCGCCCATCAGCAGGGTTGTTGGCAGCAGCGAAAAGCCGGCAAAGGTTTCGCTGTAGCCCTGGATTTGAATCAGGTTGAGCGGCAGGAAAACGAGGGCGGTATTGATCGCCGCGTAGAGCAGATAGGTGACGATGTTGGCGCCGCTGAAGGTGCGCGACCTGAACAGGTGAAGCGGCATCAGCGCGTGGTCGCTGCGCCGCTCGACCCACACAAAGAGCGGAAAGGCAGCCAGCGCAGCTATCAGGGCGATTGACACCAGGGGATCCTCAAAGCCGCGCTGGACGCCTTCGGTCGCGGCAAAGGCAGCCAGCATCAGCCCGATGGTGCTGAGGATCGTGCCGGGTATGTCCATCTGCTTGGGTGCTTCTTCGTCATAGCTTTCGGGGACATAAACAAGCAGAGCCAGGATGGTCGCCAGGCCGAGGGGGATGTTGATGAAGAAAATCCAGCGCCAAAAGCCGATTTCGGTCAGCCAGCCGCCGACAAGCGGGCCGGCGCCGGCAATCAGCATAGTGAATGCCGACCAGATTCCGATTGCCCAGCCCTGTCGGTCCTCATCAAAATGGACGGTCATAATCGCTAGGCTGCAAGGTATGATGATGCCGCTGCCGATGCCCTGTATCACCCGCGCCGCGATAAAGACAGCCCGCGAAGCCGTGAAGCCGCAAATCAGCGACGCCAGCCCGAAAAGCAGGATGCCCGCCAGATAAATCCGTTTGCGGCCATAATGGTCACCGAGCGACCCGCCCAAAAAGATGAAAGCGACTTG
>DAOUKA010000257.1:0-18878 GCA_034421915.1 Anaerolineae bacterium
GCGTAGACCTGCCGTAACTGCGGGGATGCCGAGCGGGCGATTGCTTCAATGTTTTTCCAGAAGCGCTGCACGGTCGGGAAGGCATAATCAATCTCGGCAGCGGGTCGATAATGCCGCGAGGCAGCATGGAGTTTCCCCAGCGACTGTCCCCAGGCTTCATAGACCGGCAGGTCAAGCATGTGCGCGGACATTTCCTCGCCAGGTGCTGCGGTCTGTGCCGCAGCATAATAGCCATCGTCCAGGATTTCAATATAGTTGCCATCAACCGAAGGCACAGGTCTTCCAACCGGCACCTGACTGTCTGCCAGAAATCGAAGAAAGTGCATGACCTGCTGGGCCTTTGGCAGGGGATGCAAGACTTGATGGCAAATCCGCAGATAATAAGCTGCCCCCTCCGCCTCAAAGCGATAGACGATGTTATAAGCCTGCCCGACCCATTGCAGCGATTCTGGCTGCCCGCGCCACAATTCGCGGATAATCATCGGCAGCGACATTTGGTCAAAGCTGTCGCGCTTGCTCCGCCAGTCCATCCTCAATCCTCATGCTTTCCTGAAGACAAAATCAAGCCTTTCGCCATAGTCGTATGCAGAGGCCTTTCGCTTGAGCTTGGGGTTTGAAATAGAAAGGTACGGGTCCGCAGCTAAAGCAGCTGATATTCGGCTGGGCTGCAAACGCGCAGGGACCCCGCCAATTCATGCCCGAGAAAATACGTCTGTCCATCAACTTCCAGTTGCAGAGGGCCATGAAAGGGAGCGCGTGCTGCCAGTCGGAAGCGCCGGCCCGGTTTCAGGCGCAATTCACTGAAATACTTGAGCTTGCTTGCATCGTGTGTATGCACGCGGCTAATCATGTATTCGCGGTTCACCTGGACATCCGAAAGCGGGTCATCCACAATCTGAGGCATCGCGCCATCGGCGCTGGGGATGGGTTCACCATGCGGACAGCGCTTGGGATAGCCGCTCATTTCATCCATTTTGTCAACCAGGATGTCGCTCACCACCAAGCCGAGCTCATCGGCATCGTCATGCACCTCATGCCAGCCAAAACCCATCACATCAACCAGAAAGCACTCGACCAGCCGATGGCGGCGGATATTGGCCAGCGCCTCGCGCTTGCCAGCTTCGGTCAGGCGAATCCCGCGATAAGGCTTATGCTCCAGAAAACCCGCCAGCTTGAGCCGCTGCACCATGCGGGTCACTGCTGGCGCCGAAACATGAAGTTCATCGGCCAAAGAAGAGGTCGAAACAAAGGGGTTATCAGGTTGATAATAAGCAATGCGATAGGCTTCCGCTAGGTATTCCTGCATGGAGGCAGTCGCGGTCATATCACCCTCAATCCACCGCTAGTCAAACAGGCAATTGCCATAAATATACCCAATCAATGTCCCTGTTCGCAAGCGTTAAACCCACCGTTCAGGCTCGGTTAAACCGAATTGTAGTACAGAATGAGGCTTTGCCAACAACAGCCTGCTTTATTCAATCGGCGGCACAGCGCCGCGGGGCGGCATAAATCGCAGCTTGCCCAGCAAGTCATCAAGCTGTCTTAGCAAGTCGGCGGGCGAACCGTCGTTCAGCAAGGTGTAATCGGCCATGGCGATGGGGCCGCCCTTTTCCAGCCTTTCAATCTCGTGAATATCACGCTGCTGCGCCTCTGTGGGGGTCAGCGGACGGATCGGACGGGATGCCAGCCGCTCATAACGCAAGCGGCGAGCAGCCACAATGGCAACCAGAACCAGCGGCACTCCCAACTGTCCATGCAGCAGCTTGTATTCGCTGAAGCTGTACAGGCCGTCAATGATAATTTGCCGATGATGCTGCAGCGCGGCTTTTAACTTTGGCAGTGAGCGCAGCGCCATCACCGACATCCCGTATTGATTTCGCAATTCCTCACGGACAGTCTGCTCGTTTTGCGGATTCAGTTCCCAGCCTCGCCGCCGCACTTCGTTTTCGACCACAGCACCAAAGCGCAGTTGGAAGTAGCCCTTGTTTTCGAGATGTCTGGCACACAGGGTCTTGCCCGCCCCTGGCATCCCGACCAATGCCAGCGCACAAGAGTATTTTGGATATGAGTTCATAAGTTCAGGATTGTAGCCTGACTTTGGGGATGCTTACAGTTTCGATTCCTGAACCAATGAGAATAAGCACAGATTCAAGTGTATAAAAAGCCAAACTTCAGTTGTCTGCACGCACGAGTTTATCGAAGGAGAAAGCCATGCCAGCCTGTCACAGTTGTGAGCTTCTCACACAGCGCGATAATGGAAGGGCGCCATTGTGGGATAACATCTTCCGTACCGATTATTGGGACGTCGTCCATGCTTATAACACCTCCTGGCTCGGCTGGCTGGTCCTGGTTGCAAGGCGGCATATTGCAGCGATTGATGAAATGACCGCAGCCGAAGCGATTGAACTCGGCATATTGCTGTGGCAGGTTTCGCAAGCGCTCAAGCGACAAACCGGCTGCGCCAAAATTTACGTGGCGCAGTTTGCCGAATCCCCGAATCATCCTCATGTGCATTTTCATGTGGTGCCGCGGCTGCCAGACCAAGCCGCCGATGACATCGGGGTTAAAATTTTCCGACATCTTGGTGTATCCTTGGAGCAGCGCGTCAGCGAAAATCAAATGATGGTTCTCGCCAGCAGCCTGCGCCGCCAACTGGAGAACCTGCGGTCATAACCAGACAGCCATGATTGAGAACGAACATACCTTCCGAAACAGCGAGAAGATTCCCATCTTTTACCGCGAGTGGCTGCCCGACAAGGGCGATGTCCGCGGGTTGGTCTTTATCGTTCATGGTCATGGCGAACACAGTGGACGTTATCGGCATGTCGCCCAAGCGCTGACACAGGCGGGTTTTGCCTGTTATGGCATGGACCATCGCGGACACGGCAAGAGCGGCGGCCGGCGTGTTTTTATCCCCGATATGCGACTCGCTGTGGCTGATTTGCGCCAATTATTTGACAGCGCCACAGCGCCATATCCGCATCAGCCGGCGCTGATGTTCGGACACAGCATGGGTTCGCTGATTTCACTGGAATTTGCCCTGCGCCATCAAGACCGCCTGCAGGCGCTTGCCTTGAGTGGCACTGCCATCACCGGCGAGGAGACGCGACCCGCCTGGCTGGTTGCGCTTGTTCTGAAAGCTGCCAAAATCCTGCCCAAACTTCGTCTGTCCCTGCCCGGACCGCCCGGCGCACTGACCACCGATGCCGCCGAACTCGAACGCTGGCAAGCCGACCCGCTCACGGACAAGGGGATGTGGCGCTTGGGAACGACGGCCGCGATGGTGTGTTCGGGTCGCCGCATTCGTCAAGCGGTACATCAACTCACCCTGCCCCTGCTGGCATTGCACGGCGGGGACGACTGGCTTGTCCCTCCGTCTGGCGCCAGGTTTCTCGCGCAGCACGCCCAATCTGACGACCTGACCGTCAAAATATACGCGGGGCTGCGCCACGAACCTGTCAACGAAGTCGGACGCGGTGCCATCATCCAAACCCTGACCGACTGGCTGGCTGCCCGCTCCCATTCTCACAGCGATTAAATTTGCGGATTTTAACTTTCTTTGTTATGTTTAATGGGTGTGCAATCCAACCCACGTTCAATGATCGCTGATGCCATCCTTGCCGAGTCTCATGCGACGGGTTATGAATTGAAATGCGAGGATTTTTGTGCCAGTCAAGCTGCATGTCAACAGCATTTCCCTGCGTTTTGGCGGTATCCAGGCGCTGCAAAATGTGGATTTTCAGGTCAATGCGGGCGAGATTTACGCGGTCATTGGCCCCAACGGCGCCGGCAAGACCAGCCTTATCAACAGCATCAACGGCTTCTACTCTCCACAGGAAGGCCGGATACTCTTCGAGGGCCGGGACATTTCTCATGTGCCGCCCTTCAAACGCGCCGCGCTCGGCATCTCGCGCACCTTCCAAAACATCGCACTGTACACCCATGCCACCGTACTCGACAACCTGATGGCAGCCCGTCACATCCACATGAAAACGAATATGCTGACCGGCGCCTTGTTCTGGGGGGCGGCACAGCGCGAAGAAATCGCCCATCGGCAGCGTGTGGAAGACATTATCGACTTCCTCGAAATGGAGGCGATTCGCAAGTCCATCGTCGGCACTTTGAGCTATGGCCTGCGCAAACGGGTCGAACTGGGCCGCGCCCTGGCGCTCGAACCCACACTGCTGCTGCTGGACGAACCGATGGCGGGGATGAACGTCGAAGAAAAGGAGGATATGGCGCGCTTCATCCTGGACATTCACGAATTGCAAGGCACAACCATGATGCTGATTGAACATGACATCGGGCTGGTGATGGACATTTCGCATCGCATTGCGGTGATTGATTTTGGCATCAAAATCGGTGAGGGGACGCCGACTGAAATCAGCCAGAATGAGGCCGTCATCAATGCCTACCTTGGAGAGGGGGATTACTAATCATGGACACTGCCGAACGACAGCAAAACATCCCCTATCGCGCCGTCACTCCTGGCCGGGTCTTCACCTCCAGCCTGCCCGGCCAGGTCATTGCCCCCGAACTGGATACCCTCTCGAAGAGCTTTCTCAGGCGGGTCGAGGAACTGGGTGACCAAGTGGCGCAGCGCAAAAAACGTTATGGCATCTGGCAGGAATACAGCTGGAACGAGGTTTATGAGCATGCCGTCAATTTTGGCATGGGCCTGCTCAAACTGGGATTGCAGGCTGGCGATACCCTGGTCATTATAGGCGACAACGACCCCGAAATGTATTGGGCGCAAATCGCCGCCCACGCGCTCCACTGCAAAACCTGCTGCGTCTTCAGTGATGCCCGTTCGCAGGATCTCGGCTTCGTCGTCCAGTCCACCGATGCCAGCTTTATCTGCGCCCGCGACCAAGAGCAGGTCGATAAGGCGCTGGAAATCAAGCCGCAAATCCCGCAGATTCACAAGGTCATCTATTGGGAAGAGCGCGGATTATGGAGCTATGCGGATGACTGGCTGGCAAGCTATGAGGATATTGAAAACATCGGCCGCCAGTATCGCCAGCAGCAGCCAAAGCGGTTCACCGAGATGGCCAAGACGACTCAAGCGATGGATACGGTCATCCTGAGCATGACCTCTGGCACGACCAGCCTACCCAAATTTGCCGAAATCACCCATCATCAGTTGGTCTACGGCAATGCCATGAGCTTCGATTATATCGACAGCCTGCCATCCGACAACTGGCTGTCGTTCAGCCCGATGGCATGGCTTGCCGAACAGGCATTTGGCTTCACCGCCCACCTGCTCAACGGGCAGCAGGTCAATTTTCCCGAAGGCCCCGAAACCGTGCCAACGGATATGCGCGAAATCGCGCCAGCCGGCCTCCTTTTCCCCAGCCGCATTTGGGAAAATCTGGCGCGTGTTGTCCAGTTTCGCATCCACGACAGTACCTGGCTCAACCGCAAACTCTATCAATGGTTTATGCCCGTTGCCTACCGCGCCATTGATTTTGAGGATGCACACCGTCCGATTCCGCCGCCGCTGCAATTTTTGCGCTGGCTGGGCGAGTTCGCTGTTTTTGAACCCCTGCGTGACAAGCTCGGCTTGACCCGCGCCCGCAATGTCCTGACGGCCGGCGCGATGTTAAGCGCCGATGTGATTCGCTTCTTCCGCGCCATCGGCATCGAACTGCGCCAGTTCTACGGCTCGACCGAGAGCTTCGGCACGCTTCATCTTCGCGGTGATGTGCGCTTCGAGACAGTCGGGGTGATTATCCCTGGCGTCGAAGTCAAAATCGCTGGCAATCAGGAAATCCTGATACGCACCGAAGCGCAGTTCAAAGGCTATTACAAGAACCCCGAAAAAACAGGCGAAGCCCTCGACCGCGAGGGTTGGTATTACACGGGCGACGCCGGCCACATCGACGGAAAGACGGGACATCTCATCTACCTGGAGCGCGTAGCCGATTTGATTGAACTGTCCAATGGCGAGCGGTTCAGCCCACAGTACATTGAGGGGCGCGTCAAGTTCAGTCCCTATGTTCAGGATATGATGACCATCGGCGGCAGCGATATGGATTTCGTGGCGGCGATTATCGTGATTGATTTCCAGAATGTGTCGCGCTGGGCAGAGAAGCAGGGCATCGCCTTTACCACTTATGTCGATTTGTCGCAGCGGCCGGAGGTCTGTCACATCATCCGCGAGGAACTCAAGCAGGTGAATGACTCGCTGCCCGTGCATTCGCAGGTCAAGCGCTTCGTGATTTTGCACAAGGAATTTGATGCCGATGAAGCTGAACTCACCCGCACTCGCAAGCTGCGGCGCGGCGCCCTGCAAGAAAAATACAGCGAACTGCTCGAGGCCATCTATGGCGGGCAGCGCTATGTTCACGTCAGCGCCGAGGTGAAATACCGCGATGGCCGCACGGGAACTATCGAAACGGAACTGCGCGTATCGGATGTCTGATGCAAAGGAATAAGCCAGTGGCGGAATTTGTCAATCAATACAAAAAGCAGCTTACATGGGCGCTCTATGTGGTCGGGGCAGTCGTCATTCTGCTGTTCCTGCAAAGCCAGCTGGCGGACAAAAAAGCCGCCCGCATCGTCCAAACACTCATTTCGGGCATTCTGGTTGGCGGGGTGTATGGCCTGGTCGCGCTGGGCATCGTGGTGATTAACAAAGCCTCTGGCGTGTTCAACTTCGCTCATGGCTGGATGATGGTCGTCGGCGGGATGATTTTCTGGAGCTTCTTCACAGTAAGCGAGATTTCGGTGCCTGGGGCTGGCTTGCTGGCCGCCGCCACCATGCTGATGGTGATGACAGCCGTCAGCAGTCAGCGCTTGCTGGCGCCGCGCAATCTGATGATGACAGTCGGCGGCATCCTGCTGCTGACCTGGCTGATGACCTTCGGGGGAATCGCCTGGCGGTGGGTGCATGCCCTGACGGGGACATTGACTGGCGCTATTCTGACGGGCCTGGTGGTCGAACGATTCACCATTCGGCCGCTCATCGGACAGCCCTTCTTTACCGCTGTCCTGATGACGCTTGCCATTGGCGAAGTGCTGCACGGCTTGACACAGATTGCCTGGGGAACGGTCGAACTGAACCTGCCCGTCTTTGTCGACCCGAATACCAACAGCAAATTCAAGCCGATACGGCTGGACGCTTTCAGGGAGACTCTCGATGGCATTGCGATTGTCCGGGTGGAACTGGTGATTGCCTTTGTTCTGGCGATTGTCGCCTTCATCGGATTCATCCTGTTCTTCCGCTATACCAGCATTGGGCTGGCCATGCGGGCGACATCGGAAGACCAGCAGCTGGCGCAGTCGGTCGGATTGCGCGTTCGGGTCATTCTCGCCATTACCTGGGTGGTGGCGACCTTTCTGGCAAGCATCGCCGGCGTCCTGCAAGGAGGGGCGGTTGGCTTGTCGCTCAACATCAATTTTGTGGTGCTGCGCGTTTTTCCGGCGGTACTGCTGGGTGGCCTGGAGTCCATCAGCGGCGCCTTGATTGGCGGGATGATCATCGGCATCGTGGAACAATTCGGCACCTTACTCAATTCGTCAGAGCAGGTCGGCACGAATCTCGCGCCTTATGTGGTGCTGATGCTGGTGCTGGTCATTCGACCGGATGGCTTGTTTGGCGAAAAGCGCATCGAGCGCATCTAGCTGAAGCTCTGTATGGGGAAGCGATGGCAAACATAAACCCGGCGGGGATATTTGATACCCGCTACGAACAGGATATGGCGATTGACCGAACGCCGCGCGGCAAAATGTGGAAGAATTTGGCATTTCTCGCTTTGCTGCTGCTGCCCTTGCTGTCTGTTTCGGGGCCTCTGGGCATCGGTCTGATTGGCGACCAGTACATCGGCTTGATCGCCCGCATCTCCATCTTCGTGATTGCCGTGCAGGGCTTGAATCTGCTGGTGGGCTATACCGGGCAAATCTCGCTGGGACACGCTGCATTTATGGCTATCGGCGCTTATGGCTCGGCCATTCTGGCGCGGGAACTGGGCTTTTCCTTCTGGCTGGCATTACCGGCCAGCGCCTTGCTGACAGGTCTCATCGGCTTGATATTTGGCCTGCCCTCCCTGCGCGTCAAGGGCTTTTATCTGGCCATGGCGACGCTGGCGGCGCAATTCATTATCCCCTGGGTGCTGCGCTATCCCCTGGAAGATTTAACTGGCGGCACCCGCCCCCTGAACGTGCCAGCGCCAATCATCGGGCCCTTTGGCGCTTATGCCGAGCAGACCTTGAGCAATGAGACGCCTATGATTTTCCAAGCAGGCGACGTTTATTTTGTCGATGTCATCTCCGTCCGTTTTGCTGCGGTCGAGGGCGCTTATCCAGCTATTGAACTCCGCGGCGCCAATGGAGATATTGTGCCGGCCGGTGATGTCAATATGACCGTGATGAAAGATGCCTCTGGCGAGGTCACTGGTTTGTCTTATATCGCCAGCAAATCAGGCGAATACCGCGTCGCCATCATCGCCGCCGAAGCATCGGGCGACTTCCGCGCCATCGTCACACGCGGCAAGGCATTGAGTTTCGCCAGCGATATCGCCATGTATTACATCATCGTGCCGCTTGCCGTCCTGCTGATGTTTCTGGCGCGCAATATCATCCGCACGCGCACCGGCCGCGCATTTATCTCGGTGCGCGACAACGACCTGGCGGCGGAGCTATTGGGCATCAATGTGTTCGCTTACAAACTCCGCGCCTTCTTTTTGAGCGCCGTTTATGCCGGGATCGCTGGCTGCCTGCTGGCATTCGAGCGCAACAGCCTTTCGCTGGATATGTTCCAACTCGACATCTCGATTGAGATGCTGGCGATGCTGATTATCGGCGGCGCCGGCTTCCCGCTGGGCGCGATGTTTGGCGTGACCTTCATCCGCGCCCTGCAAGAAGCCTTTATCCCCATGATTCGGCCGACACTGACCGCCGTCCTGCCGGCGCTGCTGCCCTTTGTGGACAGCGTGAACATCACCAGCGCCATCAATCCGATTGTCTTCGGGGGGGTGCTTATCATCTTTCTGGTGCTGGAACCGCGCGGCATCGCCCATCGCTGGGAAGTGCTGAAAGTCGCCTGGAAAATCCGACCCTACTCGTATTAGCTGCTCGAAGGCATAATCTGACATAAGCTACTGTTGAAAAGCCATACATTTTTGTTAAGCTGACAAAATTCATTTAACCTGAAAGGATTCCAAGCCACATGAAAAAATCAAGTTTCCTGCTCACCCTCGCGTTCATCATCATCATCGCCGCGCCAACCCTGGCACAGGATATGGTTGACTATCCGAGCGACCTGACAGCATGCGAAGTCGATTTGACCGGCGAAACAGTGACCATTTATCACTTCGGTGATTTAAGCGGTCCCTATGCTTTTATCACCCAGCCGATTGTATCGGCGCTGGACGATGGCATTGCCTACTGGAACAGCCACGGCGGCCTTTGCGGCGCCGAATTGCAGCAGGTTTATGAGGATACCGGCGGCAACCTTGAGGCGACGCAGAGCGCGTATGACCGTTTCACCAGCGAATACGGCAGCGACCTGGACCTGCTGGTGCTTTACAGTTCATCCGATGGCGAACTGCTGCGCGAGCAGCTGGCGGAAGATGAGATTGTCGGGCTGATTTCAGCCGGCTCAATCGAAAGCCTCTATGGTGAAGATGGCCAGACACCCGGATGGCTCTTCGCTGGCAACCCGCTTTATATCAACCAGTTCGGTTCATTCTGCGAATTTGTCGCCAGCAATCCCGAAACTTTCCCCGGCCCCGTTATCGGGCATGTCACTTGGCCGAATGCCTTCGGGCTGGCTGGCACGGAACCGGCCGCCGATGCCTACTGCACCAATCTTGGCGTCGAAGTCATTGACGAACCGCAAACCTTCCTGCCGACCGATACCGACATCCTGACACAAGTTCAAAATGCGATTGACGCTGGGGCAACCATCATCTATACCAATACTCTGGCGACAGGCCCCACACTGATTGCATCCACCCTGGTGGATTTGGGCATGGAAGACGAGATTGTCCTCGCCGGTGTGAACTGGGTCATGGATGCCAGCGTTGGGCTGCTGGGTCAACGCGCTTTGCGGGCAGACGGTCTGCCCTCCGTCAATGGGATGTACGGTTCAATGCCCTTCCGCTGGTGGACGGAGACCAGCGAAGCATCGGTCCAATTCGTCACCATGCAGCATAGCGCCAACCAGCGTTCCATTACCGAACGCAATATCGCCTATCTGCTGACCTGGGGGACTCTTGACTCGATTATCGAGATTACCATCCGCACGGTCAACGAAGTCGGCAGCCTGGCGGAGCTTGGCGGCGCTGACTTGCGCGCCACCATCGAAAGCATGGATTACGATGTGCTTGGCGGGCTGTACAACTTCTCATATCCGGACGGCATGCGAGACACCAGCGAAAATCGAATCGCCCAAATGGCTTTCGCCAATGCCGATATGTCAGGTCCAGCCACCAGCCCGGCAGATGCACTGCTCATTGATGCCGGCGGCGGGGCGCAAATGTTCCTGCCAATCATCATCCCCCTGACCGATTTCCAAGCCGTTCCCAACCTGCGGGGTGGCGAATAGCGGAAGTCTTATTGACATCTTAAACGGGGTGACTTCGGGTCGCCCTGTTTTCGATGTTTGCCGACGGGTGATTCGAGCATGTCGCTGACTGTCAAAGAAAAACCGAAAGAACTGACAACAGCCCGCACCTTGTCCATCCATAATGTCGAGGTTGTCTATAACAGCGTCATTCTGGTATTGCGCGGCATCACCCTGCAAGTGGAGCCGGGCAAGGTGGTCTCGCTTTTGGGACCGAATGGCGCTGGCAAATCCACCACCTTGAAAGCCGTCAGCGGCCTGCTGAAGGGTGAATTGGGTGAGGTCACGCGCGGACAAATCCTGTGGGGCGATGAACGGCTGGATACCCAATCCGCCGAGGAGATTGTGCGCAAGGGCCTGGTGCAAGTCATCGAAGGCCGCCTGCTCTTCCGTCACCTGACCGTCGAGGAAAATCTGCGGGTTGGCGGCATGGTTTATCAGGGCGGGCGTCATATCAAAGCTGACCTGGAACGGGTGTATCACTATTTCCCCCGCTTGCAAGATTTATCGCGGCGCGTCAGCGGCTACCTGTCCGGCGGCGAAGGGCAAATGCTGGTCATCGGCAGGGCGATGATGGCGCACCCGCAGTTAATTATGCTGGATGAGCCATCGCTGGGGCTGGCGCCGATGCTGGTCAAAGAGATTTTCCAGATTATCCGCGATATAAACAGGCAGGAAGGGATGTCGGTCTTGCTGGTCGAACAGAACGCCCGCGCCGCGCTTGAACTG
The DNA here is from genome assembly GCA_034421915.1 of Anaerolineae bacterium. Lineage (GTDB taxonomy): Bacteria > Chloroflexota > Anaerolineae > Aggregatilineales > Phototrophicaceae > UBA6055. The sequence goes on from DAOUKA010000257.1 coordinate 11,297, forward strand.
GCGGATTACAGCTATGTGATGGAAGACGGGCGCATCGTCCTGGACGGACCCGCCCAGCAGCTGCGCGAAAATGAGGACATCCGCGAGTTTTATCTGGGTCTTAATCAAGCTGGCGGGCGCAAAAATTATCGTGAAGTCAAACATTACAAAAGGCGCAAGCGCTGGCTGGGATAAGCCGCGGCAGCCAGACGGAGGAAGCCTGTGACAGACATCAATCAACGGATTCGTGACCTTGTTCAATATGCCTATGACCATGCGCCGGCTATGACCGATTGGATGGATGCCGCCGGCCTCAAGCCGCCTGACATTCAGACAGCGGATGACCTCGCCAGGATTCCAGTATTGAGCAAAGATGCGCTGGTGGAAATCCATCGGGCAAATCCACCCTTTGGCGGTTTCCTGACGATTGACCCGCATGACCTGCCGCGCATCTATATTTCGCCCGGTCCCATCTATGACCCCCAACCCCCGCCCGAGGACCCCGAAGCCTCGCTGATGCCTTTCAAATACATCGGCATCCAGCGCGGCGACCGCGTCCTCAACACCTTTATGTATCACCTGACGCCGGCTGGCATCCTGTTCGACGAAGGCATTCGGCGCTGTGGCGCAACCGTGCTGCCCACGGGGCCAGGGAATACGGATTTGCAGATAATGATGATGATGGCGCTGGGGGCGAGCGGCTTTGTCGGGCAGCCCAGCTATCTGATGACCCTCCTCGACAAAGCGCGAGAGATGGGCATAGGGCCAGACGCCATGCCTGTCAAAAAAGCCCTGTTTTCGGCAGAACCCTATACCGCCGGCCAGCGTCAGCGCTTTGAAGGCGAATATGGCATGAAAACCACCTCGGCATACGGGACAGCCGACCTGGGTTTGCTGGGCTTTAGCATGGAGGGCATTCAGGGCTTCTGCATGATGCCCAATGTGTACCTTCAAATCTGCGACCCCGATAGCGGCGCCCCCCTGCCCGATGGCGAAAGCGGGGAGATTGTCGTGACAGCCTTCAACAAGGCATATCCGCTGATTCGCTTCGGCACCGGTGACCTGGGTGCCTTGGCGCCGCAGCCCCAGTGCGCGGGACAGCAGCTATTGGGCTTGTTCGGGCGCAGTGGCGATGCGGTCAAAGTACGCGGCATGTTCCTGCATCCGAACCAACTCCAGTACGCGGTTATGCAATTCCCGCAAATCAAGGATATTCAGGTCCTTGTCACCCGGCCCGAAAACCGCGACATCGTTACCGTCCATGTCGAATTGCAGGCGGGCGCATCCGAGCAGGGCGTGGCCGACAGGCTGCGGGCGCTGGCACAGCAGGCGGTCAGGCTGCGGATTGATGCCGTTCATTTTGTGGCTGCCGGCAGCATCGACAGCCAAGCTCGCAAGATACTTGACCAGCGTGGCTGGGATTAGCGGCGCAGGTTATTCGCTCTCGCTGTCGTCCCTCTCCTCAAGAGCGTCCTGAATGGTCAGGCTGAATGTCTGCGGCTGGTTCGTATCCTTGACCCGCACCTCCAGCACCAGCACAAGGGGTACGTCGCCAACATCGAGGTCGGTTAAAGCCGAACTGCGTATGTCGCTGCTTGCATCATCGTTTTCAAACAATAGATGCAAGCCAGTCTCCTCATAGACGCCCAGCACCATATCGACCGAATCATCAAGGCCGCGCAGATAGATGCTGACAACGCGCTTCGCTGGCAATGTCACCCGATAATGCACGCGCTGGTTGGGCCCAACGATGCCGTTTGCCTGCACTTCGGTGCTGCCCAAGCCGAGCGCCAATTCGCCGCCTTCAATTTTTTCGCCAAGGATGGCCTCGGTCAGATAATCTTCGGCGGCATCCAGCAGAAAGTCCTTTTGACTGAACACGCTTTCATGCGTCACTGGCACGCGGACAGTCGGCTGAACTCCCTGCGCCTCAATATGAATGTTGTAATCAGGGTCAACCGCTCGGCTGACTGTGAAGCGGATTGCCATGTTCTCTGGCATCAGAAAATCATCGACGCCGCCCCCCAGGCCGCCAGTTGGATAATGGGCAATCACCGCCGCCCGCTCGTTAATCGTCATGTTATAGGAGAAAAATTCGCAGGCGCTAAAGCAGCCCGGCGCGACAACCACGGCAACTTCGCCATCATAGCGCAGGGCTTCGGGCGGCAAGATGAACCTGTCCACCGCCCGCGGGTCAAAATAGAAGTCATCAATCTGCTGATTATACCAAGCCGAATAACCCAGGATATGCTCTTCCTGGAAGAAATAGGCAGCCATCTGGTCGGCCAGGAAGCCGTTCCCGCCGCCATTAAAGCGCATATCAATAATCACGCCCGGCACGTCCGCTGAAATAAAGGTGCGCATCATCCGCTCCCATAATTGCACAGTCAGCCGCTCATCATCACTAAACGAATAAATGGCGGCATAGCCATAACCGCTCGGCAAGATGTCAAACTCAACTGGAAGCTCCAGGCCATCAATGCCGGCAAGGAAGGAGGAGCGGGCGAAACTGACGCGCTCGTCCACGGCTTGCAGGGTGACCGACTGCGCCTCGCCGCTGTCAGGATTGCGAAAGGTTATATCGACCTGCGTCTCCAATGGAAATCGCGTGATATAACGCAGCTGCTGCAAGCGCAGGGTATGGGGCGTGCTAAGTGTCTGATGCGCCCAGACAAATTCCCTGTCCATCGCCGCCTCAATCGAGCCGCCGTCCCATTCCAGGATTTCAGTGCCAAGCTGCATGCCAGCTTGGGCGGCCGGGCTGCCTTCCAGCACGTAACTCACAATAATCTGACCATCGTCCAACTCCGTCAGCGAAATCCCCAGCCCGCCATCTGTCTCCTGATGAAACAACTCGCTTATCAAACCGAATGGCATGCCGACATGACCATCGGGGATTTCCCACAAGAAGTCGCGCATGGCCAAGGCATAAGCCTGCGGGTCATCGTCGCTTTCGGCTTCTGCAAACCGCGGGCTGTAGGTCGCAAAGAGCGCATCCCAATCCAGTTCATACAATTCGGTATAGGCATATTCCTTGCGGAAAAGCTCGACCATCGCCGCAAAGGCATCGGCATAGCCCAAGTCGGAGAAATCGTGGATGGCTGCGCCTTCTGGCTCAATCAAGTCGATGACCTGTCGGGCGGCGCGGTCAAAGCGGAAGGGTTCGACATCCATATCCACCACCGAATAGCCCGGCGGCACGGTCACAATCGGGTCATCGGCGCTAAAGAGCCGACCGTCCGCGCCAAAACCGGAAGGAAAGCCCTGTCCCGCCTCGGGCGCATAGATGATAAATTTTCCGCCAATAATCTCCAGACGCGTATCGACATCCGAACTGGCGCGGGTGGAGGCATAAGCGGTTGACCAGCCACCGCCATAGAGGTCGCGCTCTTCCAACAGGATGTCGCCAAACTTGTTTGTCCAATAAGCGACTGAAAATATCATCACACCGACATCATCGCTGCCATTGTTGTCCACATCGCGCAGGCTGCCGTTGGGCACCTTTGGCAATGACAGACTGTACGAAACGGGAGAGCTCAGGAAATCCGATGTGATTTGCCCCAGAACCTGTGATTCCAATGGGAGAATGTAGTATTCGTCACGATCCACGAAACCAGCCTGGTCTTCCAAAATAATAAGCGGTTCGGTGACGCCATTCGTGAACAGGGCATTGGTATAAGTCAGGCTGCCCGTGACAAGCACGGGGCCGCCCTCGTCATTGACGACCGCGGCAGTTCCAGCCCGTCTGACGGCTGCTGTCGGCTCATCGCCATCTTCTTTCTCGGTAATCGCCATCACAGACCCGCTGCCCAGCATCAGAAGCAATGCCAGCCATGTTATACTCACCAGAGATTTTTTCTGCATCGAACGCTCCAAATCACAATTCACGGACAATTTTATTGTACCTTAAGGAGCTAAGGTTAAGAATGGCTTCGAAACAAACGCGGACAAGCCCAAGAACCCTGGCGCTTTGTTTCCTAAGCATTGAATGTTTGATACTCATTTGGTAGGTTTTACAAACTCGTAACATAACAAAGCGAACTATCGAGGAACGAGCGGGTATGCCCCGAATGCGCAGCGCACTCCGCAATCATCTGCACTTTATGGCTGTCGTCTCCATTCTGATTGTCGCGATGACCTGGCCGACCATGGCGCATGTCTTTGATGCCAGCGTGTTCTGGCTGCCCATAGACAGTGGCGATATATGGATAAAATTTTGGGATGTATGGTACGGCAAACTGATTATCAGCGGTCAAGCAGAATTCTATTTTACGGATTTATCCTTCTATCCAGATGGACTGTCGCTTGCCTATCATATTTTCACCATTCCACACATGATTGTCTTTGGCAGCCTGCAATTTTTTATGCCGGCATCCAACGCTTACAACTTGACCTATTTGTTTATCATCTTTTCAACAGCGCTATCGGCATATACCTATCTTTTATACTTGATTAAAGATAAATGGGTCAGCTTGTTCGGCGCAGTCATATTCGGTTTTAGTGGATATATTGTGGGCCGTCCGCCCCATCCGGGAGAAACATTCCTCATCACCCTGCCCCTGGCGCTCTATTTTTTCCATCGCGCCCTACTCGAAAAGCGGTGGTTATTTATTGGCATATCAGGCATTTTGATTGGCGCAACAGCATTTATTGGGATCTATGCTTTCGTTTGCCTATTGATGACCTTGGGCGCATATATTCTCTATTTTGCGATTTCGAGATGGAGAAACCGACATTTTTGGCTGATGATTGTTTTCTTGCTTGCCATCATTGGGTCTATAAGCATCATCCGCATCTATCCCATGCTGGATAAAACGCAGGATTTGGAGGGCATTCTCGATAAACGCGGCGGTCAAGAGCAAGAAAACGATTTGCTTCAGTATTTTATCAATTACGAAAATCCAATCGTCAATAGGCTCATCACCAATCGCATCACCACAAGCGTCATCAAGCTGGCTAACCCTGGCAGATGGAATTCAGCTTATTTGGGATATGTCCCGCTTATACTGATAGGCCTAGGCATTGTGCGGGCAGCATATCGCCGACAAATGCTGCCTTGGCTGATGTTGATTTTACCTTTTCTTGTGCTAAGGCTTGGCTCCGTTCTTACGATAAACAGCCAGCAAACCGGCATATTCCTGCCCAAGCATTATTTGGACGCCGCCTTTCCCGCGATCTTTGAAGGCTTTTATGCGCCTGACCACTTTCAAATCGGGGTCATCCTGCCCTTAGCGATATTATCATGCTATGGACTCATGGCATTTCTGGAATCCGTATCGGCAAAGCGCCGCTCCCGAATCATTTTGCTTCTTGTCGCTTTGGTCGCGCTTGAATACTACAGACCGCCAGAGGGCAAAATGATGACAGATGAGCAAACCGAATTCCTGGACTGGTTTGCAGAACTGGATAATCAGGATTCCATTCGCCTGATTAACCTTCCCATGAACCGCGGGAACTCAAAGTTATATCTATTTTATCAGACAATCAGTGGCTATCCTCAAGTAGAAGGGCTGGCTACACGCACGCCGCCTGCTGCTTACAGCTACATAGAAGGCAATCTCTTGCTGGCGGCTTGGCGAGAAAAACAGAGTATCCAATGCTCGCCGGAAAATCGGGATGACTATCTGTCTGCCCTGAGCCGACTGCTTGATGACGGCTTTTCGCATATCGTTTTGCATCATTCACGCTCTGATGCGGACAGCTTAGCTCAAAGTTTTCTGGTTATAGAGCCGTCTTATGAAGACGAATTCACAGCCATTTATGAACTGGCGGCTTTGCGCGGCAGCTGCCCGCAAATTCGTCATTCTCAACAGTAAATTTTGCGATTTCTATTTCGCGTTCAAAGCGCTGTTGACTGCCAAGAAAAGTACCCGGCTGGCTGACTTGCGTGACGGAGTCATAGACAATTAACTTAGCCACAGGATATCGAAGCCCTAACATAATAATCAATGATGGCATCCTCATCTTCGAGGAAACGTCTGCAAAATTTGTAATGCTGGGTGAACCATTCTGTGTACACCGGCATTGCCTGCAAATCAGTCTCCTGCGGATTATAAATCAGCCAGATGGCACTGTTGCCAGATGCGATACTGTTCAAGTCTAGGAACTCGCGCGAGCTTCGGATATTGATTTCATTCTGCTGGTCATAAGAAATATGTATCAAACCTCTCAATTTGTATAGCTTTGCGTAGTAAGTGTGCGTCTTCCAAATGATCGTATGTGTGGGATGGAGACTCAAAATGGTTTCATTGCCTCCAAGTATGATTGAGGACGTATATGAAAATTTTTGATAATGGGGCATGGTATGAAAATTTTGCCTTGCCCGATTTGTATAAACGTATAGCTCCTGGGAAGCGGTAAAATGAAAAAATGAGCCGACCCAAATCAACAATAGCGGAAACAAAATGATTCTTCGCTTTGGGATGAACATCAAGCCAATCGCAAAACTGCATGCTAGTAATACTGTCAACAGGGTCGTGTATCGCATCCGCCGCTCAGCAAGAATTGGTGTGAATTCATTCACAAGAATCGTTACAGAAATAACCAGACAAGTCAGGATCAACAGGTATTTGTGTGGTTTAGCCAAGCGCTTGAAATTCCAAAATATCAACCCAGCCAACACAATCGGTATGAACCACAGCCCATTCGAGTACGTTGTTATGATGATCTGAATCGATTCAAACCATGTTAATCGAGTGACACCAATATCTCGCTGTACTTCAGCAACTGATCCTATCGCCACCGTCAACAGCCAAGGCAAAAACATCAGACCGCCAGCAATCATAACGAGGCTGATTTGAAACCAGTGTTTGTTTTTGGGAACAAATAACAAATGATAAATGCCAACCGCAGCCAGAATCATAATCCCGAAATAATGCACATACAAAATCAGAGCAGTGCCGATGAAAAGTGACAGCCACTTCCACCAATGAACCTTGCTGCGGGATGATAGAACCAGCCAATATGACCAGATAATCCATGCGGAGACAAATGGCAAAAACGTGTACATCCTAATTTCATGCGTATAAAAGGTGAAAAACGACATAAATGTCGCTATCAGCACAGCATGAACCGCAAGATCGGCATCTTGGGTCAGCAATGCCAGGCGATAAACCAGAGCAATCGTTAATAGCCCAAAATACAGGGACAGCAAGCGCAATGTGAAGGCATCGCCGCCGGTCAGCTGACTCCAGATATTCAACAAGACGAAATACAACGGACCATGCTGCTCACTGTACAAAGCCACACTTTCAACAGTTTGAGGCAGGTCGAAAGATTGATTGAAAGAATGGGAAAAAAGATGTTTTAACGTTTCATATTCGGGTTGCGCCAGGGGATCGGTTTTGAGGTTGGACATCCCCATGAAAAACACAAAGGAAAGACAAGCCACCACAAGCCAGAAGGAACGCCCGCTATACCCCCTCACTCAACCTGCTCCCCAGCACCCAAAATGCAAAAAGAGAGGCTGTGCAGCATCAACCAGGTTGGCAACGGCATACTCTCCCACATCGTCTCCAATGCAGTACCATCCGCGCTCACGGGCTTAACGACCGGGTTCGACATGAGACCGGGTGGACCCCCGCGGCTCTAGCCACCAACCTAA
>DAOUKA010000258.1:0-1990 GCA_034421915.1 Anaerolineae bacterium
ACTCCTGCACTTCCCTTCCACTGAAGTTTGAAAGTATGGGATCCGGCGCTCAAGCCCTGAATCAGACGCATAAAACTCATGTTGTGTTGGTCCGTCTTGATCTGGTATACTAAAATGCCATCGTTGCCACCCTGCCGTGTGCCATCTACATCGATATCAATGTGGATTCTTGTGGATGTTGTCCCGCCCCTCCGGTCTACAGAGCCGCAAAAATATACCATTACATCCCCACCTGCTGTCGCGATTGTCAGATTCAGGGTGTTGCTATCTACATCGACAAATTCGTTTCCAAGATTTGCATCGATACCTGCTGTCGTTCCACCAACTGCGATTGCTTTATTTCTGAGTGTCGCCAGATTTTTGCCAATGGCGTTCATATCGCTGGCGGAAACCAATTCGCCAGTTGTCCAATCGGTCTTGGGAGTTGTCCAAGCCATGAAATTGTCTCCTTCACTAGACTTTTAGCTGTTTCTTGCGTATAATCGGACTATCCTGCTAAATATCGAGCAGGTTTGTGAATGTGTCGTGTGCAATTTGCCCTGTCACCAGCCGATTCACACGACACAACCGCCTTGTTATGTACCCGGAAATAAGTCTCTTGTTATCGTCTGTTATTCTTATCCCCCTTCGTTCCATTTAACGATGCTTGTACCCTAGCACACTTTTGTCCCCAAAGGGCGACTATTTGGTCACGCATTTTCAAATTGGCTGAAAATATTGTGGACATAAGATCAGGAGGCATCACTCAACGACGGCGGGAAGATAACCTCCTTAATCAGGGCGTCGATGATTTGGTCACTGCCACTTTGAGCCGCGTCCATCGCGGCTGTCGCTCAATTTATGCTTCTGGTAATTGCGGTAGTCGCGCTCGTTTCCTGCTGGCTCTCCTAAATCCGCGTACCACGAATTGGGCATTGCTTTGCATATTGACTCCTGCACTTCCTTCCAACTGAAGTTTGAAAGTATGGGACCCGGCGCTCAAGCCCCGAATCAGACGCATAAAAGGGAGTGTCTAAATCAGTGGATGTGAGACAGGATGCAGAGATGAACACCTGCCCTTACCGTCAAGCGACAGACCATCAAATCAAAGCCGGGCGAACCGGTGTCGGCAGCCAGCGCTTCAAATGCAAGCACTGTCAGCGGCCTTACACCCCTCATCCCAAAGAGCCCGGCTACCCGGGATGAGATGCGTCAACAGGCTGTACGCCTCTACGCCGATGGGATGAATTTTCGGCGGATTGCCCGGCACTTGGCTGTGCATCATCAAACAGTGATCAACTGGATCCATGCTTATGTGGCGACTTTGCCTGACAGCCCACCCTTGCCTGAAGAGGTGGTAGTGATTGAACAGGATGAGCTGTTCAGCTTTGTGGGTGAGAAAAAACGAGGTCTATGTGATGACCCTGGTGGAGCGGGACACAAGCGCCGTAGTGGGATGGCGGGTGGGTTATCATCGGACGGAAGCGGTCATGCAGGCGATGTTGGATGAAGCGCCTCAAGCTGTTTGGTACTATAGTGATGGTTTGTCGACCCATTCTGCGCTTTTCTATGCGCCGGGCATCCATGCTGCCCTGCGTGACAAGAGCCAAACATATCGGGTGGAGGGGGTGAATGCCGAGCTGCGTCATTATTTGGCTCGTCTGGCGCGGCGCTCACGCTGTTTTTCGCGTTGTATAGAGGCTTTGGCTCGGGTGGTGAAGCTGTTTGTTGTTGCTTGGAATCGCCGGCAGTTGTACAAGCACAAGCATCCTGACTATCCGGCCCATCTCATCCACTTCCTATATCTACTAAATTAGACACTCCCGACAGCCAGACAAACTTGCGCTTTAAGATGAAAGCGAATAAAATGACGCTGCGAATCAATGACTGTTCCAAAAACCTATACACTATTGGAGGATAATATGTTCAAACGTCTGCTAATTTTTAGTCTTGTGCTGACATTGCTGCTGGTCACATCTTTGACGGGCTTGGCACAGGATGCTATTCTGCT
>DAOUKA010000259.1:0-2106 GCA_034421915.1 Anaerolineae bacterium
ATCTATAAGTTGGGCAATGGTGAGAAGAAACACTATCGAAGCCTGATGGCTACTACCCCTCGCCAACTTCAAGATTGGCAAGACCGCAAGCAAGAATAGCGCATTTGGCTACTAAAGTACATAATCCCCAAATTTTACATGAAATTTACATAAGCATGACGCCGCTGTCACCTTTATGCGTGATAATGATTACAGTATGAACAAGTTTGAAACCTGTTTGTAAGGGATTGCCGATGAGTGATGCCATTCTGGTGGTGGATGACGAACAGCGGATTATCGACCTGGCCAAGATGTATCTTGAGCAGGATGGCTATCGCGTGATGAGCGCGACTGACGGCGTTAATGCGCTGTGGACGATCCTGGAGGACAAACCCAATCTGGTCGTGCTGGATTTGATGCTGCCTGGCATGGACGGGCTGGAGGTTTGCCGCCGAGTCCGCGCCGAATCGGATGTGCCGATTATTATGCTGACGGCGCGGAGTGATGACATCGATAAAATTGTCGGCTTGGAACTGGGGGCGGATGATTATTTGACGAAGCCATTTAACCCGCGTGAATTAGTCGCCCGCGTCAAGGCGATTCTGCGCCGCACCGACCGCAGCGACAGCCGCGATGATGCGCCAGAGATCGCAGTCGGCAATCTCAGGATTGATATACAGCGCCGCCTGGTTGAAGTCGCAGGGCGCACGGTGGACTTGCGCATGAAGGAATTTGATTTGCTGCAAACCCTGCTAGAAAATAAAGGCATCGTGTTCAGTCGGGAAAAACTCTTAAATGTGGTCTGGGGATATGCCTTTGCCGGGGAGACGCGGACGGTGGATGTTCATATTGCGCATCTGCGGCACAAGCTGCGCGGCATGGATGCGGTGATTGAGACGGTCTGGGGGGTAGGTTACAAGCTCGATGAAAAATAGGCGGCTCGGTTTTTCATTCAGCTTGCGGCTGCGTTTGCTGACCTCGTATCTGGTGCTGCTGCTGGTGACCCTGGGTGTGATTGCCAGTGCGCTGATGGTGCTGATTGGCAATCGACCTGCGCCCTCGGAGCCAACCTATGAGCGTCTGGCGGCCTTGACGCAGGGCTTGAATCTGCGTGAGTTTGTCGCTAATTTGCCGACTCATGCCAACTTCGCTTTTATTCAGGAGCGGATTCCGGAATTTTTAGCTGCTTTTGCCGAATCACGCAAGGTGCGAACCCTGCATATCCATGTCACGCCGGAGGGCACGACCATCCTCTATGACAGCGCCAGCCATTATGAAATCGGACAAGCGATTAATCTGCGGGTGGATAAGTATCATAATGATCAATTGGGCAAAGTTCTGGTGCGTGACGTTGACCAAATTTTTGGCGAATTCTCTGACCCCGAGGGGAGCGAATGGCTTTATGGCGGTGTGCTGTTTCGTCAGCAGCGCTTGATTTTTGGGCGGGTTTGGGGGGACAGCCTGTGGATTCTGGCCGAGCCGCGGCCAACGGTCAGCCTGCAAGAGACCCTGGCAGATTTTAGCAACGCCTTGGCGCCGCCGCTGATTCAGGCGGGGATTGTGGGCATTGTTTTTGCGGTTATTCTGGCGGCGCTCATTAGCCGCACGATTGCCAAACCCTTGCAGCGTGTTGCCAAAGCGGCGACCGATGTGGCACGCGGAAATTATGGTGTGCATGTGCCGGTCAGCGGCCCGCCGGAGCTGCGCTCTTTGGCGGAGTCCTTCAATCGGATGACAGCAGAAGTCCTCGCCGCCAATAACGCCCAGCGTGATTTTCTTGGCAATGTCTCGCACGATTTGAAGACCCCCTTGACATCCATTCAGGGCTATTCGCAGGCGATTGTCGAGGGCGCGGCAAAAGACCCTCAAGCAGCGGGACAGATTATCTTTGAAGAAGCCAGCCGTCTGAATCGGATGGTGGTTGAATTGACTGATTTGGTGCGCCTCGAAGCGGGGCGGCTGTCGATGAAAAATGAAGCTATTGATATGGCGCAGCTTACCGATGCCGTTGTCCAGAGCTTGGTTGTAGTCGCCAAAAATCATGGCATCCGACTGGAATCGTCTGCTGAGGGGGTGCCGCCGATTGCCGGTGATGGGGACCGTCTGGCGCAGGTGTTGACCAACCTT
>DAOUKA010000260.1:0-2579 GCA_034421915.1 Anaerolineae bacterium
GCATCGACAAATTCGATGCTCTCAATCCACTTGGGCTGCTTCATGCCATAACGATCCGGAATGTAAATCCGCAGCGGGAAGCCATGCTTCTGCTTGAGCGGCTGGTCGTCCCATTCATAGGCGAACATAATGCGCTCATCAGCCGCAATCACATCCAGCATCACATATTCATCAAAGCCATCCGCGCCGATGATCTTGAGAGCCACCGCATCCGCCTGGGGCTGAACCAGTTCCAGAAAGTCATTCATACGAAATCCCGACCATTTGGTCGTGCTGATGAGCGTCCCGCCAATGCGATTGCTGATGCAGGACAACGTAACAAAGCGCTCCACCCGTTCAAATTGGTCATAAAGGTCTTGCAGCGACAGGCTGACCGGATGATCCACCAAACCCGTCACATCCAGACGCCATTCGCTGGAGTTAATCACCGGCGGGCGCGAGCTAATGTCAATGCGGTAATGATCGTCAAGCGGCGTGTATTCCGGGCGGGTTCCCGGCGCTGGCTGCAAGTTATCGTCTACGTTGGGCAAGGCAGCCTGACCGACATCGGCATCAGCAGCCGCTTCGGCATCGACAGCCAGCTGACCCTCAGCCGGGCGATTGCCAAGAAAAGCGCCCAGCCCCGCCCCAATCACAGTCAGGGTCGCGCTTGCCCCGCCAACCCGCACCATAAACTGGCGGCGATTAAGCGCATTCACGCTAACGATTTCATCGGCACTGTCCTCGGGCCTCTCCTCGCTGTGCGCCAGACGGTTATAGCTCCAGTTTGCCGCCATGCCCCAGCCGACGAAGACCAGCAAAACCCAGACAAACTGCAAGGCAGCCGGCGCAGTCGCCGTCAGATTGATCTGACTGGAAATCAGCATCATCACTAAGCCAAAGCCCAAACCGATGATGAACCCCGCAGACAGCCGGCGGCTGGTGGTTTGACCGCGATTGATGATGATAAACAGGAGCATCGACACCAATACGCCCAAGATCCAAAATGCCCCCAGCCCCATCACCTGTTCGGCAGCTTTGGCGGCGGTGGATGTCTCGCCCAAGTTGAAGGCGATGATGATGTCCACCATTATATCAATGCCGAAGGTCAATAGCGGCCCTGGCAGATTCCGCGATACAAAGTCAAATACATCAAACGGGATAAAAGGCAGACCAGCCATCTGGTCAGCCAAAAACAAGAGCGACATCACCACTGGCGTAAGCAAAGCGCCCACCGCCGCGCCCAGCCAGACAGAGGGCTTTCTGATAGTTTTCATCATCCCCTTCTCCTCCATTTAGAATTCAGGTGCTTATAGTATAATACAGAATGTTCAGGAAAGATATTTCAGCCAGATGACCGCGTTCCCGATTGCTGCCGGCGGCATTCCTGCTTTTTCAGGCCTTCAATGACAGATTCTGCCGTAAAGCGGTCGACATCGGCAGCCTTCATCAGCCCTTGCAGCGCCTCGTCATAACGTTCAGCGCGGACAAGCTCCTGAAATTCGGCAGCATCCAGTTCCAGGTCGATAAGCGACAGCGGCCGCCGCAGGCGGTCGGCAGGCTGACGCTTGCGCTTGTCGTCCACCTGCATAAACTGATACATGCCCGCCAGAAAAAAGGCGCTCATCAGCAAGAGGTTGCAGCTAATGAATAACAGGATGTCCATCTGTTCCGCCTCCCGCCAAGCTGCTGGATGTGGTCAGGCGCCGGTCATCGCTTTTGCCGCGCCAGCTTGCGCTCGATGCTGTCGGCAACCTGAAGCCAATGGTCGACATCAAGCAGGGCAACATCGGCATCCGTCCAGAAGGCATAGGCGATTGCCTGTGATTTGGGGTCGGCGGGATGCTCGCGCAGGAAAGTCCACTGCTCGATATGACCGCCATAATAATGCTCCACCAATTCCGCCATCATCGCATTCACGGCCGCGCTCACCAGATAACCCACGCGCGGCGGCAGCGGGCCTTTTTGCAGGGCATGCGCCAAATCCCCCAGCGCCTTCATATAATTGGCAGCGCCCGGATAGGCAAAGTCGCGCTGGGCTTCGGGCGGCAGCCGCGCCGGCGCAGTGCCAGTATTGACCATCTGCATCAGGATTTGCCGCGCGAATCTGGCATTCGGATAATAATGCTCAAAGGTCTCCAGAAAGGAACCCGCCCGCTCTATCACCACCGCCAAAGCCAAAAAAAACTCCATGTTCATAAACAGGCTTTTCAGCAGAAACTGACACTGCTCCGGGTCACGGGCCTCTGCCGCCCGCCGCAGCTGTTTCAGCTTTTCCTCATTGGACATCACCCATCCTTGTTTTTCGCCATAGCTGGCAAGAACCTCATCAATCTCTTCCAATTTTACCACGAAGGGCGGGGAACTATAACTTTTTGCTGTTATAATCTAAGCATGATGAAACCAACCACAGAAAAGGATAGCATAATGCTGACAGCAAGCCCCGACATACAAGTCGATGAAATCGCGGCCTATCTGGGCGATGATGCCGATTATCTGTTGAATCACCGCTCAGCCACGATTCCAAAAGAAAACCTGGCGCTGCCCGGCCCCGATTTTGCCGAGCGCATCTGGCTGGATACCGACCGCAGCCCGCAGGT
>DAOUKA010000261.1:0-4355 GCA_034421915.1 Anaerolineae bacterium
GGCGGGGTCATGCCTGTCGGGACATCGCCCCAGGCAACTGGCGGCAGCTGATAATAATTCGCTCGCAATTCGTTGATGCTCAGCAGGGGATAGGCGGTGCGGATTTCGTCCAGCCGCGCCTCCGCATCGGTCGGGCGAATATCATCGTATTCAGCGATGAGATCCTCGCCATAAAAAGGCAGCAGTTCCTGGCTGATTTTTTGGGCAAGCCGCACCAGTTTGGGATAGAGGGTGCGCTCGATAAACAGGCGCTCGGCAACTTTGGCATTGGCTTCGGTGGCGTTCTCGCTAACCAGCCCGACTGGAATGCCGAAGATGTTCAGGATTTCGTCGCGCTGTGCCTTGCGCCCCTGCAAGAAATCAAGGTCGCTGTGCGTCAGGCCGATGTTCTGCCAAGTGACCGCCCCGCCCCGCAGAAAGGCGGTTCTGCGCTCGGTGCCGCCATAATTGCTGCGCCATTCGCGTTTGATGCGCTCGAAATCGGTATCGGAGATAAAATCAGGGATGTTGACGATGCCGGCCGGCACGCCATGATCCTGGCCAAAGGCCTTGCGATTCCAGTCAGCCATGTGCCTGTCGCTGAGAACCGCGTTGCGGGCTGCGGCAATCGGCGACAGCCCATAATAATCGTTGGCGGGATGCCAGCGCCGAAAATGAATGACCTCCATCACATCCAAGGGGATATGCTGACCGTCAATCTCGTACAGATAGCCGCCCACCACCTGCGTCTTGTGCGGCACAATCGTCACGCGGTCGGGCCGCAGCACCCAGATTTCACGCGGCTTCCCCAGCGAATCACCGACGAGAAACCAGTAGGCATTGCCGTGGAGTTCCAGCGACCCCAAGGTCTGTTCAAACAATTCAAAGCGGCTGGTCAGTGGATTGGGATTGCTGAATAACCGCTCCAGGGGATGATTCTCGATGCCGATTCGAGCTTCGCCCTCCAGCTTAAACACGTGCAGCGGCACCAGGGCGCCCGCTTCGGCAATGCGATTGATGGCGATATAGACCCAGGGCGAACCTTCGTAGACCTGCGCCGAATGGACATCCAGCGCCGGATTGAGATGAAAGCCCCGGTGCGCCGCCACCCTTTCGATATGTGGCGCCTGGAGCCGCAGCCGCTTGCGCCGAACCCTGAACCAGTTGCTTAGCCAGTTGAACATGAGCGCTCCTTGGGTGTGTTCTGCTTCAGGAGCAGGCTAACACATCCCTTCGAGCAAGGGGCGACTTTCCGTTCACGGGTTGGGGTTTTATAACGATGTCAGGCGCAATACCCCATTGCCGTCACAACCTGCGTGACAAGCGGCACTTCGCACCAGAGGTTGAGGGTATCGATCAAGACCAGTCCAACAATACCGAAGCAGACAAAAGCCAGCACAAAAAAGACAAAACATCCCACAATCAGCCATGACGATGAGCCGCCCTCTTCGCGCACGGCATAGGGGTCATAATCATAACCCGCGTATTGCTGTGGCGGCGCGGGTATGCCATAGCCAGCCGGCTGCGGCGGCTGTTCGGCATAAGCCGGATAGTTCGGCTGCTGCTGTGGATGTGCCTGGCCAGCCGGCGGCGCATAGGGGTCTGCGGGGGCGGCTGGCTGATAGCCATGTTCTGGCGGCTGGACTGGCGCGGCGGCATAGGCGCTTTCAGCCGGCGGCGGTGTGTCCAACTCATCCGATGCGGGCGGTGGCGTGACGGGGGCGGGCTGCGGCGGCCGCTTGATGTCCAATCCCAGGGTCACTGTCTCGCCCAGCCCAATCATATCGCCATTTTGCAGCGGCGTGACACCGGCTACCCGCTTGCCATTGACAAACGTCCCATTGGTAGAACCCAAGTCTTCCAAAGTGATGCTGTCGCCCGAACGCAGCAGGCGCAGATGATGGCGGCTGGTTTCGCGGTCATTAATCACAATATCGTTGGTAATATCGCGCCCCAGGGTGGTGAGATCCTGGGTGATTTCATAACTTTGATTGGGTTGGGGGCCGCGTCTGACCATCAACTGGAAGCGGACATTCTCCTGCATCTTACCCTCCTGCGCGTGCATCAAGGCATCCCCAAAATACTCACGCTTGCATTATACCGTGTTTTGCCGTTTTGCGAGAACCTGGTTTTTGCCAATCAGCCAAAGTCGGCGCACCGCGCCGCGCAGCGGGTCGGCAGCCACAGCTTGATAAATGCCAGTCCGTCAACCCATTCGCCATGGACGGCCATCTCCCAATGCAAGTGGGGGCCGCTGCTGCGGCCGCTGTTGCCGCTCATGCCGATAATCTGCCCGGCGGCGATGCGCTGCCCGCGCGTTACCTGCAACTCTGAGAAATGGGCATAGCCGGAATAGATGCCATAACCATGATCAATCATGACATAATTGCCGCGTATATCCAGCCTGCCAGCGAAAGCAACCACACCAGCCGCAGCCGATTTGACGGGCGTCCCCGCCGCTGCGCGTTGATCCCAGCCCGTGTGCCGGGTTCGCACGCCCTGATTCAAGAGACGATAAGCGCCGAAGGGAGAGGTGGTTTGGGATGCCAGCGGCAGCGCAAAGCCAACTGCATCCCAGAGCGGCACAGAAGTAACCGCCGCCGTTATCGCATCCAGTTTGGCGAACTCGGCCGCCTCCAGTTCGGGGTCAGCCAGATAGGCGCGGGCGCCAGGGATATTAAAATCCTGGGTGATATAATTAGCAGCCTCGACCCGAACTTCCCGCCTGAACCTGACAGCGCCCGCGCCCGCTTGCGCCAGCACCGTCAGTTCATAATCACCCGGCCGCACATTCATACTGACCGCGGCCAAGGCATACCAGCCATCGCCTTCAAGCTGGAAAAAAGGGAATTCCCCGCCCAGGAACAAAAGCCGCGCCTGATGAATGGACGCGGCTTGCAGGCGAAGCAGACCAACACCCCCTTGCATAATGGACGAGAAGTACCATTCCAGCCACACATCCCCTTCGACCAGCACCGCGCTTGGCATGGGGCGCGGTTCTGGCTGGGGGATGGCATCCCTGTCGCTCTGCGCTTGCGCGGGCAGCAGGCAAAGCAGGCTGATGAGAACCAGGACAGGCAAACGGACTGAAGGCATCGGCAGACGCATCTTTCGCATCATCGTTGGTTTTTGCTGTCCTATATTAAAAGCCAAAGCAGCCTGGCGACAGGATGAGTTTGGCTTCGAGGAAAGCGCGTCGCGGTGTTATACTGGTTGGCTATTGACGATTGCCATGAAAAGGACAAACCCTTCAGGATAAGCTCCACAAAGCGGGCTTGTAAAAAAAATCAGAGAACGCGCAAAATGAAAATCCTGAACTGGAATACCGAGATTGCCAGCCCGCGTTCCAAAACCGGACGATTTCAAAAAATCCGAGCGCTCATCGCCGAAAAAGGCGCGGATATAATCTGCCTGACGGAAGCCTATCCGGCAACCTTGCCAGACGGCGGATACATGATCACCAGTCATTTGTCCGGCTGGGGCAAATATGAAAAGCGGGGCGCCCGAAAAGTGGCGCTGTGGAGCCAATTCGGCTGGCGCCATGTCGACAGCTTGGGGTCGGAGCGTTTGCCAGAAGGTCGTTTTGTCAGTGGAACAACGCGGGCTGGCGGGCTTGACTTGTCCATTGTCGGCATGTGCATCCCCTATCGCAATTATCGCAACGGAAAGCAATGGGCAGAAAAACGCAAGCAGCCCTGGCAGGCAGCCGGTGAATATCTGGACGCGCTGCGGCAGGACATCCTCCCACGAGCAAGGCACCGTCAGAGGACAGTCTTGCTTGGCGATTTCAACTTGCAAATCCCGCCCAAAAATTATCCATATCCATCAGAACCTGTCAATCGAAAGCGCGAGCTCACCTTCGCCGGCTGGACGATGCCGACAGCCGGTGAATTTGACGCCGCCTTGGACAAGCGCTTTATCGACCATGTGGCATTGACGCCTGACATTCAGGTAAAATCAATGCAGTTCATCAGTCGTTTTGACGAGAATGGTTCTGTCTTGAGCGACCATCATGGCGTGTGCATTGAAGTTGAATGATTGTAAAGCTATGATGATTGTCCATTCCCATAACGAGGTTGCCAGCCCATGAAGCTCGAATCCTTTGAGCAATTTATTCTGCACCGCCTGCGTTAAGCACGCCATCCCGTATCGTTCCCGTGCAGTCTTCGGGCTTGTTCTTGCTATTTATAGCGCAGCAGCATCACTTGTTCCTCGCATCCCGGCACTTCAAGATAATAAGCTCTATCCATTTAATACCCGGCCGGCCTGCACAGCAAACCGGGCGCACAAATCATCCAGCGCGAAGGTCTGCTTGCCAATAAGGAAGGTATGCACCTTGTTGTTAAAGTTCTTGTACCAGTGCTTGGGGATGGCAT
>DAOUKA010000262.1:0-11631 GCA_034421915.1 Anaerolineae bacterium
AGCAGGCGCGTTTTGTGGGCCAGATCATCGCAACGCCGATGAGCCAGGGGGGGGATTCGGGCGCTTTGGTTATCGAGGTCGGCAGCCTGGATGCGGTGGGGCTGCTGTTTGCCGGCTCGCGCCGCGCCACGATCTTCACGCCCATTGATTTGGTGCTCAAGACCATGGAGGTGACCCTTTGACAAACTCATCCAAGGGCTAACGCGGCATCCAGACTCGCAGCCGCCCGTCCGCCGTGCCGACCGCCAGCGCCAGGCGGTTTTCCAGCAGTTCGACCGGCGCGAAATTGCTGGTGATTTCCTGCCCGGCATCCAAACGCCAGACTTCTTCCGCGCCCGCCGCCTGACGCTGCACCGCGACAATCTGGCGTCGGGACAAATCCATCACCAGCACTTCGGGATGACCATCGCCATCGAAATCACCCGCCGCCGTCTGGTCAAGGTTGCGCGAGCCGATGCGGTGCGTGGTGACCTCGCCCAGCCGCGCGGCAATCCGCAATGAGGCGCCATCGAAGCGATAGAACTCCAGCGTCCCGCCTATATGCGGGGTCAGGACAGCCGCGATTTCGATTTCGCCATGGGGCCCAAAAGGCCCGGCCGTCAGTTGATGCCGCCAGCGATTGCCCCGGCCGATGGCCGGGCCATCCACCGCCTGCCGAATTTGCCCCCCATCCCAGAGATAGGCTCGCAAACGCGCCCCCAGCGAGCCATTGGCGACGGTCGTCACCAAATCTTCTCTGCCGTCGCCGTCAACATCCGCCCAGAATGGCGCGATGCCCTCATAGACATCTTCGCCCGGCAAATCAATCCGCGCCAAGACCTGAATCTGGCTGTCTCTGACTTCGAGTATCAACAGGGTCGCGCCTTCCAGTCGGTCGCCCATAATGCCATGGACATAACGCTGGTCGGTGGCATTGGCGTACAGGGCAATCTGACCGATGCGGTTCACCACCAAGCGGGCATCTGGCTGCGCCTTCACTGGCAGCCGGGCAACGACGCCGGCTTCCTGCCCCAGCACAAGCTCGCCCAGCCGATTCACATACAGCACTTCAAAATCGTTGACCGGTATCGGATGCGACCAGGGCGACACCGTATCGTCGCTGCGCATAACATAAGTGCCCTCGACCATCGAGACGCCGACCAGCGGCGGCTGCGCCGCGCCAAACCACCTCGCCTGAAATCCCAGCGCGGTCGCCGTCCCGTCCGCCTGGAGTTCGACGACCTGCAAGTCGCCATTATCCATGACGATATGCCAGACCGCAGACTCCATCGCATAGCCGACAGCCCAGGCGGGTTTGCCGCGCAAGGGGATGTCAATCACCTCGACATCGGGGAAGCTCCCGCTCCCGCGCACGAGGTGGCTGCCGGCGGGATTGTGAAAGGTATAAAAATAGCGGTCAAGCAAGGGAAAACTCTCATCTTCATCCAGCGCAAGCGCCAGTGTAGCAGACAGGCACAGAAGGGTTAAGAGCCATCTGTTCAAGTGTTTTATGCGTTTCCGTTGGTCAGGCTTTTGGAGGATGCCAGCCTGCTTCAACCCAGCGCTGTCGAGAATGCACAACTCTGTCGCGGTTCATTCGCAGACGGACGATTGTCGCTCGACCGATTGCAGTCAAACCAACGACCTGTGAACTGTCCTCGCTCCAGCGAAAATGGTCGTTCCAGTTTTGAACACGCGGATTAAAGAGTGGCGTTTCCATTTCTGTTTCGGGGTCAATCCCGACTTGAAAATTGAGCTTGGAACCATTACAGCCAACACACGCCAGGCACAGATTGTCCAATACCGTTTTACCACCAGCAGACTTCGGGATGATATGGTCTATCTCTATTGACACCACAATAATCTGTTGTGTTTGGCAGTATTCACAGTGTCCACGCGCCCGCTCAATAACCTGCCGCCGTAAATCAGCCGGAATACGACCCATTCATTATCCCTCGAGTTTGAGTTGCTTCTCGACATGATGTCCACGCTGTTTCAACAGGAGAAGCGCCTCGGAGCGCAAGAGCATCTGATGATCGACCAGGTCAATCAGGCTTGTCATTTCAGCCTTTTCCTCGTCGGTCATCTGCCCCTGTTCGCCAAGAGCCATCAGTTCATGCAGGCGGGTATCCTGGGAGCAGGCAAGCCGTTGATGAACCACCGCCCATAATTGGCTGTCGGTGTAGCCTTCAAGCTCATCGGGCGCAATCTCCACACCGGGCGAAACGCCAAAAAGCAACGCTAATCCATCCAGCAGAACCGACTCGACGGAACGATTGCCATCCTTGGCAATCTGTCGGGCATGCTCATAAATCTCGGCTGGGAGTTGCAGTTCAACTGTGGATGAGTTCATAAGCACCGCATCTTTCAACTTGTTTCATCTATTATAACCCGATGTTGAAGGATTGGCTCACAAGTATCAACAGACCCAAAGCGAAAAAGGCGTCCTCCATCGAGAACGCCATTTTTGTCATAGCAGCCGCTCGGCTTGGTGTGCCAGCGCTGTCTTGGCTGCTCTAATTCGAGCCCGTCAGTTCAAGGTCGCGCGTCTGTGGGGCTTCGAAGTCCGCGCCAAGCTCGGTGAAATCATCGACGTTGAAGATAAAGGGTGAATCCGAGGGCAGCAGCGCGAATGAAACATTATCGGACAGGTTGGCGACATACAGATATTGGATGAGATTGGGGTTGGCGGCAATCTGGTCGCTGATGACGCGCAATGCCTGCGCTTCGGCTTCGGCCTCAATCAAGCGGGCATTGGCGCGGCCGCGGGCGGCTTCTTCGGCGGCATCCGCTTGACCGCTCGCCTCGGTGCGAACGCGTTCGGCTTCGGTGCGGGCGCGCTGGAGCTTCTGTTCCTCAATCTGCTTTTCCTCGATGGATTGGGCGAAGGCATCATTGAAGTCGATTTGGCGCACCAGCAGCGAGGTCAGGGTCAAGCCTTCGTTCTGCATCGCTTCGCTGACCCGCTGCGAAATCTGTCCGCCAAGAGCCTCGCGTTCGAGACCATAAATCGCCTCGGCCTCAAATTGTGAAACGACATCGCGGGCAACCGCGCGCACCGTCGGGCGGATGAAATCCGATTCGTAACGATTCTGCCAGTTCAGGTGAATTTTATTCACATCGAAACGGTCAATGCGATAAAGAACCGTGATATCGAGACGGACTTCCTGACCATCGACCGTCAAAGCCTCCACAGCGTCGTCCCCCTGTATCCGCCCTTCCCGCGTGATGCCGGACATGGTGTATTCCTGCTGGTCGGTCGGATAGATGATGTATTCCTGCAAGCCGGGGATGATGATAGATGTCCCCGGCGCCCGCGCTGGTTCTTCCAGTTCACCGGACAGCACATTGACGATAACCGCCGCGCGGACCGGCTGCACAATCAGAATGCCGGAACTGACGACAAACAGCAGGATGCCAGCGACAAATCCCACCAGCGCGAGGATGCCGCTGCCGCGTGCCGACCGCCCCTGCGACGCCAGGGTGAAAGCGAGGGCAACACCGAGGATGCCTACCCCGAATGCCAGTATTGCGACAACTTGCAGTAGTGAACCAAAGTTCATGATTGCTCCTTCATCATATTGTTTTCGTTTGTTATGCTCATTCTACAGTCTGATTATATCATAACACAAGCGATTTCCCCGATATGACCCCCAATAAGTGCGGGTCTTTTGAATCATGCTCGGCGCAGACTGCCCCTGCCTTATGATCTACGTACAAAAAACCGAGGGGTTGCATCAGGCTGATGTCCAGCCAGGCCCCCGCACGACTCGTCCAGGAAGATTGCCGCTGTGAACCCCGTCTTTGAGTACCTGCGTCCCGTTGACAAATACATGAATCATGCCATCGCTATACTGATGTGGATTGCCCGGCACAGAATAATCCTGCACTTGAGACGGCTCAAAAATGGCGACATCCGCAAAATAATTCGGCTGGAGATAGCCGCGCCCCTTGAGCTTGAGATTGTCAGCGGCAAAGCCGGACAGGCGGCGAACCGCATCCGACAAGCTAAGCAGTCCCTCATCGCGTACATATTTGCCAAGCACGCGGGCAAAGCTGCCATAGGCACGCGGATGAGGATGATAACTCAAAAAGGCGCCTTCGGTGGCAATCGAACCCGCATCAGAGCAGAAGCTCACCCAGGGCAAAGCCACTTGCCTGCGCAGGTTGTCCTCCGACATGCTGAAGTAGAGCGTGAAGATGCGGCTGTTATCCTCAATCAGCAAGTCCAGCACCGTATCGGTCGCCGATGTGCCGCGCTCTGCCATGACATCGCGCAGCGTCCTGCCCTGATAGCGGCGCAGTTCCGGTTGGGCGAATCCCGCCAGAAGAATGCCATCAGCGCCGTTTTCATAAAACATATTCTCCCATTCGTCCGCGGGCAAGGTCATTTCGGATTTGATCTTTGCGCGGGTTTCGGCATCTTTCAGCCGTTCAATCAGCTTGTGAAAACCGCCATCATGCGCCCAGGCGGGGATGCAGGAGGTCAAACCAGTGCCACTGTAGGTATAGGTGTACATATCCGCCGTCAATGCCAGGCCCTCCGCCCGCGCCGCTTCGATTTTTGATATTGCCGCCTCCATCTTGTGCCAGTTGAGCCGACCCGCTGCCTTGAGATGATAAACCTCGCCGGTCACGCCAGTTTGGCGCATGATGTCAATCATCTCATCCAGCGCTTCCATAAACTGGGCGCCTTCGCTGCGCAGATGCGTGATGTACATCCCGCCATATTCGGCAACAACGCGGCACAGTTCAACCAGTTCCGCCGTCGTTTGATAAGCTGCCGGTGGATAAATCAGGGCAGCCGACATGCCCATCGCGCCTTCGCTCATCGCCTGATGCAGCAAGGCCTTCATTGCCGTCATTTCGCTCGCTGTGACCTCGCGGTCATCATAGCCAGCAGCATGAATCCGCAGGGTGGATGAACCCACAAAGGAAGCGACATTGGCGGCCACCCCCCTGCGCTCCAGAAATTCCAGATATTCGCCCAGGGTCGTCCATTCGATGTCATAGCGAATATCGGTTGTCGAAAGGATGGTATCGTGATAGGCCTTCATCTCGTCGCTCAGCGGGCCCATGGATGTGCCTTCGCCCATGACTTCGAGAGTCACGCCCTGCTTGATGTCGCTCATGCTGCGCCCGTCTTCAATCAGGGATTCGGTCGCCCAGCTGAGCATATTGATAAAGCCTGGCGCCACCGCCAAGCCATCCAAGTCAATGACTTGGGCCGCGCTCGCATCCCTCAGAGCGCCAACAGCCGCGATTCTATCCCCATAAATCGCTAGGTCGCCCGTGAAGGGCGCGGCGCCTGTGCCGTTGTAAATCGTGCCATTGCGCAGCAAAATGTCGTAATCAGGCATGGTTCATCTCCCCTTGTCCCTCAGATGAGCAAAATGTCGTAATCTTTCCCGCAATCCACAGGCTCTCGCTAAGCCAGGCTTTCGTTCAAAATACGGGTCAACTCCCGCCGCACCAAGCCCGGCCGCTCATCGCGCAGAAGCGGCAGGCGGGCGCGGGTGCGATGCAGCTGGTTGAGGTCAATCTCCTGGGTGATGAGCGCCTCCTCAAAATACAGGCTCCGCGTCA
Source organism: Anaerolineae bacterium (assembly GCA_034421915.1). Taxonomy (GTDB): domain Bacteria; phylum Chloroflexota; class Anaerolineae; order Aggregatilineales; family Phototrophicaceae; genus UBA6055. The sequence continues at coordinate 5,566 of DAOUKA010000262.1, forward strand.
TAAACTCGCCATCGGGGTCCACCACCGAGGAGCCGCCCCAGAAATTCTTGCCATCTTCATAGCCGACCCGATTGCAATGGAGGATATAGCTGGTGAACATACTGCCATAAGCCTGATTCACCAGTTCAACCCAACGCGTGCCAGCCAGACGTTCGCTCTCGCCCAGGCCGCGCGAGGGGCTGGAACTGTTCAGGATGAGGACATCCGCGCCATCCAGCCACAGCAGCCAGGCCGGCGAGACATGCCAAAAGTCCTCGCAAATCAGCATCCCCAGACGACCAAAGCGGGTATCGAAGGCGCGAACCCGATTGCCCCGCGCAAAGTAACGCGATTCATCGAACATAGCATAAGTCGGCAGGTAGAGCTTGTGATGGATATGCAGCACTTCGCCCGCCGACAGATAGGCGTTGGCGATGTAAAAACGTTTGCGGTTATCCTCATGGACAAAGCCAACCACGATGTCAATTTTTTGGCTGGCGCCCAGCAGCCGCGCAAAAATGGGGTCATCGGCTTCGCTGTGGATGGCAACCTCTGGCACCAAATCCTGCACCTGATAGCCCGTCAGCGACAGTTCGGGGAAGACAATCAAATCCGCCTGTCGGTCAAGCGCCTGCTGGACATAATCCAGGTGTTTATCGAGGTTATGTCCGAGGTCGGCCAGTTTCGGATAAATTTGGGCGAGTCCCACTGTGATGCGCATCGGCGCTGCTCCTTTGCCGCGTATGGGGCGCACTTATCATAATGCACAGCTGCCAAAGGCACCATTCTTTTGCTGTCGGGCCGCATTTTATCGGCTTCTAGGGGCGGTCAGCGAAAAGGTCGGGCGGGCGCTGTGTGAAGCGGTATCCCTGACCGCGTTCGGTGCGGATATAGTAAGGATGATGAGAATCCGCTTCCAGTTTGCGCCGCAGGCGGTGCATGTGTACCCGCAGGGTATCTTCATAAACACCCTGCGCCGGCCAAATCCGCGCAATTAACATCCGATTCTCGACCACTTGCCCGGCTTTGCGCAGCAGGACATACAGCAGGGCGGACTCGATGGGGGTCAAGCCGATGGTCTCGCCGCCAACGACCACGCGGTTATGGGCAAAGTCAACGCTCAGGTTGTCGTCCACGCGGATAAGAGGTTCGCTGGCATAATCCAAGCTGGGCATCCGCGCCAGCACCACTTGAATCCGCGCCTCCAATTCCGGCAGTTCAAAGGGCTTGACGATAAAATCTTCGGCATACCGCTTCAAACCCGGCACAATCGTCTCTTTATCATCGGCCGAGGTCACGAAGATAATCGGCACATCCGCCATCAACTTCAGCTTGCGCGCCAACTCGAAGCCGTGCATGCTCGGCAGTGACAAGCTGACCAGCGCGATATGCGGCAGGCCTCGCTGACGCACATATTCCAATGCCGCGGGGCCATCGTCGAGAACGGTGACTTCATAACCCGCCGCGCCCAGATAATTCGCAGCGGATTGGCTGACTTGCACATCGCCTTCAATCATCAGGATCGTTGATTGCTTCATTGATTGACCTGTTTTCATTGATTTCGAGAGCGTCGGTCGCTGGCTACGCTATAAGAAATATACACCCAATGTAACATGAAGTCAAGCGGAACAGACCAGCCCATGCAACCCATGCGCGGGCAGCTTATTGAAGTTCGCGCAGGTAATCGAGGTTATCGATAATCCAGTCGCGCATTTCGGGCGTCTTGATATGGATGCGAGCCAAATCCAAGACATCCAGTGGAATTTCTTCGGGAATGAACTCCCCGCGCTGCGGGTCATCAAATTCGGGACCGTAACGTTTGCTGAGGTCATAATTATCCAGACGGCAGATAAAAAAGTGCTCTTCCAGATGCTTGCCCGCCTTTTGATGCTCGAGGATGAAGGCGGTTTCCAGCACGGTCGCCATCGCGCCCAGTTCCTCATAGAGTTCGCGTTCCAGCGCGGCAAACAAATCGCTGTCCTCATGTTCGACGCCGCCGCCAGGCGCTACCCAGTAGGGCGCGCTGTTATGCGGTTTGACGCGCTTGATAAACAGCAGCGAATCCCTGCCCGTCAGCAGGATGGCGCGCACGCGCTGATTGATGGCGCGGCTTGGTTGAGTCTTGACTTGCATGGTTCTCATGGCAGGCACAGCATGACGAATTTCGTAAAAGCCTCTCTAGGCGATAACAGAGAAAGGCTAAACTGAATTTTCATCCCCTCAGATTATTAAACTTTAGAAACGAGTCTTGATTGTATCATGCGGGGTCAAAGAATTCAACTAGGATAAATGATGCCATCGTATGACCGATAATCATCGGCCTGCCCGATTGCACCTTCAAGGTAATCGGGCCATCAAAGGGGTCGCGGGCGATGACTTCCAGCGCCCTGCCAATGATCAGGCCGCGTTCCTGCGTATATTGCAGCATATCGGGGTTGTCGGTGATAAAGCGGCGAATCCGCGCGGGCTTGTTCAAGTCCAGCTTGGACAGGGGCTGCAAATCGCGCTGGGGCATAATGCCTTCGATATTGGGAATCGGGTCGCCATGCGGGTCATATTTCGGGTTGCCCAGTTTGACCGCAATCGCCTCGATAAAGCGGTCAGAGACCGTATGCTCCAGCGCCTCCGCCTCGTCATGGACTTCGTGCAGCTGATAGCCCAAACCCTGCACCAGATACAATTCAATCAGCCGATGCCGCCGCACCATCTTCAAGGCAACCTGCCGGCCTTCATCCGTCAGGCGCACCCCCCGATATTTCAGATAATCGACCGTGCCTTCCTCGACCAGACGCTGCGCCATATCGGTCACTGCCGGCGCGGTGATGTTCAGCACATCCGCCAGCGCATTGGTCGAAACGCGGCCGCGGTCTTGCTGGAGGGTGAAGATGGCTTTCAAAAAGTCCTCCACCGATTGGGATGAGCCGGATGTGATTTTGCGTTTGGTCATCAGCATTTTCCGCAGATTGCCGGGTTGAGCAAGACACACTAATCGTATCATATCACGGCAGATGACTGGCGGCGGCCGCGAACCAGCCAGCAAAACCAACGCCATTCTAACGAATCTGCTGTAGAGTAAGAAGCAGCAGGCATTCCCACCCATTTATTGACCCTTTGGCATACAGGCCGTACAATAATCGCACAAGGGGTTATCAAGTTGCGACGGAACAAACCCATGAAAAATTACTACGATGTCCTTGGCGTGAACCGCAGCGCCAGCGAAGACGAAATCAAACAGGCGTATCGCCAGAAGGCAAAGCAGTATCATCCCGATGCCAACCCGAACAATCCCGGCGCCGAAGCCCGCTTCAAAGAGGTCAACGAAGCCTATGAAGTCCTGCGAGACGATGACAAACGTTCGGCATACAATCGCTTCGGGGCAAATTGGCAGCATTATCAGGATTTCAATGGTCAGCACCCCTTCGACGGCGCTGGCGGGGGCGCCGCTTATACGGACGCGTCTGACATATTTGAGACGATATTTGGCGGGGGCGGCCGGCGCCGCCGCCCAGGCGCGGGCTTTGGCGGATTCCAGGCCAGCGGTCATCCGCGTGCTGGCGGCGACATCGAGCAGGCCATCACCATCAGCCTGCATGAGGCCTACGAGGGCACCCGCCGCATCATCAGCAAAAACGGGCGCGACATCACGGTTCAGATTCCGCGCGGGGCAGCCACCGGCACCAAGGTGCGCCTGCACGGAGAAGGCCATCCAGGGGTCGGCGGCGGCGCGGCCGGTCATCTGTATCTGGTGGTTCATGTTGCCGAAGACGCGCAATTCGAGCGTCGGGACGATGACATTTATGTCGATGTCAAAGTGGATGTCTTTACCGCCATGCTGGGGGGCGAAGTCGAAGTCCCGACGATGATGCGGCCGGTGCGGATGAAAGTACGGGCGGGAACGCAATCGGGTCAAAAGCTGCGCCTGGCTGGCAAGGGCATGCCCAAACTCCGCCAGGACAAAGCCTTTGGCGATCTGTATGCGCGCGTGATGGTCACCGTGCCGCATTCACTGGATGCCGACCAAACCAAATTGGCAGAGAAGCTGCGCGACAGCCTGCGCTAGACGCCCAAGGAAATCGGAATGCGCCTGATCCTTCCTCTGATGATTGCGCTGGTCATCCTGACAGCCTGCGACAGCCGCCTTCGTTCGGAAAGCGCGGTCAGCGCGCCCGAGGGGGTTTTCCCGCTTCAAACAGATGCCTCTGCCAGCGCTGGCATACCCACCGCCGTTTCGGATGAGATTGTGCAGGCGGCCGATGCCGAATATCTGCTGTTGACCAACCTCTATCAGCGCGCCAGCCCGTCTGTTGTGAATATCGAAAGCCAAATCCACCATAGCGCGGGGTTGGCGGCCGACATCAAGCGCGGCTCGGGATTTATTTATGACCGCCACGGACATATCATCACCAACGCCCATCTTGTCAAAGATGCGGATGCGCTAAGCGTGACCTTGCAGAACGCTTATGTTGCCGCGGCGCGGCTGCTGGGCTTGGACAGCTTCAGCGATTTGGCGGTTCTCAAGGTGGATGCCCGAATGGAGCGCCTGCCCCCCCTGCCCCTCGGCCGTTCGGCTGCGGTGAAGGTCGGGCAGCGCGCCATTTCCATCGGGAATCCCTTTGGCTTGAACAGTTCGATGACCCTGGGCATTGTCAGCGGCTTGGGCCGCTCCCTGCGTTCGGGCGAGTTCATTGATGCCAGCCTGATGCCCGGCTTTGACAATCCGTCCATCATCCAGATTGATGCGCCCATACATCCGGGCAATTCGGGGGGACCGCTCTTGAATTCCGCCGGGCTGGTGATTGGCATCACCACAGCCATTCACTCCGTCAACGGGACTTTCCAGGGGGTTGGCTTCGCTGTGCCGGCGGATACCATTCGGCGCGTGGTGCCTGACCTTATCCAACAGGGTCGGGTCGATTATCCCTGGATGGGAATTTCGGTGATGCCGGAAGAAGGCGGTTTCGGCGTCGCCGGGCTGAGTGAGGCGCTGGGGCTGCCAGTTGAGCGGGGCGTGCTGCTGCGCGGCGTGACGGAAGGCTCGCCAGCGTATTTGGCCGGCCTGCGCGGCGGCCAGACGATGGTCGATGTGCGCGGGACGCCAGTCTGCGCCGGCGGCGATTTGATTGTCGCCATCAACGGCTATCACATTCGGAATCTGGATGATTTGCTGTCATACCTGATTCTGCATACCCGCCCCGATGATGAGGTCGAATTGCTCGTCATCCGCGATAAAAGCACCCTGGAAACTTCGCTGACTTTACAGCAGCGTCCCGGCGCCATTGAGGGGCGCACGATGGACTGCCATACGCAGGAATGAAAGGCTCAAGCGCCATGGAGCCGCGGGTTCTGGAAGCTGAAACTATCCGAATGCGCCCACTTGAAAGCGGTGACATCCCGCATATTCTGGAGTTGGCTTCGGCGGCCGAGATTGCGGAGAATACCTTCGTGCCGCATCCTTATCCGCCCGAAGCCGCTGCCGAGTTTGTCCATAAGGCTCGCGAACGCTGGCGTTATGATGAAGGCTTTACCTTTGCGATTATTGACAAGGGTGCGAATCAGTTCGTCGGGGCGATGGGCATTCATCCCAAGGGGGCGCATCATACTGCCGAAGTCGGTTATTGGATTGGCAAACCCTTTTGGGGGCGCGGTCTGGCGACAGCGGCCTTGCGTCTGATGATTCAGTTTGGCTTCGAGCAGCTGGGGCTTAATCGCATTCAGGCGGGGCATTTTCGGCATAATGCGGCTTCGGGGCGGGTGATGCAAAAGGCGAATATGCGTTATGAAGGGCTGCGGCGGCAGGGGATGTACCACCGCGACCAATACAAGGACATCGTTTGTTATGCCATCCTGCGCGAGGATTATGCGCCGCAGCAAAAAGACCGCAGAGGATAAGTCTGCGGTCCTGACTGTCAAATGCAGTCCTTCGGTTTAGCGGGGTCACCCCCTAACGGAGTTTCCCTTAGAGGTGTGACTGAGTTAGAGGGCAGCCCCTTTAGCACCTGTCATATCCAATCACCTCCTTTTCTCACCCGACGATGACAACAGCATAACATATAAAAAAGGGAAATGCAAGCCCTTTCGCATTCAAAT
>DAOUKA010000263.1:0-2808 GCA_034421915.1 Anaerolineae bacterium
CTATGAAGCAGCGCCGTCAACGGCGGAAGAATATGTGGAATTGGAGGGTCGTTCATGGCGGCAGGCGCAGGCAGACAAGCGCAATCCGCCGGAGTATGTTATGCAGCAGGAGGAGAATGAGCCAACTCTGGAGATAGAAGTTTCGGGGGCTTTATGGTTCTACGGGCACGACGAACACGGTGCGACTCACCGATTGAATTATACGAGCTTTGAGAACTCAGAACGCCTTGGTGTATTGGGCAGGTCTTATTGGAACCCTTTCTTCGTACTGATGAAACTGGATACTGGAGAGAGCATCTGGGTAGATCTTAAAGATCAAGCCGATGAGTTTAATATCGGTGAGATTGACTTAGTATCTGTTCCAACTATAGACTTAAGTGGCCGACCTGCTCCAAATGTGGAAGATATCAGAGAACCTTTTGCGAATCTCGTGCGTCAGAAAGTGGATTTTCTTCCAATTTCTCGACAAGAGATAATCAGTCCTTGGATATTACAGTTTGGTATCCAAAACAAAGATAAATATCCAAGTATGCCCGAAAATAGACATCCGGGTTTGGACATTTTTGCTCCAGCTGGTACCGAGATCAGAGCGTTAACATCGGGTGAAGTCATAGGTGTTTTTATTCCTGAGGGCACTAAGACCGAGTATAAGCAAGTCTATGGTGCTGGGGTCAGAAGCCATGTCGCAGACCGTGAACCAGAGGGTAAAGTATTTGATCCTCGAAATACCTCTATGAATACACGTAAACACCTTGCCGATAATTGGATTATTGAAAGAAGTCACAGAGCTTATGTTATTGTTCGCAGTGGCAACGCATATATCCTTTATGGGCATCTTGATCCAAACTCAATTCAAGTAGGAACACATATTATTGTAGGTCAGATAATAGGGACAGTAGGTGTAGATGCTATACCCAGTAATGATCACTTGCATCTTGAAGTGAGAACTCATGGAGCATATCCTGTAAACCTTGATGAAACCGGTGAATACGTACATTATAGTGAGGATAGACCCGGAACTTATGTCAATCCTCTGTGGCTGTTCACTGAAGAATTGGTGGGTGTATTCGAAGATGATTTTGGTCAAACGCTGTTTGAAGAACAGATACAGGCACTTACAATAAACCGGGCCCCATACAAAAGTCCGAATTTCTCGATCACGTCAGTTTGGCCAGACATAACACCAGTCAAATAACCTGAGAAGGTATCCGGGACATGAAAAGAATACTGATCGCTGTAGTTTGTATATTTATCGGGTTGCAAGTGGTTGTCGGGCAAATAGTATACTGCAATTTACATAGTGACACATGTCCAGATGACTTTCCTCCGAATGCTGACATCATTATCGGGGGTGACTACACTACCATTTACGGGACTGACATCCTAGAAAGCGATGCCGATTGGTATTTCTATGATGGCGCGACTCGAACTTGGTCTACATTAGTCCATTCGCAAATTCAGCCCTTCGCTTCCAGTGTATTTGATGAAGAGTTCGATCATTTGGGATGGGAAGAATATCTGAAAGACAATGACACCTTTATTCAAATCACGGAAGACGGAAATGTGATTTATGTTTTCGATGAAACTCGGCTGCATCTTATTGATTTCTTAGCTAATGTTGTCCTTTCAATCCCTTATAGCTATAGTAGCTCTGTTTCCTCCTCGTCCTGTAGGACGCTGAATGGAAAAAGAATAGATCGGCAATATCTGCTGGACAGTAGACCTAATGGTAAACGAATTATCCGATGTTATCACCAATTCGACTTTACTAACCCTGATGTGGAAATACGAGCGATGAAAGACCACAAGAACATTAAACTTAGCGTTTTGAAAGTTTTAAATTTAATCAATCCATTCGAGTATGAGAAAATACATGCTCGTATCGAACATCATCTGAATCCGCCTGAAATCTGGTTTTACGATATATATGAGTATGGTCTTATGCCTGAAATATATATCAAATTCGATAGCACTTACATTGACGGTCTAGGAGAAGACGGACTAGGACCACAAAGGTTCGGTAGTATTTCCCTTCATCCCCGCCTTGTTCAATACGATTCTGAGACATTGAAATACCTAGACCTTTCGGAAGGAAAAGAAGGAAAACGGCGTGCAAGAAGCCAAGTGCTCCACACTTTGGAGCATGTCTTGTCTTCAACTGGAAAATGGCTACTGATCATGAAAAGCGAGGAACACACTTTGATTCGAAATTTGTCCAATATTTATTTAAAGAAGGAGACGAATCAAAATGACAACAAGCTGGACAGGCGCCATTGACTGGGAGCGAGATGGCAGCTACACAGATGAGACTGACAAAATCCTGTCTGCCAACTGGCTTCTCGGTTTCCAGCAGCCTTTTACGGCTGTGGGCAATGATGCATAATTGACCCTCGGCGTGCGCAACCAATACAGACGCTTCTCACCGGAAAATCGCAGCAGTGCCCTCTGAGGTCATCTTCCCGCCGGCGCTGAGCGCTGCCTGATGGTATCCCCACAAGATTTTCGGACAATTTGAAAGTATGAGACCAAACAGTCGCCCTTTTGAGGCTGGGATGTGATAGACGTTAAATGAAGCGGTCGTGTCGTGTGGACTGGCTGGTGACAGGGCAAATGCCACACGGTGCATTCACAAATCTGCTCGATATTTGGCAAGGAGAAACTATGCCATTCAGAGGAATTTCAATGGATGACGAAGGCTCAATCATTTACGATGGCGAGAAATTCATCATCAACCATCCCGGCAAGGTGCCAGACAATTTTGATCCGGGCGACAAACCGGTGGTTGGCTTGCCTAAAACCCATCCGAGC
>DAOUKA010000264.1:0-7854 GCA_034421915.1 Anaerolineae bacterium
GCGCGTTATGCCTGGACTCATAATTATGAAACCGGGCGCGTCGCTGCGAACGGAGAGCCGATTGTCATCAACAGCGGCCCCGCCTTGCATACCTATATCGGCCAAAATGTTGACCTGCACTTGCAGGCCCAGGATGTCCTTCATTCTTACTGGATCCCAGCCATGCGCGTCAAGCAGGATTTGCTGCCCGGCAACCCGGCCGAAGGCGGCCGCCCGACATATCTGCGCTTTACGCCCATACGGGTCGAAGATGAAAGCTATCCGGCGGAATACCCCATCGTCTGCGCCGAACTCTGCGGCGATGGACACGGACGGATGACAGGGACGGTGGTTGTCTATGAAGACGAAAGCCAATTTCTGGAGCAGTTTTATGAGCCAGCCATCCACGCCATCCTCAACCCGCCAGCCGACCCGATACTGCGCGGTGAGGTCACGATCCAAAAGTATATCTGCAACAGTTGTCACATCCTCGACAGTCTCGACTGGACGGGGTCTACGGGACCGTCGCTCAACGGCATCGCCGACCGCGCGGGTGAACGGGTCGCCGGGCAATCTGCCGAAGAATATCTGATGACATCCGTCTGGAACGCGGCTGCTTTTCTGGTGCCAGGTTATACCGACCAGATGGCGAACTTTGGCCCCGATGAACCCGACACCAACGCCATGACCGCCGAAGAACTCTACTCTATCGTGGCTTACCTGTGTACCCAAGGCGAACAATCGGATTGTGACAACGAAAACAACACCACCGCCATTCCCGAAGCCATCCAGATGGTGTTCGATATTGAAGTCGATATTAACTTCGGGCGGGGCGATGAAGAAGACGCCGCCGAATCAACCGAGAGCGGCGGCTAGCGAGCCTTAAAAAGGGGGGCAGCATGTTCAGCAAATTGATGGGAGTCTCTGGCAGTGTCAGCGTGGAAAAGCTGACCAAAGATTATGGCATGCTTCTGGCTGACAATGAGGAGATTCGGGCAGGATTCCAGGTCATTCGGGATACCTTCATCTTCACCAGCAAGCGCCTCATCCTGATTGATGTGCAGGGGATGACCGGCAGGAAAAAGGAATATCTGTCCATCCCATACAGCAAGATAACCATGTTCAGTGTGGAATCAGCCGGGCATTTTGATTTGGATGCTGACCTGAAAATCTGGGTGGGCAGCTACTCTGTTCCCATTGAGAAAAAGTTCAATCGCCATACCAACATCTACGCAGTCCAAAAATGCCTGGCTGAGCTTACCTGACAGCAGCCAGCTTGATTTCCTGCAAGTCGATTTATGTTTGGATAGTGAAAGGCGCAGTCCATTATGACAACCATTTCCGTTCCATTGGGACAGCAGCAGCCGCGGCCGCAAAGCATCGAAGCCATCCAGCGTCCAGCTTTAGGGGAATACCTGCGCTGGAGCGTTGACCACAAAATCATCGGTGTGCAGTATGGCGTTGCCGCATTGATTTTCTTCATTGTCGGCGGCGCCCTGGCGATGGCCATCCGCCTTGAGCTTTGGACGCCCGAACTGGACTTGATGGTATCGGGCGCAGCCTACAACAGCCTGTTCACCATGCACGGCACGATTATGATTTTCCTGTTCATTATCCCGATGTGGGCTGCTTATGGCAATTATGTCGTGCCGCTTCAACTCGGCGCCAAAGATATGGCCTTCCCCTGGCTGAACGCTTTTGCCTTCTGGCTGATTCCGCCGGCCGGCATTGTGGTGCTGCTGGGTTATTTCGTCAGCCCGGCGGAAGCCGGCTGGACAGCCTACCCGCCGCTCTCGACCCTGTTTAGCGGCGACGGCCAGACACTCTGGGCGCTGGGCGCTCACCTGCTGGGGATTTCGTCCATCCTTGGGTCCATCAACTTTATCGTGACCATCCTCAACATGCGCCCGCCAGAAATGACCATCTGGAGGATGCCACTGCTCTGCTGGGCGGTTCTGGCAACCAGCATTATCGCTGTGATGGCAACGCCCTTCCTTGCCGGCGCTCTGACCCTGCTCCTGCTCGACCGCATGGCCGGCACGACCTTTTTTGATGCCGCCGGCGGTGGCGATGTGCTGCTCTGGCAGAACATTTTCTGGTTCTACAGTCATCCGGCGGTGTATATCATGGTGCTGCCGGGCATGGGCGTGCTGTCCGAAGTCCTCTCGATTCACAGCCGCAAGCCCGTCTTTGGCTATCGCATGATTGGCCTGTCCAGTATGTCCATTGCGATTGTCGGCTTCACGGTCTGGGCGCATCACATGTTCACCAGCCTCCAGCCCGAACTGCGCATACCCTTTATGATTACCACCATGATTATCGCTGTGCCGACCGGCATCAAGATGTTCAGTTGGCTGGGCACCATCTGGGGCGGCAAGATACGTTTTACCAGCGCGATGCTCTTCGCGCTGGGTTTTATGTCTATGTTCGTCATCGGCGGCATCACTGGCGTGATGCTGGCGGCGCTGCCCTTCGACATTCATGTTCACGATACCTATTTCGTCGTCAGCCACTTCCACTTTGTCCTCTTTGGCGGCAGCGTTTTCGCCATTTATTCGGCGCTTTATCACTGGTTCCCGAAAATCACCGGACGGATGATGAACGAGCGGCTCGGCAGGCTGCACTTTGTCCTGACCTATTTCGGCTTTCTGTTCACCTTCTTTCCGATGCACATTGTCGGCATGCTGGGCATGCCGCGCCGCGTCGCGGTTTATGACCCGGCATTTACCGATTTCAATCGGCTGATTAGCCTCGCGGCATTTGTACTTGGCTTTTCAACTTTTATCGTGATTTACAACATCATCCAGAGCTACTTCCACGGAGCGGTCGCCGGCGCCAATCCCTGGCGCGCCTTGACCCTCGAATGGGCGACAACCTCGCCGCCGCCGCCAACCAACTTTGAGGACGACCCCATTCCCTTTGAAGACCCATACGGCTATGGCACGGAAGCCGCCACCGCTTACCTGGATGCGCTCGATACTGCATTCGACAGCCCAAGACAGCCATGACAAGTTTGATTGACCGACAGCAAAAACAAAAAATACGGGCCGAGCGCGATGCTGAAATCCGTCTGAAGAACAACCGGCTGGGCATGAACATCTTTCAGGTTAGCTGGATGATGGCCTTTGTGGCGATGGTCGTGGTCAACTGGCAGCTGCGCTTCAGTTATGCCGAATGGCCGCCGCGCGGCGTCGAAGCCTTTAACCCGATTTTGCCCAGCCTCGCCACCCTGGCTTTGCTCATCAGTTCGTGGCTGGTTCATCAGGGTTTGAAAATGCTGCGCGGCGGAGGCACCGCGGCTTTCCTGAACAGCTGGCGGCTGGCGACAGGACTCGGCTTCGCCTTTATGGCAATCATCATCTACGAATTTGTCAGCGTCTCCGATGCCGCCCTGGCGACTCAATATGGCGCGACCTTCCGCCTGATGACGGGCTTTCACTTTGTCCATGCGCTGGTGATTATCGCTTTTATGGTGAAGGTGCATCACAACGGAGGTCTGGGAATGTACAGCGCCCATGAACACGATTCATGGGCGGTCGAAGGGACTGCCAAACTTTGGTATTTTGTGACCTTCGCCTGGATATTGTTCTACATCGTTCTGTATTGGGTGCGCTGATGATGAGGGGCAGGTTTTTTGGACTTAAAACTTTCACTTTTGGACGAGGATGGTATACTCGGTAGTATATCGATTCGGAAACGGGCAATCAGCATAAGGGAGTGGTCATAGATGGATAAACCCGGACTGCCGCGGGCGATACCGTACATGATTGTAGCGTTCATTGCATCGCTCGTCTTCGTGTACGCGGTGCGCTCGCTACAGAATATGGAGCCAGTCTGGATCAATGCCGAAACCAGCGAAGGCGCACAGGTGGGCTTGGTCTTGGCGGCATTTGCATCCATGGGCGCATTTATGTGGGGCGTGGGCGCATTCGACCCCAAGATGAGCGAGCATGGCGAGCACAGCCATGAACATGAAGAAGCCCCGCCTGAAAATGAATTCGCCCTGAAAACCACCGGACGAGTTTTCGCAGTCGGGAAGTGGCTTTGGGATTTCGCCTGGCGGATTATCAACGACTCGCCGCGCCCGATGCGCTTTCCCTATCTTGATCTGGGACTTTTTCTGTTGAACTGGCTGGTGAACGTCCCTTGGTTCCTGATATGGCTGGGGATTTTTGGCGGCTGGCGTTTCTTTCTCGGGGCGGTCGCCGGCCTCTTCGGCACACCGGGCGTCATCTTGATGACCCTTTCCTGCCTGTGGCAGACGATGGCTTTTTATGCCGGGCAACTCTTCCTCGTCCTGACGATTTCGGTCGTCGGCACGATTGTCCTGTTTGCCCTGGCGCTGCTGCCACTTGGCCTGCGGCTGCAAACCGCCAATGAACCCAATGCCGATGCGGCCGCCAACGGCTTTGGTGAATTTGTCATCCCGATACAGGATATTCTTGGTCTGGTCTTGCCGCCGGATGATTTTGCCAATCAGTCGATTGGCGGCACGAGCCAATTTGCCGTGCTGCTCGGCTTCATATTGATTATCTTTGTTTCGCTGGCGCTTGCCGCCGGCGGGATGGCTGTCTTCTTTTATCTGGCGCATCGCGGGGTCAGAGAAGTGCAGGAAATCGAGACAACTGACCGCGACCGCACCCAGATATTGCCCATCCGTGAAACGGGTAAAATCGCCGGCGGCATTTCCAGCGTCATCAAAGCCATTCCGCGCGCTGTCGGCTATCAAAAATAGAAGGGACTGACATGGCACAACTGACCGCAGCGGCCCCTGCCCACGAAGACCAAGGGCATATCAGCGCCGAGGAACATAACGAAAATATGAAGCTCGGCATGTGGCTTTATCTCGCATCCGAAATTGTCATCTTCTCGATTATGATTGTCGGTTATGTCATCTTCCGCATCAACGAAGCGGAGGTGGTGTCGCTGGCACACGAGGAGCTTGGCATCGGGCTGGTGACCGCCAACACCTTTATTCTGCTTGCCAGCAGTTATTTTATGGTGATGGGCCTGCGCGAGATGCAAAAAGGCAATCGTCAGGGTATGCTGCGCTGGATTGCCGCCACCGCGCTGGGCGGAGCAGTCTTCCTCGCAGGGCAATACATCGAATACAGCGAACTGGCGCATCTGGGCATCGCGCTGGGCTTCGATACCGGCTCGGAATGGAGTTCCTTCGGGATGCGCTTTTATGCCCCGACCTTCTTCCACGGCGCCCATGTCTTCGTCGGTGTCCTCTGGGCATTGGAAGTCCTGCGGCGCGGCCGCCAAGGCCGTTATGACAGCAACCCCATCGGCATCGAGATGTTCGGGCTTTACTGGCACTTTGTCGATGTGGTCTGGATTATGCTGTTCACCCTGATTTACCTCGTATAAGGAGCGCAACGCATGGCGGAAGCAACCTCAATCGGACAAGAACACAGCCACGAACACCACAGCAATACGGTCATCATCCGCGGGCGCGAAATCACAGTAGAGGGCGGCATCTATACTGTTGTCTTTGGCGGCCTGGCTGTTTTGACCATGATCGAGGTGCTCAGCGCCGAACTGCTCAAAAGCGCCATCCACGATACCCCCGTCGGCGACCCCGCAGCGGCAACCTTGCAGGCGGTCAAAGCGATTCTTCTGCTGGGGATTGCCATCGTCAAATCCAGCCTCGTCATCTGGTTTTACATGCACCTCAAGGACGAAAAACCGATTCTGGCAGTGGTGCTGCTGCTGCCGCTCCTGATAGCCACTTTGTCGGTCATGTTCGTGCTGACAGTCCCTCCCATTGGGTACAGCATCTAAAGCCAGTTGATGGACAAAAGTCAAAGGAGCAAGCCATGCCCGTTAAAATCAGCCTGCGCGATGGAATGAGAACAGCCGTGACAGTGCGGCGGCACGAATGGCACGCTGACGAGCCGCTTGAAGCTGGCGGCAGCGATACCGCCCCCACGCCGGGCGAAATGATGCTCGGCGCCTTGGGTTCCTGTATGGCGATTACCTGCAAACTCTATGCCGAGCGCAAAGGCTGGGATTTGCAGGGCGTCGATGTCGAGGTGGATTATGAGCGTTTCAGAGGCGCGGATTATCCGCTCCACGAAGGCAGCGACCTTTATGTCCACGAAGTCCGCAAGGCGCTGACCTTCCACGGCCAGCTTGATGACAGACAGCGGCGGCGGCTTCACGATATTGCTGGCAAATGCCCGATTCATCGGCTGCTCGGCACCCCGACCTACTTTGTCGAACTGGCGCTGGAGGAAGAGCAGCCAGGGGCGCGGTCCTAGGCATTTCTAAATCAGCGGTGATGCGCCCGTATCCAGCCATTGCGAATAAATTCTGAATGTTCCACAGTGACGAACACATCCTCCTTGATGCCGCGTGCAATAGCGAGAACCTCCTGCAAATCGCGGCGATGCGTAATCACCCGCAGTTCCATCACCTCGCCGCGGGCGCCCTCGCCCATGATTTCGGTCACCCCATGATCGGCATCGCGCAGAGCCAGAGCAATTTGATGGGCAATCGCGGGCGAAGCAATAATCGTAACGTTTTCATAGGCACGCACAAAGCGATTTTCCACCAGTACCCCGACATACCCGCCCACCGCGAAGCCCAACACATAGGCTGCCAATTTGGGCATACTCTCCAAATCTGTGATGACCTGCCCGGCGGTATAGGCAAAGAGCAGGGATTCCAGCGAAGCCAGGGCAAAGCCCCACACACGCTGTCCCCGTGATACAAATATCAGGCGCACCGTGCCGATGACATTGTTCGTCACCCGCAGGATGAAAATCAGTATCGGTATGAATTGAGGGTCAAGCAGCATCATCAAACATCCTTGCCAACTCCATCTATCCAGGCTCATTTTAGCAGGAGACCGGCGCGAATCATACTTGACCCTACTCAAACCGCGGCCGATATGGTCAACTGGGCATCTCTCGTCAGCCAGCCCGGCCGGAGGCGGATGATGTCATCCAGCCCGAAAGCGCTACTCGACAGTTACGGACTCTTCCCCAAAAAGCGCCTGGGACAGAACTTCATGCACGACCCCAAGGCCTTGGACAAAATCGTTGCCGCCGCCGAGCTTAGGCCCGATGATACGGTGCTTGAGGTTGGCGCGGGAACAGGCGCCTTGACCGCCAGACTGGCAGAGACAGCCCGCCGCGTCTTTTCAGTCGAGGTGGATGAGCGGCTTCAACCCCTGCTCGAAGACCAATTTGATGCGGTGTCCAATGTGTATGTTGTCTTTGACGACATCCTGAAAACGGACATCGGCAGTCTGGTCGGCAATCGGGATTTCATCGTCGTCGCCAATGTGCCTTACTATATCAGCAGCGCCATACTCTGGCACTTGCTGGAGCCAAACCATCGTCCCCAGCGGATGGTCATCACCATGCAGTACGAAGTGGCGGAGCGCATCATGGGGAGCGCCGGCAATATGAGTCTGCTGGCGGTCGCCGTTCAATTTTACGGCAAGCCGCGCATCATCGGCAAATTCAGCCCCGCCGTGTTCTGGCCCCGCCCGAATATCCACAGCGCTGTCATGCGCATCGAAACCCACCAGACCCATCCGGTCGATGTGCCGACAGCGCAGGCATTTTTCCGCGTCGTCAAAGCCGGCTTTGGCATGAAACGCAAACAGCTGAAAAATGCGCTGGCCGCTGGTCTGCATATCCATGCCAGCACCGCCCGCGACCTGCTCACCGCCGCCAATATCGCCCCGCAGCGCCGCGCCGAGACCCTGACGCTGGAAGAATGGGGGCAATTAACGCGGACAGTCAGCGCCCATCTCATTTTCTGATGCAAAATTTATGATATGGTAAGAGAATAACAACAATCCGCTGCGATACTGCAAGGGTCAAATGAGAGTTAAAGGATACCTGTGATGAGCAAGGA
>DAOUKA010000265.1:0-23028 GCA_034421915.1 Anaerolineae bacterium
ATGTTCATGGGGTCTCCTCGCAAGCGTGGGGGCGGTGTCTATGCGCCTCCTATGGTCAGGCTGCCCAGTGGCACGCGGGCGTCAAGCCAAGGTGTGCCGTCCGCGCCGCTGGCTGGCACTCGTTCCAGATCGCGCCTGCGATACAGCCCGGTGAAAATAGTGTATCGTCCAGGTGCCAGGTCAGCTGGGAGCGGCACCTGCCACGCTTCACTATCAGCCAAGCCATTGTACCACAAGCGGGTTGGCAAGCGGGAGCCCAATGGCTGCTGGTCATACACCCACCAGGCGCCGCTCTCTTGGTGGCCAAAATGCAGAAATTGCCCGTGGTCCTCGCGTCCGTGGGCATCGCTGCGCCAGATGAATGGGATGGTCAGGGTCTCGCCGGGTTGGGCACGTGGCGGCAAGTCGACAGCATCGAGCGTGAACCCATTGTCGAAAACTGCCAGCGGAGCAGTCGGCGGCGTGGCAGTCGACAAGGCCGGCACGGTCAGTTCGTTCAGGACAACTTGGGTATCATCGAGCAGTTGGAGGTCGCTGGCAAGGACTGGTTGGCGGACGAATTCGTCGCCTTTTTTGCGCCAGAGTGTCAGCACGACCCAAAGCGCGCGGTTGACCGGGGCTTGGGGTGGGATTTCAAGCTCCATCCATTGTCGGTAGATATGCACATAACCGGGACCCAACAGGAATTCAAGTTGACGGTTGGCATATTGATCGCCTCTGGCAATGGAGTCGCCACTGCCCTGGTCAACCAGGTGAATGGAATAGCCCAGCCCATTGAAATCCCATCGTCCGGGAGACAAATAGAGATGAAGATGGAGTCGATGGTTTTTCTTTTTTTCTATGCGGAAGCCATGCAAGTGTACATCCGACTCGAACTCTACGGCTGCTGGCTGAGTGTTAGCAACGAAGGTAGCAATGGGAAGAATCGCCTCACTTTGGAAAAGCAGGAGAATCCAAAGCGGGGGCAAGGCATACAGGATGCGGCGAATGCGAACTGACGGTGCCGGCAGCACATCAGAAAGCTGACCAAGCATGGCAACCAGCACCAGCCAGATGCCCAGAAACTCAAGGGGTTCTTCTAGGAAAAAGCCAGACAGACATTCATCGAACCGCAAGAAACCCAAACCGCCACATTTTACTTGGAAGGCCCCATCAATCACGAGAGCGCCTGAGGCACTCATAGCCAAACCGATTAGCAGGCACGTGTGCCATATCCATGTATATCGCGGCGAGCGTAGAGTTACAACCAACGTCGCCACAACGACAGTAGCGCCGAGCGCAGCGTATAGATTTATCCAATTTGGGATGAATTCATGCAGATGGGCGTATTCATCGTGCGCTAAATACAGGAAAAGCAAGCCGATGCCGACTAGATAGAGGCGCTGCCAGACAGGCCGTGCCTTGGCAAGCCAAGCTGTCACCAGCGCAAGGCCTCCCACTAGTGCCAGTTGCGTCGAGGCAAGAGTGGCGGGTATATTCCATTCCTGATCGAGACGCCAGAGCCACCATTCAAAACTCGAGGATGGTCGGATTTCCACCGCTATCACGATCACTAGCACCTGCGCCGCCAGGAAGCCAGTCGCTATCCGCCTGGATATTGGTGACAGGCGGGGGATCAGCTGCCAGTAACTAATCAGGCAAACCGGGACATACAGCAGGAAGACAAAGATGCGGATTAACGCCTCGACTGACACTAACAATTCACCGTTGTTCATCGCGTTCTCCTTGTCCGTGAATCGCTACCGCTCCCATCAGGCTTATATCGGCTCGCCTGCCAGCTTGCGCTTGAGTTTTGGTGAATCTCGGTGGTCGCCATAGAGATGACATTGTGTTATGTGGTCATTTTCGCTGATGATTTGTGGCGGCGGAATGTGCAGACAGGCTTCCATTGCATCCGGACAGCGTTGGGCAAAGGGGCAGCCGACAAATTGTTCGGTGGGGCGGGGCACCCCTTCTTGAACGCGCAGAGGTGGATTTTCTATGGTCGGGTCGGGCACTGGCACGGCCGCAATCAAGGCTTGGGTATAGGGGTGCTGTGGATGACGAATGACATCCTGGCTGGGGCCAATCTCGACGATTTCACCCAGGTACATAATGGCGATGCGGTCACAGGTATATTGCAAGAGGGACAAGTCGTGGGAGATATAGACGGTTGCCAAGCCAAGCTCGCGTGCCAGCCGGCGGGTCGTGTTCAAAATGCCGGCACGCAC
Organism: Anaerolineae bacterium; assembly: GCA_034421915.1. Classification (GTDB taxonomy): domain Bacteria; phylum Chloroflexota; class Anaerolineae; order Aggregatilineales; family Phototrophicaceae; genus UBA6055. The sequence goes on from DAOUKA010000265.1 coordinate 2,211, forward strand.
CGAGACATCCAGCATCGAGACAGGCTCATCGGCAACCAGAAAATCCGGATGCAGCACCAATGCCCGCGCCAAGACCACCCGCTGCAACTGCCCGCCCGAAAGCTGATGAGGATATTTATCCAGAAAGGCTTCTGCCGGGCGCAAATTGACCCGATCCAAGGTTTCAATCACCCGATTCAGGCGCTTGGTTTCATCTTTCCAGCCATGAATAATCAGCGGCTCGGTCAAGGAACGATAGAGGGTAAAACGCGGGTTAAGCGCCTCGAAGGGATTCTGGAACATCAACTGCACCCGACTGCGAAATGCGAGCGTTTCCTCATTGTCCAGCTTTGCCAGATCAAGCCCGTCAAATAGAATTTCGCCCTCACTGGCATCGACCAGTTTTACCAGGAGCTTGCCAGTGGTCGATTTGCCACAGCCGGATTCACCCGCCAGCCCCAGGCTTTCGCCGCGCTTCAGGGTGAAGGAAATGTTGTTGACCGCATAGACAGTCTGCTCTTTGTCGCCGCGGAGCAGTCCTGCCAGCCCGCCGCCAATTTTGAAGCGCTTGGAAACGCTCCGCATCTCAATCAGCACATTGTCATTCTGCAAGGATGTGGAGCGCTTTGCCTCGTCCGCTGTTAGCGCGATTGGCGCTGTCGCGGGATGGTCTTGAAACTGCTGTGTGACTTCGACATGCTGCCAGAGGGTTGGGTCTTCAGCTTGTTGGCGCAAGGCATCCATTTCTTGAGACCGCAGACAGGCTGCTGAACGATTGTCGCCCACCTTTTCCAGGATGGGGTCAGTCTGATGACAGGCATCGAGGACAAAGGGGCAGCGCTCGGCAAAGCGGCAGCCTTGTGGCGGCTGACGCAAATCGGGGGGATAGCCTTCAATAGAAACCAAAACATCGCGCGGGCGCACCAAATTGGGAAAAGCCTGCTGCAAGCCAAGACTGTAAGGATGCGCTGGGGACTGGAAAAAGGGCTTGGCATCTGCCTGTTCGACAATTTGGCCGGCATACATCACCGAGACCGAGTCGCAGACCTGGGCGACAACAGAGATGTCGTGGGTGATAAGCATCACGGTCAGGTTAAGCTCATCCTGAAGTCGCCTCAGTACCTCAAGGATTTGATGCTGGACGATGACATCCAAGGCAGTGACGGGTTCATCGGCGATTAAGAGACTGGGGTTGAGCGCCAGCGCCATGGCAATAACGGCTCGCTGCTTCATGCCACCCGAAAACTCGTGTGGATAGTGCATGAGCCGCCCGGTGTCCAGGCCGACCAGATCAAAGAGGTCAACCGCACGGCGCTGCGCCGCTGCCTTGCCCAAGCCGCCGCGAACCGTCAGTAGCTTCGTGAGCTGCTTGCCGACGCGTTGCACTGGGTTGAGCGAATCCATCGACGCCTGGGGGATTGTCGCAATTTCGCGCCAGCGCAGTTGACGCATTTCCGCCGCTGGCAAGCGCAGCAGGTCCATGCCCTTGAACAGAATTTCTCCGGCAGCGATTCTGCCATTGCGCGGCAGAACCTGGACGATGGCTTTAAGCAGGGTCGTTTTGCCACAGCCCGATTCGCCTATCAGACCCAGCTGCTGTGCCTCTTCTATATCCAGCGATATGCCGTCAACGGCTTGCACCATACCATCCTGCGTTTCATAGTTGACCTTTAAATCGCGTATTGAAAGTATCGACATCGAAAATTTACCTCGCTTGAATCGATCAGCGCGGAAGCCTCCTTAGGAGCGCCGCAAACGCGGGAACAAGACCTCCTCATAGCCGCGCCCAATGAAGAACCCTGCCATCACCGTCAGCATAATGCACAGCCCCGGCGGGATAAACCAGTAGAAGGCGCCGCGCGTCAGCGCCAGGGACAGGAAAGCATCTTGCAGCATAAATCCCCAACTGATGGTATTGGGGTCACCGAAGCCAAGAAAGCTGACGCTAGCTTCGGTGAGGATAGCCCAGGCAATCGCAAAAGAGCCATACAAAAATGTCAATGGAAGGATGCTGGGTGCGATATAGACAAAAATGATGCGCAAATCGCTGGCGCCAGAAACCTTGGCGGCGCTGACAAAAGCCTGTTCTTTAATCACCAATACCTGCGAGCGAATCACCCGTCCGGTATCGCGCCACAGCAAGAGCGCCATGGCCACCACCACGGTCCAGATGCTTCGGTCAAGAAATGCCGCCAGGACAATGATAAAGGGGATAAAGGGGATGCCAAAGGCAATATCGGCCGCTCGCATCAGGATAATATCGACCCAGCCGCCATAATAACCCGCCAGCAAGCCGACCACTGTGCCAATGACGGCCACGGCGGCGGCAGCCGAAAAACCAACCAGCAGGGCAGAACGCGAGCCATGAATGAGTTGTGAGAAAATATCACGCCCGACATTGGTCGTCCCCAGCAGAAAGCGTTCACCGGGCTTTTTGTTCGTGAGCCAGATGCCATCCTCTTCAATCACTTCAAGCGGGTCGAAGGGGGCGATAAGCGGGGCAAAGAGGGCAATCAGGAAAAAGACCACAAAGATAATCAAGCCAATCAGCGCCAGCCGGTCCCGCTGGAAGACCTCAAGATTGGTCTTCCAAAGCTGCATGGGGGTACTTTGTGAATACGATGCTATCTTCTCTTTTTGAACCGCATTGCGAATACTGGATTCTTGCTGCATAAGGCAACCTCGACAGGCTTAGGATAATTGTGCGCGGGACGATGCGCCGATGCGGGGATCGAGCAGGGTGTACAGCAGATCGGCAAAGAAATTGAGCGAGACGATAATCACCGCGATGAGGAAAAATGCGCCTTGGGCCAAGGGATAATCGGCTTGAGAGACGGCTCTCACCAAAGTGCGTCCCAAACCCGGCCAGGCAAAGACGTTTTCGATGACGACATTGCCGCCGATGGAATAGCCGATGCCAAGGGTGAGCGCGGTCAGCACCGGCAGCAGCGCGTTGCGGGCGGCGGTTTGGATCATCACCCGCCATTCCCGGTAGCCGGCCAGACGGCTCATGGTGACATAATCCTGGTCGAGCACTTCCAGCATGTTCGAGCGCATCAGCAGCAAGGGCAAGCCCAGCAGATAGAGCGACAGGGTAAAGGTTGGCAAGACCATGTGCTTCCAGAATTCGGGGGAGGATATTTTTTCCCATTCACTGGTATAAATGGTGCCGGCGCCGCCGATGCCCGATGATGGAAACCAGCGCAGTTTGAAGGCGAAAATCGCCAGGACAATCATGCCGACCCAAAATTGGGGCGCTGAGCGGGTCAGCAGGGTCAAGACAATGCCGATTTTTTCAAAGTTGGTGCCGCGGCGGGCAGCCAGTATAATCCCGCCAGTCACACCGATGAGATAAGCGACCAGCAATGAAGTCAGGGTGAGATAAAGGGTATTGGGCAGGTCTGCCCGCAGGATGTCGACGACTGATTTGCCAGAATACTTGAATGTTTCGCCCAGGTCGCCGCGTATCAGATTGCCGATATAAATGAGATATTGCTCTCCCAGGGGGCGATCCAAGCCGAAACGGGCCATCAAAGCCGCCTGTTGTTCGGCAGTAAAAGTAATATCAATATAAGATGCCATCGGGTTGCTGGGCAAGAGGCGAAACATAAGGAAAAGGATGGTCACAATGACCCATAAGACCAGCAGGCTTTGTATAATGCGACCCAAAATATAAGCTAGCACACCGCGATTCATACCTCACCCCCAGCCCCTCCCCAAAGCACTGGGGAGGGGTGATTTGCTTACATTGGACAGATGCCCCTCACAATATAGCGGAGGGATAGAAGACTAATCGGACGAAGGCGGATATTGCAAGCGCCCTTCATCGTTCCAGGTGTAGCCAGCGTCCGCAAGCACCTGACGTCCCATTTCGACGCTGTATTCGTAGGAGGGCAAGTTGGGATTGTGCCAGAATTCAATCGGCGTCGAGACGTAGGAATCTGCTGTGACGGCAAAACCCTTATAGATGTTGTTGATGATGGACTCTTTGGGTATGACGTGGGCGACTGCCTGCCGCAGGGCGACATCATCAAAGGGGGCGTGCCGCAGGTTGAAGGCAAAGTAGCGCATCCCCAGGCTCGGGCTGGAGAACAACTCGATATTGGGGTCGGCTTCAGCGATTTGGGCAAGCACCTCCGAATCGCCCGCCCATTCCCAGAGGAAGTTGATTTCGCCAGTGGCGATTTGCCCCAGGGTGACTTCCTGATTGGGCAGGACATTCATAATCCAGCCTTCAGCCACCGGTGGCGAAAAGTGTTCGGTATTGGCTTCGAGGATGACATATTCGTTGACATCGAAAGCCACCATCTTGTACGGACCGCTGCCGATTGGGGTATCTTCCTGAATGCTTTCGGCATTGGCATCTTCTTGGGTCAGCAGGTCGTCGATGAGAGGACGCCAGATATGTTCGGGCAGCAGGTTCAGCTTCGCCAAAGTGGAGGTTTCAAAGGCGGCGGATGGCTCGCTCAGGTGGATGCGAACCGTCAAATCATCGATGATTTCCATAGTGTCCACTGGCGCGGCAAAAGGTGAGTATTGCGGCGCCTCGCCACTTTGGACGGCTTCAATCGAATAGACTACATCTTCAGCAGTCACGGCTTCGCCATCGTGCCAGGTCATGCCCTCGCGCAGGGTGATGACAACCGAGGTATCACTTTCCCAGTCGACACTTTCGGCGGCCCAGGGGCGTGGCAGACCGTCAGGGCCAATCCGCATCAGGCGGTCCCAAATCAGTTCGGTCACGCGCGAAGGGGCATCACCAGCAATGTAAAGCGGGTTAAATGCCTCGAGGAAGGATGTCGTGCTGGTAATGATGGTGTTTTGATTGCCAATGGGAGCCAAACCCGTCCAGGTCCAGAAGTTATGAATGCCGATGCCAGCCTGGGTGACCACCGTATCGATATCCCAGGTATCGGTGCGCACCAGCTGCGGTGTGCTGGGATGGGCGAAATACACATTGGGCACATCGTTGGCAATCATCTCCTGCGCTTGGAAGAGCAAACCCTGACGCACTTCCAGGTCAAGTTCGGCACGTTGCGCTTCGGCAATGGCATCATATTCCGGATTGTTATAACCGACAAAGTTGTAACCGCTTTCTGCCATAGTGGAATGGAAAAGGTTGTAAGCGAATTCATCCGGGTCGGAGCGCTCTGGACGTCCTACCATCCGCCAGATGGTCATTTCCCATGCATCCTCGCCCTCGCGGGTGAACCAAACTTCATCGATTAGCTGTGCCCAGGGGACGGCGCGATGCTCGACATCCAGACCCAGTCCTTTCATATTTTCGACAACCAGGCGAGTGGTTTCAAACTCGACCGGACGTTCCGCCTGAGTGACCGAGCGGACGGTGATTTTCGGGACGACTTCGCCTGACGATTGTGAGGCTACTGGTGCAATAGCGACCAGAACCATCATCAGGGCGATTAGTGCTGTCATACTTGCCAGTTTTCTGCTCATGCTTGATTTCTCCATACAATCATTAATTAACAAGGCACAAAAGTTGGAACTGCTGGGTTTGATATATCACTTGTGCTGGCACACCTCCTTATAACTGACAATACAGGCTAAAATAGGGAATGCTCAATCACCATAGCTGATTTTCTGCGCTAAAAGCAAATGTCCCAAGCCATCGCGGAATCGTATATCCGCATTGGGCGACATGGCCGCAAGCCGCTCGATAAGTGCGTTTGCTTCGCTTCCTTGGAGCAGCGCCGGATTGCCCGATTCGTCCAGCAAAACCGGGTGCATGACATAAGCCATTTCATTGGTATCCACAACCAGAATGATGGTTTCTGACCAGATGCGGTCCCGAAGGGCGTTCAAGACATAAGGCGCATGGCGGTTGACAATCGTCTGCTGGACGGGCTGCTGGTTGTGATGAAAGAGGAAATTGCCCAGACTGTAGAAAATGGGCTTCCCCCGATACACCTCAACCGCTTGCAAGGAATGCGGGTGATGACCGACAATGACATCCGCGCCAGCTTCGATGAGCGCATGACCGACCTCGATTTGGTAATCTGCCAGACCATCCTGAAAACGGGAGCGCCAGATGGGCGGCACCCCCCAATGCAAGGCCGCAACAACCCAGTCAGCTTCCCGCGCAGCCCCTTCGACCGCTTGGACGGCTCGGTCGAGGTCTTCTTGCCAGGCTCGCGTAAAGACATAAGGTGCGCTGCCGGGCTGCTCCATGCTGGCGGCAGCATCAACATGGTAAGATTCTGCGACATGAATGGGCGCTACCCCAGGACGATTGTCGGCGGCGGCCAAGCCCGGCCCCAAGGTGGAGGCAGCGCCCACCAGTGCAAGTTGAACATCGCCAACCGAGAGGATTTTTGCCTGCCAGGCCTGCTTCAGGTTCAGCCCGGCGCCAACATAAGCGATCTGATGGCCGTCGAGGTGATTCAGGGTATCTATGAAGGCAAGCTCGCCATAATCCATCATGTGATTATTGGCAACTGTGAGCGCCTTGAACCCCATTGCCTCTACCTCGGACAGCAGTTTGGGCGGCATGCGCATATTAATCCATTTCTCGACCGCCGCGCCCCGCTCCGAAACTGGTGTTTCCAGATTGCCAAAGGCAATATCGGCCGATTGCAATACCTGCGCCACCGCAGCCAGCGCACTGCTTTGCGGCAGGCTGTTCTGCAAGAATATGTCGCCAACCATCGCTATGACTGCCATCACCCTCACCATGCCCGAATCCGCGGGCTAGACTTTTTCACCGCCTTTATAAACTGCCGCCACTTGGCGCACATGCCTGATGTCCGCCAGTGGATCGCCGTCAATCACCAGCAAGTCGGCATATTTGCCCGCTTCCACTGTGCCAATGTCATCTTCCCAGCGCAATATCCTGGCATTGTTCAGTGTAACAATGCCGATGGCCTCCATCTCCGGGATGCCATTGGCGACCAGAAGTTCCAGTTCCCGCGCCATACTGTAGTGATGTGGTGCGAGCGGATTGCCGCCAGCATCCGAGCCACTGCCGAGGAAGACGCCCTTGGAACGCGCCAGCGCGATGGTTTTGCGGATTTGTTTGACCCCCTTCTCAATCATGGGTTTGCGGCGTTCGGCATCCGCTTTCTGTACCGCCGAGAGCGGGTAGCTCTCCAGATCCGGGTCGCCAACCCCCAGAGTCAGCACCAGCGAAGCGTCGTTTGCGACCATCATGTCGGCGGTCTCCTCGTCGAGATAAGTGCCGTGTTCAATCGAATCGACGCCAGCCAGCATACAATTCCGAATGCCGCCGGTCCCGTGGCAGTGCGCCGCAACGGTGCGCCCCATCATGTGCGCCGTCTCGACAGCCGCTTTGATTTCGTCCACAGTGAATTGGCTTGCCATAATATCTTGCCCGGGGGTGGCGCTGCCGCCGGTTGCCATCAGTTTAACGGTATCGGCGCCAGCTTTGATTTGCTCGCGGGCGGCTTTGCGGACTTCATCGGGACCATCTGCCTCGCGGGCGATAAAGTGCGCATGGCCGCCTGTCATCGAGATGACCCTGCCAGATGTTCTCATGCGCGGCCCCTGGATGAAGCCCGCGTTGATGGCCTGGCGGAGGGACATCTCGATATACTTTTCGCCACCAATATCGCGCACAGTGGTTGTGCCATGCGACAGAATCCGCCTGACTATATCGACCGCTTCCAGCACGAGGGCATCCCGATGCCGTTCCAGCAGGGCAAAGACACTTTCGGCGCCGTTGTAACAGACATGGATATGAGCGTCAATCAAGCCCGGCAGCAGCCACTTGCCAGATATATCCACCTGTGTCGCATTTTGAGCAGCTTCGGGCAGGTCGGCAGCGCTGCCAGCCCAGGCAATCCGCTCACCTTTGACATGCACCGCCGAATTTTCAAGCGGATCCCCGCCCAAGCCATCAATCAGGGTGGCGCCAGCCAATACAAATTCCATAAAGCCCTCCTAGTTTTTGCTGTGGTACAAATCAGACAGCGAAGCCGCCTTGCCCGATGCGAGCTTTGGCGGTGTCATATAAGCGCGTTTGGAGTGGCTCAAGCCGGCTCCCAGCATCGCTTCCAGGAATTTCAACTGGACTCGCGCCGGATTCAGGAAAGGCACGCCCAATTCGGCTTGGCAGGCTTCCGGTATTTCCAGAAAACCCATGCTCATACAGCCGACGATGAGCGCATCGGCACGGTCCTCTGCGATTGCCTTACGGCCTTCTTCCAAAGTGACTTCAATGGCAAGCTCGCGGTCGCGGTGCAATTCCAAAACCGGAATGTTGACCGCACGTACACTCGCCAGCTTGGAGCCACCCCCGCCGTTGCGTAGCGTCTGCTCCAGCGGACCCACCACGCTGTCCGTAACCGTGATGACAGAATAGCGACGTCCGACGGCTGATGCCATCAGGGAAGTCGCCTGCCCAGCCCCGACGACAGGAATCTCGAGGATTTCGCGCAAAGCATCCAAGCCTGGATCCCCATAACAGCCTAGCAAGATGCCGTCCCAGCCCTCATCTTGCAGCTCGTAGGCTCGCTTGACAGTCTCGGGGATGGACAGATATTCTTCATACATACTCTCAATCGAGCCGGGGCCCTTGGGAATATCGGTAATATCGACCTGCGTACCTGCTGCGGCATGGCGCTGAAGGTATTCGCGGCGGCGGTCAAGCTCGGCCCGCCCTTCAGGCGTCCGACCCATAGGTCCCGATACCAGATAAATCAATTTCATTTGCGCAGCTCCTGTTCTGTAGAATTTTGCTTAGGCATTTATTTTGTCAAGCGCCGCCCGCACGATGTTTGCCGAGCTCTCGAATGACCATGCCACCCGATTGACACCGCGCACCAGATGCGTGCGGGTCACCCGCTTCATGTGTTCATCAGCCGTCGGCAAATCCATTGCCGCGGCCAGGTCGGGCAGCTGCGGGACGCGCACTGCCGGCTCATTGCGAAAGCGTCCGTGACGGGTGTAATTGATAAGCACCAACTCCCGAGCCATGCCGAGCAGCGCATCATTATAGGCGCGTACTGCCGCATCAGCAGCATCTCTGTCTGCCAGCGCAGCGCTCTTTCCATAGAGCCCATTCAGCGCGGCATTCAAATCAGCAAGCGCGTCGTATGCTGGCGCAAAGCTCACTTCATCGCTGGCTGCCGCGGCATAGCCGTCCAGCGTATCTTTGAATTCAGCCGTCAAATTGCGGAAATCGAAAGGATGGAGCGGGTTGTTCAAGAGACGTTGCAGCGCGGCGGCATAGACGCGCAGGTCGCGCATCAGGTTATCCTGGTCGGCAATCTCCAACTGGTCGTTTTCGGTATGCCAGGCGATGTTGGCGCCACAGCCGCCGACGGCATAATAGCCTTTTTCTTCGATGAGTTCCCTTGGCATGGAAGACAGCAGCATAAACAAGCTGGAGATGCCGATATTATTGAAGGAATAATCTCCCGCCTGATGTGGACGAGCGCCGCTGAATTCTTGGCCGGTGGCATCTTTTACCGTCTGCGCGGCAAAGCTCTCGGCTTCTGACATGACGGTGACATCGTAGTATTCGGTTGCCCAGCGACAGCCAGGCGAATCGATGTTCATTTGGGCGACGCAGTTGCGTGCCAAATCAAGACCAAATTCATCGGCAAACCAGGTCGAGGCGCCATAACGCCCGGTCGAATGTCCCGACCACCAGGCTACCCGCAGGCTTCGCGTCATCTGCTCGCGGCTGCTGTGGAAGATTCTTGCCAATTCCAGCAGGCTAGCGTTCCCGACAGCATTGTCGCCAATGCCAACATCCCAGGAATCCACATGCCCATGCACCAGGACAAAACGCTCCGGCTCAACTGTGCCTTTGATTTCGGCAACAACCACTGGACATTCAAACCAGCCCTCTTTCAACTCGGTATGCAGGGTTACTTCCACGGTGCCCTTTTCCATCTGCTGGAGCAACTTCTCGCCATCGGGTCGGTTGATGGAGACGACCGGAATCGCGGGCTGGCGATGATAATTGTCGAGGTCGGGTGCACCCCAGATGGTGGTGCAGATGCCCCAATGAATATCCACGCCTGGATTGATGAAAATAGCTCCCAGAGCGCCCTTGTTCTGAAAATACCAGGCTGGCGGCGGCCCGCCAAAGCCATCGACAACCACAATTTTGCCGCGAACATCCACATCAGTTGCGGGCGTAAAGTCGAAGAAATCAACGCTCCTGCCAGCCGCAAAATCCTCGATGCGCACTGCTTCGCCGCTCACGCCCGCCGCTGGGGTGCTAATCGAGAATGCTGGTGTCTTGGCGCGGTAGGACTCGTCTCCTATCACCAAGGAAGCCTGCATCGGAACGCTCAAAAACAGTTCGGGTGTATAGACCTGATGCGGTACACCGAGCGCGGTCAGTCGGTCAGCGATATATTGAAAGGCGATGCGCTCATCTTCGGATGAGGATTCGCGCACCAGGGTCGTAAATCGCTCAATCAGCGACCAGGGTTCCGCCGGAGACAGTTCATCAAGCAATTTGTTTTCCAGCCCTGCTTGTTTGGATTCATAAAGTGTTTGCATATTTTGCATGTCCTTCTGTTGATTCAATAAGTTTAGGTAACATTTTCTGGTTATGGGATGGCGCGGTATCCGACCCTGGGTTGTAACCGAGGGCGGTTGAGATGCGCAGCGCTGCCGTAGTGACTAAATCGATATAGCGCTTGATTTTATCTGCCGTGAATCGGATTGAGGGGCCTGCAATGGACATGCCTGCGATGACCTGCCCGCTCGAATCGAAGACGGGCGCTGTAATTGAATGCGCTCCAATATCGAGCTCATCCACAGTAATCGAATAGCCCTGCTGGCGGATTTTCGCCAGCTTGCGCCGCAGTTTGCCCCAATGCAGGCCGGCATCATCAACATTTGCCTCGAAGTAACGGAGATGTTTTTCGCGTTGGGGCTGGCTCATGTTTGCCAGCAATACCTTGGGGACGCCGCCCATATACAGGGGCGACTGAATGCCAACGCGGGCATACAGGCGCATGGAGCGGGGGGATTCCTGGGTGGCGATGCACAGGGCATAATGCCCCGATGCGACCCCCAGAATGATGCTTTCCTGCGTTTCGTCCACTAATTGCTCCATGACAGGATTGCTAATATCCAGCAGCAGGCTGTGGGGGCGAACGTTCTGCGCCAGTTCGGAGACGCGGAACCCCAGATGAAACTTGTGGTTTTCATCGCGATAGACCATTCGGGTTTGTTCCAGCGTGTACAGAATCCGAAAGACCTTGTTTTTCCCCAGCCCGGTCTTGTCCACAATTTCAGTCAGGGTCAATCCCTTTTGCGCTTGATTAAAGGAATCCAGCACATGGACCGCATCCTGCACCACCGCAATCGTGTAATCTGTCAAAGAAGTATCCCAATATATTATTATAGTCAGTCAAACTGAGTTTTATTATAGGGGGATTTTAACAGCTTGGAAAGTTTTGTCAAACATTTGCTTGAGGGATTGCCCAGACAGCAAGAAGCCCAGATTGATAAAGGGCTTATTCGCTGCGGACATCAAGGACATCGCGCAGAGCATCACCCAAAAAGTTGATGCTCAAGACAGTAATCATAATAGCAAGTCCGGGATAAATCCCCAGCCACCAGGCACGGGTAAAGAAGCTGCGAGCATCGCTGATAATCAGTCCCCAGGTCGGAGTTGAGGCTTTCACACCCAGACCGAGGAAAGATAGACCGGCTTCAGCCAAGATGGCAAAGGAGACGCTGAGGGTCGCCTGAACGATGATAGGGGCAATGGCGTTAGGCAGAATGTGACGCAGCATGATACGGGTATCGGAAGTGCCGATGGAACGCGCCGCGAGGACATATTCTTCTTCGCGGATAGACAAAACCATGCCGCGGGTGATACGGGCAAAATCATCAAGAAATGCCAGCGAAATAGCGACAATCACATTTGCCAGACCGGTGCCAAAGACAGCAACCAGATAAACCGCAATGATGAAGTTAGGGAATGCCCATTGCAGGTCGATATAGCGCATGAAGATAATGTCAACCCAGCCGCCGTAATAACCCGCCAGAATGCCCATCGAGACACCAATGACCATCGAAATCGTCACAGTTACGATGCCAACAAACAGCGACACCCTTGCCCCGAACAAAATTCGCGTGAACAAATCACGACCGAGGTCATCCGTTCCCAGAATATGGGTGGGTGAGGGTGGCTGCAAAATATCAAACTCCTGCGAAAGCGGGTCATAAGGCGAAATGAACGATGCCAAAAGGGTGCTGACAATAATCAAGCCCAGCACAGTCATCCCAATCATGGCGCGTTTGTCCCGTAATAGCAGGTGGTATGTTTTGGGAACTTCGGGCATTTCTTTGTTGTGTGTAGCCCTTAGCAGGGCGGCGATGCTGTCGGGGCTTGGTGTATGTGCCATAGGATTACTCATAACTGATGCGCGGGTCAATCAACCGATAAAGCAGATCAACCGCCAGATTCGTAAAGACCAACAGGATTGCGACCAGCAAAATGCTCCCCTGCACCACCGGATAATCGCGGTTGAGAATACTTTGAACCAGGACGCGCCCTAAGCCTTTGATGGCGAATACGTTTTCGACAATGACTGTGCCGGAAAACAGCAAAGCCAGTGAGATGCCCATGACCGTCACCACCGGAATCAAGGCATTGCGCAGAGCATGTCGGATGATGACGCGCTGTTCGTTTAGCCCTTTGCTGCGGGCGACGGTGATGTAATCCTGCTGCAAGACTTCCAGCATGGCGGAGCGAGTCAGGCGGGCGATGGATGCCGAAAAGGGCAAACCCACCGCCAGCCCTGGCAGAATCAAATACCGCAGCCAAACCCCCAAGCCATCGGAAAGGGGTTTGTAACCGATAGCGGGCAGGAGACGCAGGTTGACCGCAAACACGATAATTAGCACAATCCCAATCCAAAAGGAGGGCATGCTGATTCCGAGAAAAGCAGCAAAATTAAAACCGTAATCAAGGAAGGTGTCTTTCTTGACTGCCGAAACGATACCGGCGATCAAGCCCAGCGTGAACGAAACCAAGAAGGCAACCGTTGCCACTGAAACGGTGCGCGGGATGGCCTCGCTGATAATCCGGCTGACCTCGACGTGACTGCCATAGAGCGATTGCCCCAGATCGCCGACCAAGGTATTGCGCAGCCAGTAGACATACTGTATCACTACCGGTTGATCAAGGCCAAGTTTTGCCCGGATGACATCGGCGGCCGTGGGGTCAACATCGGCCAGCAAAGCCTGAATCGGGTCGCCCGGCACGGCACGAAGCATAAAAAAGACCAAAGTGCCAACTGCCCAGACGACAATCAATGCCTGGATTGTACGTGCGAAAACATAACGCATCAGCTGACCTTAAGCTGCGATTTGTTCAAGATCTATGATTCAACAGTGCTGTATTCAGAACAGGACTTGCTCTGATACAAGCTGGAAGGAATGCCCTCATGTACTATTATTGACGGATGCTGACCCGATCCAAATCACGCAGCCCCACAATTCGGCTGACAGCCGGGTAGTTGACTTCGGCACGGTGAACCAGTATCTCGGTGCCATGAAAGATAAAAATGGATGCAACCTTGTCCGAGGTAATCTGGTTGGCTTCTTGCACCAAGACCTTGCGGGCTTCGGGGTCGGCAGTGACAGCCTGTTCGGTAATCAGTTCATCAACGCGGTCAGCCGAGAAGAAACCAAAGGGAAGTTCGCCACGGGCTGCGACCAGGTCGGCATCGTTGCGGTTGGGACCATTGAAACGCGATTCGCTGCGCATCCAATCGACCAGCCCGTCATCGGGATCAAAGTCGCCGCCGCTGCCGAGCCGCATCAAATCGTATTCCATCCGGTTGGCATCTTCAATCAAGACGGTGAAGTCTTTGACGTCCAGCTCGATACTGATATTGAGATTGCTGCGGTACATTGCCACAATGACCTCGCCCTGTCGTCTGCCGGCTGGTGTGGTCAGCAGCTTGAGGGTCGGGAAGCCCTCACCATTCGGATAACCGGCTTCCGCCAGTAATTGCTGTGCGGCTTCCAGGTCAAAAGTTTGCTCGCTGGTCTCGTTAATGGCCGTATCAAAGTAGAATCCCATCGCCGGATTAATCGTGCCAAAAGCTGGCACACCGCGTCCAAATAGCGCCCGGTCAATCACATGTTGACGGTCGAAGGCCTTTGCCAGCGCCAAACGCACCTTAAAGCCGTTTTGCTGTTTGAGTTCACCCACTGACAGGTTGAAATCTTCGACAACCATTGGCTCGCGCCAGGGATTGACAAAGACGGATTGGAAGCCGTTGCCGGGGATTTCGTCAACGACAATATCCGGGTTGGCAAGGAAGCGGTCGATCAATTCGGCAGCGACGGCATTGCCACCGATGAATTGGATGTCGCCAGTTTCCAGCGCGGCAGCTAAGGGTTCATTTTCTGGAATAGGGATGATGGTCACTTTGTCCAACATCGGACGTTCCGGGTCATAATAATCATCGAAACGTTCCAAGACGAGACTTTGTCCGAGTTGATGTTCAGTCACGCGGAATGGGCCGGTGCCGATCGGGGTTAAGCCATATTGCGCCAGCCCTAATTCTTCAATGGCATTCTGGCTGACGATGGTCATAGCACGGCCGCTGGAACGTTCCAGCGTCTTGACCAGCAGGGATGCCTGCGGTCTTGCCAGCGTGAGTTGAACGGTATAATCATCCAGCGCGACAAGATCGGCTACATTGACGAGGTTGCGGGAATGGATAGATTGTTCTGGGTCTTTGGAACGATTATAAGTGAAGACCACATCGGCGGCAGTAAAAGGATCGCCATTATGCCAAGTGACGCCTTCGCGCAGATTAAAAGTCCAGACTAAGCCGTCTTCTGACACGCTCCAATCCTGCGCCAGGTCGCCTTCTGCTACTAGATCAGCATTGATATGGGTCAAGCCGCTGAGAACATTGGATGAAATCTGAAATTGCAAGACTTGGTTAATCTGTGCCGGATCCAGGGTCGTAATTTCTGCTGTTCCAGCCCAGCCGGCTGTCATTTCTCCGCCGGTTTGGGCGACTGCACGGGCTGGCTCTGGCAAAATGATCCCCGCGGCGCCCAAGAGATGCGCCAGCGACAGGCTGCCGCCAGAAGCCGCGGCCAACCTTAGGAAAGAACGGCGGCTTAATTGAGGCCCGCTGAGTTTGGAAACTGTCAAGCCGAACAGGGGATCATTAGGATCGAAATCGTAGGCACGCTGATATTCTTCGTTGACCCGCGCCTTCTCTTCGCGGCTAAGGCTGGCGAAAATTTTCCTGAAACGATTATTCATTGCTAAGCTCCTTAAAATCTTAAACCTATCTTTAGTTAAGATGATGCTCGATGTTAGGGTAGAATCACAGTTAGTATAATAGATTACCCGCGTTGTGCAACTGTCTGTTGAGCTTCAGTAATTTATGGCTCATATTAAGACAGTCGGGATGCGAACTTTACAGCTTGGGAAGCCAGTAGCTACAATGGCGCGATAATCTGACGAAGCGAACATAGCGGAGATTTCCTCAACATGAAAATCATGTCTTTTGATTTTAACTCCAGACGCTCTATGGTCAGCGCGACTCGCGGCATGGTCGGCGCCAGCAATCCACTCGCTGCGCAAGCCGGTCTCAACATCTTGCGTCAGGGGGGCAATGCGGCCGATGCGGCCGTCGCCACATCGGCGGTGATGAATGTCACTGAACCAGGGTCATGCGGTGTCGGCGGGGATTGCTTCGCCCTCTACTTCGATGCCAAAACAAAAAAAGTAACCGCCTTGAATGGCAGTGGACGCTCGCCGCAAGCCTTAACCCTGGAAACCGTGCAGGCGCTGGGTTGGGAAAAGATGAATCCATTCCATGCCCATGCTGTGACCGTGCCAGGGGCGGTGCGCGGCTGGCATGATTTGCTGGAACGGCATGGCAGCATGTCGCTGGCGGATATCCTGGTTGATGCCATCTATTATGCCAGTGAGGGCTATCCAACCGCGCCGATATTCGGCATCCGCTGGGAAAAGTCCGATGCTTTTATCCGCAATGCTGTCAACGCGGAAGAATATCTGCCGCAGGGGGCAGCGCCCAAGCCCGGACAAGTGGTGCAGTTGCCGGGGCTGGCGGAGACACTGCGTGCCATTGCCGAAGCGGGAGCGGACGCTTTTTATTTGGGACCGACTGCTGATGCTATCGTCGAATCCATCCAAGAGCAGGGCGGCTTAATGACGCATGAGGACTTGAAAAATCATCACTCCACCTGGGACGAACCCATTTCAGCCGATTATCATGGCGTGACCGTTTATGAATGTCCACCGAATGGTCAGGGCTTGACCGTCTTGCTGGCGCTGAACATTGCCGCCGACTTTGACTTGAAGTCGCTGGCATGGGATGCACCGGAGCGCTTGCATCTGATGGTGGAAAGCATGCGCTTGGCTTGGGCGGATGCCCATCAGTACATCGCCGATATGAGCCAGTCTTATGTTCCGCTCGATACCCTTCTCAGCAAGGAATATGCCCGTCAACGTGCTCGGTTGATTTCGGCTGAAGGCACGTTGAATCCGCCGCCAGCCTTTGGCGATATGCCGCCTGCTTCCGACACCATCTATTTGAGCGTTGTCGATGCCGCTGGCAATGCCTGCTCGTTTATCAAGAGCCTATACATGGGTTTTGGCGTGTGCATCGTCGCCAAAGGGACTGGCGTTTGGCTGCAAAATCGCGGCGCCTGCTTCACGCTCAAAGCGGGGCACGCCAACAGCCTGGCGCCAGGCAAACGCCCCTATCATACGATTATCCCCGGACTGGCGCTCAAGTCGGGTGAACTGTGGGCAAGTTTTGGCGTTATGGGCGGGTTTATGCAGCCGCAGGGTCATTTTCAGGTTATCAGCGCCCTGGTCGATGACGACCTGAACCCGCAGGAGGCGCTGAATCGTCCGCGCTGGCATATCCGGAATGGCGAACCAGGGGGCGACCTGCTGCTGGAAGAGGGCATTCCTCTCAAGACGATGGCAGCTTTGGCGGACATGGGGCATCGAATCCGGCCGGTATCGGGCATGAATCGCGGGGTATTCGGGCGCGGGCAGATTATACGTTACGATGCCTATAGCGCTGTGATGCACGGCGGCAGCGAGCCGCGCTCCGACGGGCAAATCGCGGCTTTCTAGTCAGATATTCCAACACAATCTGAATCAGACAGCAAAAACCTTGACAAGTCGATTTGAGTTGCGCTATCTTTATACGTATTACTTATACGAATAAATCAAACGATGAGCAAGCAAGGAGAACTGGCAAATGGAGTCACTCGTGGCAAGCGCCGTATCACCCAGGCGGATGCCACGTCTATTGTCTACCAAAATTATTGGGAGGTTTTATCTGATGTTCAGTAAGAGAGTGTTTTTTGTTATATTGCTGTTAATTTTTTCCATCGTGCCTACACTGTCGCAGGATGAGACCACAGTTGTAACCTGGCTCATGCTGGGTTGGGGCGGGGCGGAGGA
This sequence comes from Anaerolineae bacterium, assembly GCA_034421915.1. Lineage (GTDB taxonomy): Bacteria > Chloroflexota > Anaerolineae > Aggregatilineales > Phototrophicaceae > UBA6055. Next base: position 19,624 of record DAOUKA010000265.1, read on the forward strand.
AGTTGTGGCGCAGTTCGAGGCGGAAAACCCGGACATTGATGTTGAACTGGAACAGGTGCCCTTCAACGCCCTGTTTGAGCAAATTCAAGTGCGGCTGGGCGCCAATAGCAGTGAGCCAGATGTCTTGTCGGTTGATGTTCCTCTGGTCGCCGGTTATGGCTTGCGCGGCTGGCTGCTGCCATTGGATGGGTATTTCATCAGTGGCGAACAGGACGACTGGCTGGAAGCAGCGCTTGAGGCTGGCAGCTACAACGGTGAACTGCTGGCTGCGCCTGTTAGCACTTCGACCCAACTCTTGATTTATAATGCTGATTTGTTTGCCATGGCTGGCATCGACCCGCCAGGGCAAGACGAGCGCTGGACTTATGAATATATTGCCGAGATTGCCCCGCAGCTGACGATGGATACCGATGATGACGGCACAACCGATATTTGGGGATTCACCTGGGAACAGACAAATCGCATTTATCAGTTGCAGCCCCTGCCCGAAGGCTTGGGTGGCGATGCGATTGGCGACGATGGTCTGACAGTGGATGGCGTCATCAACTCACCCGAATGGATTGAGGCATTCACATATTATTCGGATATGTTCAATGTCCTCAAGGCGGCGCCGCAAGATGATACTGTCGGCGCCAGCGATTTGTTCGTTTCGGGCAAATTGGCAATGTATATCGCCGGCCCCTGGAATATCAACCGCCTGATTCGTGAGGAGGTCGAATTTAATTGGGGTGTATCGCGTCATCCGTATTTTGATGAGGGCGAGATCGTAACGCCGACTGGCAGCTGGCATATCGGCATCAACAGAAATACCGAAAATCGGGAAGCGGCGGCGCGTTTGGTCAACTGGATTTCGACGGGTGCAGGCGCCGAAATGTGGTGGCGCATCGGCAGCGGCGACTTCCCGGCGCAAAAATCCGTGCTGGCGATGTTCGCCACCGATGAACAGTTTGAAGAAGCGCCCTTTTCGACCCTGCGGGTAGCAGCGGATGAGGCGACAGTGGGTGCGGTGCCGCGCCCGGTGTCGCCGGGCTACCTGGAATATGAACAGATTTTGCAGAACGCCTTCCAGGATATTCGTAATGGCGCGGATGTTGAGGAATCGCTTAATCTGGCAGTTGCACGCATTGAAAGTGAAATGGACAAATATAGGCGTTAAGCCGCCTGCAATCAGCATGGGGCAGGTCGCCTTGGCTTGCTCCATGCAAGCTACTGTCTTCTTGCAAGTGGCTCATTAGTTCGCATTTTGGAATTATTCCCAAGCTATCCTATCCAGAGTGTTGTTATGAGCATTCATGGCAGGCTTGTACCTTATCTGTTTTTGTTTCCAGCGGTCGCGCTGCTGCTCATCTTCAATCTGTATCCAACTCTGGCAACGCTCAACGAAAGCCTTCACGCCAATTCGCTCATCCGCGGCGGGCGTATTTTTGTGGGGCTGGAGAATTTTGAGCGCATTTTGCGCGACCCAATCTTTTGGAAATCGGTACAAGTGACGCTGTGGTTCAGTATTCTCGTCAATCCGATTCAGATTGTGCTGGCGCTCGCATTGGCGCTGTTAGCCAATCAAAAAGTCGTTGGCATCGGCATCTTCCGCAGCGTTTATCTGTTGCCGGTGGCTGTTTCGATTAACGTCACTACCATTGTTTGGGGCTTGATGCTGGATAGCAATTCGGGACTTATCAATGGTGTGCTGGCAACACTGAATATCCCCAAACAACCCTTTCTGACGTCCCCAACCCATGCGCTGGGGTCGATTATCATCCTGGCAACCTGGAAGGGAGTGCCACTGTGGGCGCTGTTTTTCCTGGCAGGCTTGCAGGGCATCCCGGAATCGGTGATTGAAGCCGCCAAGATTGATGGCGCAAGTCGGCGGCAAATTTTTACCAGAGTCACCCTGCCACTGCTGCGAGGGGTGTTGCTGTTTGTGTTGGTCGCGGATACGGTTGCCAATTTCCTGTTAATTGCGCCGGTGCTTTTGTTGACCCAAGGCGGGCCGCAATTATCGACTAACTTGATTATGTACGAAACTTACCGCCGGGGGTTTGTCTATGGCGACTTGGGCACATCTGCCTCTATGCTCTGGGTGATGTTGATATTCGTATTAATCGTCATTAGTTTTCAAGCCTTTGCGCTCCGACGAAGGGATTAAGAGTGATGTCGGTCGCATTGAAGCGTGTCGAGAAATCTGCCAGCCAAAGATTGGCTGACTTCATCATTTCATTGAATGTCGGCGGCAAGCGTTCCGTATTTGAAACCCTGCTGATTTATGCTTTGCACATCATCGTTGCCGCTCTGTTTCTCTTGCCGCTAATGTGGGCGATTGCGGCTTCATTTACGCCCAACGAGCAGGTGTTTGAATACGCCTATCCCTTTTCATGGCGGGCGCTCCTGCCGAACGACTTCACCTTTCAGGCTTATAGCAACCTCTTTGAGCGTGATTTTGGACTCTCGCTATTCAACACTTTCTTTTTAGGTGTGACGGTTGTGCTGGCGGGGGGAATTGTGAATGCGATGGCAGGCTTTGCCTTTGCGCGTTTTAACTTCCGTGGCAAACGTCTGATATTTGTCGTGCTTATCCTGGTTCCCTTTCTGATACCAATTGATTTGACCGCCATTCCACGTTTTATTCTGGTGCGAGATCTGGGCTGGATTAACACCTGGCAGGCTTTAATTGTGCCTGGGATTGCCAATAGTCTGGTGATTTTCCTGTTTCGACAGTTTTTTGAGGAGATTCCGCAAGACTTGATTGACGCAGCACGGGTGGATGGCGCATCCTGGATGAGCGTATTTCTCCGCATCATTCTGCCTCTGTCCCGCCCGGTCTTAATCACGGCCGCCTTGCTGATGTTCCTGTCGCAGTGGGATGCGTTCTTCTGGCCTCTGCTGGTGGCGCCGCGCCCGGAATTGCGGGTGGTGCAAGTAGAAATATCGAATGCGATTGGCGAGTATCAGACACTTTGGAATGAACTGCTGGCGGGATCAATGCTCGCCGCGATTGTGCCGATTCTATTGCTGCTACCCTTCCAGCGTTATTATATTCAGGCCATCACCAGCAGCGGGCTAAAAGATTAACGGCGTCAGCAGTTATCCCGCTAATCAAAACCTTGACAAGTCGATTTGGGCTGCGCTATCATTTATACGTATTACTTATACGAATAAATCGAACGATGAGCAAGCAAGGAGAACGATAGCGTTCATGGCAGATGACGTCATTCGTGGCAAGCGCCGTGTCACCCAAGCGGATGTTGCCCATAGAGCGAAGGTCTCGCAGGCGCTGGTATCCTATGTGGTCAACAACAGCCAACGTGTCTCGATACCCTTGGCAACCCGACAGCGCATTGAAGTTGCCATGCAGGAATTGGGTTATGTGCCTAATATCACGGCGCGGCGCTTGCGGACGAACAAAAC
>DAOUKA010000266.1:0-23690 GCA_034421915.1 Anaerolineae bacterium
CCGGGGGTCAGGCGGCCGGAGGGCGGCAGGGCAAGCGGCGTATCCTTGAGAACCACCGCAAACAGATAGGCCAGCATCAAGCCCAGCCAGAAGACCGGCATCGATACACCGATATTCGCGCCTATCATCGTGCCGACATCAATGGCGGATTTGTGCCGATAAGCGCTCAAAACACCCAATGGAACACCGATGCTGATGGCAATGAAGAGCGCAAAGAGGCCCAATTCGACCGTTGTCGGCAGACGTTCAACCAATAGCTCCATGACCGGGCGATAAAATCTTAGCGAACTGCCCAGGTCGCCTTGGGCGAAGTTGCGAATATAGATGAGAAACTGGACGGGGACGGGTTCGTTGAGACCATTTCGGATAAAGAAAGATTCGCAGATTTCCTCAGTGGCGCGTTCGCCCAGCACCGCCTGACAGGGATCGCCTGGAATCGCACGCGCCAGACCAAAAGTGACAGCCAAAATCCCTAACAAAACGGGGATGGAAAAAGCGAGTCTTCTGATGACAAATAGAAGCATCATGCCATTCCGAATGCGTATCACAAAGCCGATTGCTGTCGGCTATTCATCCGCCCAGCTGCGCGCCCGTTCAACCGCATCTTGCCAGCGCGAATAGAGCGTCTCGCGCTGGTCGGCAGACATATCGGGCGCGAAAGTTTTTTCAAGCTGCCATTGCTGCGCGATTTCGTCCTGCGAACCCCAGAATCCGGCCGCCAGCCCTGCCAGATAGGCGGCGCCCAGGGCTGTTGTTTCGGTCACTGATGGCCGCTGCACTGGCACTCCCAGAATATCTGCCTGAAACTGCATCAGGAAGTCATTGACGACTGCGCCGCCATCAACGCGCAGTGCATCAAGTTCCAGGCCGGCATCGGCTGACATGGCGCTGACGACATCGCGGGTTTGATAGGCGATGGATTCCAAGGTTGCCCGAACAATCTGCGCGCGGCCGCTGCCACGGGTCAAGCCGACAATGGCGCCGCGGGCATATTGATCCCAATAGGGCGCTCCCAGGCCAACAAATGCCGGCACAACATAGACGCCATCGGTGCTGGCAATGCTGGTGGCGATGGACTCGCTTTCGGCAGCCGAGCCAATCAATCGCATCTCGTCACGCAGCCATTGCACGGCTGCCCCAGCCACGAAGATGCTGCCTTCCAGCGCATACTGTCTGGCTTGCCCTTCCACTTGCCAGGCGATGGTCGTCAAGAGGCTGTTCGATGAGCGCTGCGGGGTATCGCCTGTGTTCATCAGCATAAAGCAGCCGGTGCCATAGGTGTTTTTTGCCATCCCGGCGCGGTAGGCAGCTTGACCGAAGGTGGCGGCTTGCTGGTCGCCGGCCATGCCAGCAAGGGGTATCGCCCTGCCAAACCATTCGGCATCGCAGTCGCCATAGATTTGACTGGAGGGTCGGACATCCGGCAAGATGGCAGGCGGTATGTTCAGGCGCTCCAGAATGGCGGCTGCCCATTCGCCGGTGTGAATATCGAACAGCAAGGTGCGGGCGGCATTGCTGACATCGGTAATATGCAGCCGGCCGCCGCTTAATTTCCAAGCCAGAAAGCTGTCAATCGTTCCAAAAGCCAGGTCGCCGGCTTCTGCCTTTTCACAAGCGCCATCCACATTGTCCAGCAGCCACTTGACTTTTGTCGCCGAGAAATAGGCATCGGTAACAAGGCCGGTGTGCTCCAAGATAGTTTGGTCGAAGCCTTCCGCTTTCAGTTCATCGCAAAAGGCGGCGGTGCGGCGGTCTTGCCAGACGATAGCGTTGTGAATCGGCCTGCCGCTGGCTTTGTCCCAGATGAGGGCTGTTTCGCGCTGATTGCTGATGCCGATGGCGGCAATATCGCTGGGGTCTTCAACGATATTTCGGGCGACCTGAAGCTGCGTCTCCCAGATTTCATTGGCATCGTGTTCGACCCAGCCAGGTCGGGGATAAATCTGTGTGAATTCCTGCTGGGCGCTGCGGACAGCATTGCCCTCATGGTCAAAGAGAATCGCGCGGGAGGAGGTGGTGCCCTGGTCGAGTGCGAGAATATAGCTTGTCATACAATTCCTGTGTCCTTTGATAAAACATTTTGATGACCGCTTCTATTGCAGCCTCATTGTAACCTAATCCGCGCCTTGGGTATCCCCCCTGTTCAGGGAATGCCTGTGGCGGAGGGGCATCCATAATCCAAGCAGAAATCCCAGCCCCAATCCTGCCAGCCCGCCGGCGAGAGTCCATATCGGCAGCCGTTCAAGAATCGCCAGCATAAGCTGCGGCGGATAATCAGGATAAATATGACCATGCCGCAGATCCTTGAACAGCATCAGCAGAACGGTCATCACGCTGGAAAATGCGCCCACAGCAGCGCCAAACGAGAAGGCAAGTTGGGGCAGCCCCAGGGTTCTGCCGCCAAAGCGAGACATCATATAGAATGTGACGGTCGCAAGGGACAGCAGCAAGCCGAGCGCGGTTACCGTGATGACATCATGGTCTTCCATGCCCGACCAGACCAAAATGACGATGCCCAGCGCCACCATCAGCAGGCGGGAGAGGTCAGTGCGGGAGGGGATGGTGAATTTCATGCGCGGCGGAACTGAAATATATGCGAGCCATAGGGCGGGACTTCGACCATCAGGCCCTCCTTCATCATATCTTCGCCTTGGCGACAGGTGCAGCTGTCATTCAAGACATCATAAAGCTGCCAGTCGTGATGTTTCAATTCCGTCCAATGCTTTAGCTGCAAACGACAGGCTGACCACTCATAAGTGAGATTAACCACAATCAGACGATATTCCCGGTCGTTGTTCCAGGTGTAAGCAATCAGGTTGTGATGGCTGTGGCTGCCCTCAAATGCGGGCTGCGCTTCCAGCATAAGCCATTTTCCCTGTCCATAGGCGGGGGCATATTCCGCCCGGCGGCGGCGAAGACCCCTAGCATAGTATTTTCCCTGATGATAGACGGGCGCATTGACTTCTTGCAGCAGACGTTGGTAGAACCTTTTCAGCAAGGGATGCCCGTTTTCTTCGGGCTGGCGATTGATTTGCACTGGCAGCTTGACGCGGCGGCCAGTAAGCTGTCCCTGATGCAAAAGGGTGGCGCCGGGCAGGGTGCAAATCAGGGTTGCGGCGGGTCGCTGAAAGTCTTCGCCCAGTGTATTCATAGCGCGGGGTTCGTCGTGATTTTCGATAAAGCGCATATTGGATTCGAGATAGGACAAATCGGCATTCAGGTGCGCCTTGATTTCGCCAAGCCCCTGGTTGATGAGGTAGTCGTAGCTCATCTTGTCGTAAGTGTAATCAAAGCCTTGCAGCTGCAATTCATGTTCCAGATTCCAATAAACCTCCGCCAGGAACATCATCTGCGGGTGGATTTCGCGCACTGCTGGAATAACTTGGGTCCAGTAGTCGGCTGCCGGCGCGGCGCCAGCCCGTTCGCCCCATACATTGGCGAAGACCGCGTTCATCATCAGCATCGCCATATCGCAGCGCACACCATCACACTGCGAGCCGATGTCAATCAGCGTGTCGATAGAGGCCCGCCGCAGTCCTGGATGAAAGGCGTTAAGCTGTGATGTGTCAATCCAGGGCGGGAAGTAGGGGTCGCGGCCGTGGGCGATGACCACCGAATGGCCATTTGCCGTATCCGCATAAAAGAAGCCCTGCGGGAATTGCTGGGCCTCGGCTGCTGTTCCTTGGATGAAATAGTCAGGACGATGCTGAATCCAGGCATGGTCGGTGGCAACATGATTGGGCACATAATCAAGGATGAGCTTGATATTGTGCTGCTTTAGCTGCTCGCGGAAAACCGCCAGCCCGCCGCGCCCGCCAAGCTGCGCCGCCACGCGATAATCCTGGATGGCATAAGCGGAACCGATGACATCATCGGCAGTAATATCGGGCAAAGCCGCGCGGTATTGGTGGATATAGTTCAGGGCGCTCTGGCGGGTTGCCCGTCCCCGATGCCAGACACCCATTAACCAGATGGCATCGAAACAATAAGATGCCAGTTCCTCAATTTCTGGCTGCGGTATGTTTGCCAGGTTAATCTCGCGGTCATATTTTTGGCTGAGGCCGCGCAGCCAGACCCAGGTGTTAATCTCATAAATAATCGGGCTTGAATCCCAGCCTGCCAATGAAGTTTCGCTTTCGGCCGGGGAGCGTTTTTGCAATGGTTTCATCGTGCCAAACCTGTTTGGATAGTCGCAAAAGTATGATGAGTTTAACACTTAAAGGTTTGGAAACCAAAGGAGATTTTGCTTGCCGCTGTCAGCGCTTTGAGGCACTCCTCATGTGTCGCGCCGTTCATCGCTGGCAGGACAGGTTACTCTTCCAGCGCCAAAAACACTTCCCAACCGCCGCTCATGCCATTTTCGGTAACGCCGTAATAGGTGCGAATGCCTTGCGGGGTCTGTTGTACAAGGTCATAACGAACGCTGCTGCTTCTGCGATACTGCCGCCATAATCCGATGGGACCCTGCCACTTCACCTTGTCATGCTGGACTGGATTGCTCTCGAACTGCTTAATCGCATAATCCCACAATTTTCGCGCCGATGACTGGGTGACATTGCGGACGGTGCTGCCGTTGCGCAAGTTGTGCATGGTATAATAACGGGTGTTGTCGCGGTCTTCAGCGTCAACGATTTCCACGCCCGCCCGCGGCGGCTCAAGCTGATTCCCCGGCTCTGGCGGCGGATTGCCACTGCGGCCGGTTTGTTCCTCGATAGCATTGGGCTGGCTGCTGACATGGCTCTGAAAAATCAGGCCCTGCTGCACGAGATTGACAATTTCATCGCGGACCGCCAGATTGGAATCGGTATCATCACGGACATAGATATATTGATTGTCAATCGCGTAGGGTCGATATTCGCCATAAGGCACCAGAATGCGAATGATGGTTTTCCCTTGGGTTTCCTGCGTATCGATGTCAATGTCGAGCGGTGGCGTGATTCTGCGGCTCATCTCCTGTCCCAGGACTTTGATGGCATTTCGGCTGGCGCGGATGCCGACTGGCTTTGTTTTGGGATCCTCGCCCAGCCCCACGTAGACCGCGCCGCCGCTGGTATTGGCAAAGGCGCAGACATCCATGACAATCTGGCGCAGATGACCGCCCTTTTGCGTCATGGATTCATGGAAGGATTGGACAATGCCCCCGCCTTCCTCGCGGGCTGCCTGAACATAATCAAAGGGCTGGCGATTGGGATTATAGGGGCGGGTGCGGGAAAAATCTGTGCCGGCAAAGACCTCAAAAATCGCGCCAAAGGTTCTTTCTGCCAGTTGAATCTCGGTCACCCGTTCACCCACACCGTAGCGTGTCGTTCTGCCATGCTGCGATGTATCCAGGCTGTGGGCATCCGAGCCCTGAATGCAGTGCATTTGCCGCGCATATTCCGTTTTGGTGCCGTTGAAAAAGCGCTGCGTTGCGCCGCGCCCGCGCCGCGACAGGTCGGTTAATTCCAGCCCGTGCAGGTGTTTATCCTGTGTGTAGGCGATGCGCGTCTGGCCGCCAAAGTTCATGCCGCGCATGGCGACGCCGTGACTGGCATTGGCATGGGCAGCGATGCACAGTCCGCCAGCTTCATCAATCATCCGATAAGCGCTTAAAACATCGGTGGTTGAACCGGCGGCCGCATCGCCCCGTTCCAGCACTTCATAAGGCACATTCAGGCTCAAGAGGATATGCTCGATATAGCTGATGGGCGTTTCTGGGGCAAAGATGCCCAAAATGTGAAAGCCGAAGGTGGCGGTAAATTCGAAGCCGGGCAAGACCAGCACTTTATCCAGCAGGCGCCGATACTCTGCCAGCAGCCGCAGTTCATCCGCCTGCGCCCGCCCAGACTGCTCCAGAAACACCAGGCGGTCTATGGCGGCAGTCATTGCCGCATAACCGTTGACGGTGTTGTGGTCAGTAAAGGCGAGAATATCCATGCCGCGCTGTTCGGCGCGCCGCAGAATATCAATATAGCTGGCATCGCGGTCGATGTAATCTGCTGAAGCGGGGGTATGGACATGCAAATCCATGCGATACCATTGCAGCCGCCTTTTTCGTCTACTTGCCATAATCTCTCGCTGTCTTGCAGGCTGGACATCTATCTTCAGCGTGTAGTATAACCATTATCAAAATGGGTGTCCAGTTAGCGGTCTTTCAGCGCGATGGCCAAAACCTCGTCGAGATGTTCCGCCAGAACGAAGCTCAATTCCTCGCGAATATCTGCTGGCACATCATCCAGGTCCTTTTCATTCTTGCGCGGCAGGATAATCGTATCCGCGCCCAGCCCGTGCGCCGCCAATACCTTGTCTTTGATGCCGCCCACTGGGAGAACCTGTCCGCTCAGGGTCAATTCGCCGGTCATGGCGATATTGCTTTTTGCGCTGCGTCCGGTGAGCAGCGAAGCCAGCGCCGTCGCCATCGTGACGCCAGCGCTGGGCCCATCCTTCGGCACAGCGCCCGCCGGCACATGCAGATGAATGTCATAGGCGTTATAAAAGGCTGGGTCAACCCCCAGGTCTTCGGCTTTTGAACGTATGAAGCTGTAAGCGATTCTGGCGCTTTCTTGCATAATTTTTCCCAGTTGGCCGGTGTATTCGAAGCCCTTGCCGCCTTTCATCTTGGTGGCTTCGATGAATAAGACATCGCCGCCAACCGGTGTCCAGGCAAGCCCGGTAGCGACCCCTGGCACGTCGGTTCTGTCTTGCATCTCGCTGCGATGTCGGTAGCGCGGCTTGCCCAGCAAGTCCTTGACCTGCTCCTCCGTGACAGTCAGCCTTTTGATGTTGCCCTCGGCAATTTGCGTGACCACCTTGCGAGCGGCTTTGCCGATTTCCCGCTCCAGATTGCGCACCCCGGCTTCACGAGTGTAATCACGGATAATCTGTAACAGCGCTTCGCTGGTGAAGTCGATTTCCTCGTCGCGCAGGCCGTTCTCGCGCCTTTGCCGCGGCACGAGATACTGCGAGGCGATGGCCTGTTTCTCTAATTCGGTGTAGCCGCTTAGCTGAATGATCTCCATGCGGTCACGCAAGGGCCCGGGGATGGTATCGACCGAGTTGGCGGTGGTGATGAACATGACATCGCTTAGATCGAAAGCGACATCGAGGTAATGGTCGCGGAATTCCGCATTCTGTTCCGGGTCAAGTACTTCCAGCAGGGCAGAAGCCGGGTCACCGCGGAAGTCCCGTCCCAGTTTGTCCACTTCGTCCAGCATAATCAGGGGATTGCGGGATTTGACACGGCGGATTGTCTGAATAATGCGTCCGGGCATGGCGCCGATATAAGTGCGGCGGAAGCCGCGGATTTCGGACTCGTCGCGTATGCCGCCCAAACTCATGCGGATGAACTGCCGCCCCATGGCACGGGCGATGGATGCCCCCAGCGAGGTTTTGCCGACGCCAGGCGGCCCGACAAAAAGCAGAATCGCCCCAGAGCGGTCGCGGCGAACTGGATCCTGCGGGTTGCGGTCGGCCAACTCGGCTTTTCGCTCGGCGCGAAGTTTGCGGACTGCCAGAAATTCCAGGATGCGCTCTTTGATGTCGGACAGACCATAATGGTCTTGATCGAGGATGGCGCGGGCATGGGCGATATTGAGCTTGTCCTCGGTGCGCTGATCCCAGGGCATACCCGTCATCCAGTCAAGATAAGTGCGTATAACCCCGTATTCCGCCGCCGCCACCGACAGCTTGGACAGCCGATTCAATTCGCGTTCCGCTTCTTTGCGAGCCTCATCTGGCATATTCGCTTCCTCGATGAGTTGGCGGAACTTCTCGATTTCCTGCTGGTCATCGTCCTCTTCCAGTTCGCGCTGGATGGCTTTCATCTGTTCGCGCAGATAATAATCGCGCTGCGATTTTTCCATCTCGTGCTGGGCATCTTCCTGGATTTTGCGACCGAGCGACAGCACCTCGTACTCTTTCGTCAGCAGCTTCAGCAGATAGCGAAGTTTTTCGGTCACATGGTTCATTTCCAGCAGCAGCTGCGCATCTTCAAGTTTAATCCGCACATAGGTTGCAATCGAATAGGCAAGCTGCAAGGGGTCTTCGACGTTAAGCGCGTTGGAAACAAGTTCCTGCGGGATGCTTGGGACTAATTCGGCAAGCGCCGAGAAGCGGTCGACGGTGCTTCGCACCAGCGCCTCCATTTCGATATTATCGGCAAGGACGAACTCATCTTCGGGGATGCGCGTTACCCGCGCCTTGAGGTAGGGCGCTGTGGCGACAAACTCATCGATTTTTATGCGCTGCAAGCCCTGAATCAGCAGGCGAATGTTGCCATCGGGTGTACGGAAGAGGCGATGAATGGTGGCGAGCGTGCCGATTCGCTGCACTTCCTCGGGGCCTGGCGTCCCCAGGCTGGGGTCATTGGAGGCGACAAGGCCGACAGTGCGGTTGCCAGCGACAGCATCGTCGACCAGTTGAATGCTGCGCTCCTGCCCGACCGTTAAGGGAATGGCTGTCTGCGGATAAACGACCAGGCCGCGCAAGGGCAGTATCGGCAATTCTTCTGGCAGGTCAATGGCAGTGCCTTCGTCTGTCAGTTCTTCACTGAGATTGATGTCAACTTTGGTTTGAGGCGCTTCGGCGCTGCTCATCCACTTATTCCACAAGGTCATCTGTGTTCATCCTTCTTGTTTTGTTCGCTGGCATGACCTGCACCGATTGCCGCGGCAGGTAGGGGAGTTCGATTTGGAGTATGCCGTTCTGATAATTGGCAGTGACTTGCGCATCATCAACTGGCTTGGGCAAAAGATGCTCCAGGCGAAACTCGCCCGTTTCGATTTCCACTTGATGATGCAGGGTGTATCGCTCGATGTTTGGCAGCACGCGCGTGCCACTGATGACCAGTTTGCGGTTCATCAGGGACAGCTTGAAATCATCAGCCTGCATGGCAGCGATTTCGACCCGAATGACGAATCCGTCTTCTGTCGCCGTGACATCGCAGGGTGGCCTGAATTTGCCTTGTTCTCGCTTTCCCAGCATAAAATCCGCGCTTCGCATTCAAACCGATTCAATGAGTTTGTTCTGTCATATAGAGCTTGCTGCTTATGACAACTTTACCGATTGGCATATAAAAAAAGTATCAGAGTTCAGGATTTGGGGACAGTTTTGATATGTTTCTTAGATTTGGACATGGTATGGGGCGGAGGTGATGGGCTGTTGACTTTTGAGAAAGGCTATGCCAGTTGGACAGCTTTAAGCTATAATAGACAGAAAATATGAATTGGCAGCTTGTGTTGGAAAAAGTCGCATGGATGATTACTACCGACAGTCAAAAAGGCGAGGCGAGAATCGGGCGCGGGAACGCCAGAAAGCGCGGCAGCGGCGCTATCAGGCCTCTGCGAATGTCAGCGCATCTTCGGCGGCGGTTTCTGCTGCGCCCCGAAGAAGATGGAAGCCAGGGGCTATGCTGCGGCTGGCCTTCAGCCGTTCACCGATGATCAAGCTGGCGGGGCTGGCTGTGCTGGCGGTGTTCATCTTCTTTGTCGGCAGCTATGTTTTTGGCGGGCGCATTTTCCCCAATATCTATGCCTTGGACGTCCCGCTGGGCGATTTGACGCTGGAAGAGGCTGAAGCCGCAATTTTGGCGGCGTGGGAGGATGATGTCCACATCGACTTGACTGTTGACGGGGAGCTTGTCATGCAGGCGACTGCGGGACAGCTGGGTTTGTCCATTGATGCGGCTGCGATGGCCAATCATGCCAAGTCGGTTGGATTGTCGGGCATGCCCCTGGGCGTGACGATACGACCGGTCGCTTCCGTTGATTATGCCAAAGCACAGGCGCTCCTGCTTAACCTGACGGAAGCGATTTATGTGCTTCCATACGAAGCCGGTTACGAGTGGTCAGGCAGCGAACTGGTGGCGCTTCCAGGGCGCGCTGGCAGGCATCTGGATATTGCGCTCAGTTTGGAACAGCTGATGCAAGACCCTGCCAGCGTGATTTTGAATCATCAATTTGAGCTTCAGGTCAGCGACCTTGTCCCCAGGGTCATGGACAGTTCACCATTTTTGGAAGAGGCGAATGCCTTTCTCCGCGAGGGCATTCACTTGCAGGGCTTTGACCCCTATTTGCACGAGATAAAGTCGTGGCGCATTGATCCCAGGACGGCGGCTGGATGGCTGGCGGCCGATACCAATGGTCTGGCAGTGCGCCGCGATACATTTACCGCCTATATTCAAAGCATCAATCAGGATTTGGTCGCTGGCGAGCCGCGCCGATATATTGATGAGCTTCCCGCACGGGAAAAGATGCAGGAAGCGCTGGATGCCAACAATCCCCATGTTGTCTTGCGCATCCATCACTTACCCAAACCTTATATTGTCGAACGAAAAGACAACGGCTTTCTCATCGGGCGCAAACACGGCCTGCCCTTTGAGTTAATATCGGTGGCGAACCCCTCCATCGACTGGAGTCTGCTGACTGTCGGGCAGCAGATTCAAATCCCGTCGCGCGAGGAACTGGTGCCCCTGGATCCCATACCCAACAAACGCATCGTTGTGGATCTTGAATCACAATGGCTAGTTGCCTTTGAAGACGACAAGATCATTTTTAGCTGGGCCATATCGTCGGGACGGGAAGACTCGTCAACCTATCCCGGCGTCTATCAGATCTTGAATCACAGCGCCAAGGCTTATGGCAGCAGTTGGTCCCTGTGCAATGAGCTTGGGACCAACTGCGGTCAGTGGGAAATGAGTTGGTTTATGAGTATTTACGCCATCATCCCTGGCTTGATGAATGGATTCCATGGGGCGGTGCTGCTGCCAAATGGCGGTTATCTTGGTGGCGGCGGGGTGTATGAGCCGACCACATTCGGCTGCGTCATGTCCCTGGACGAGAATGCCAAACGGCTTTATGACTGGGCAGAAGACGGTACGATTGTTGAAGTCTTGTCCGAGGACTTCGAGCCCGAAAGTGTATTGGGGCGTCTCGCGCTGGAATATATCAGTACCATCGACACCAACTATCGCCCGACTTCCTAGACGTTTTTCGATGAGGATGGCTCGTCTTGGATAGATTTTGGCACAGCCGAAAGCCTTGACAGGTTCTCCGCGAACAGCTATAGTATCCGCGCTGAACGCAACATCAAAAGATGGTGTGCTTCTTGCTAATAGTTTTTGCTGAAAGTGCCCGCGGCTGCGGGCATTTTCTGTTGCGCGGCATCTGGTACAATAGACAGTGGTTGAATCAGTTCAGCGAGAGGCGACAAGCGATGAATAAACCTTATGGCACTTGGGGCAGCCCGATAACCGGCGCAGCGATTTCGAGCGGGGTCAGCCTGCGCGATGTCCAATGGAACAGCGCTGGCGATACTATCGTCTGGTGGGAGAACCGCGGCCGAATCGGAACACTGCTGGCGCAGAAAGGCGTGAACGCAGCCCGCGAACTGACCGACAAGAGCCTGAACGTCGCTGGACGGGTCGGGTATGGCGGGGCTGCCTTTACTGTTGGGGGCGGGCAGGTGATTTTCGCTGCCAATGGACGGCTTTATAAACAATCGCTCGCTGGTGGAAATTCGCAGGCGATAACGCCTGAATTTGGCAGCTATGCCGCGCCGACGGTTTCGCCTGATGGAAATTGGGTGGCTTTTGTCCACAGCTATGACCATGTGGACGGGATTGCGCTGGTCGATTCGGCTGGCGAACAATTCCCGCGCAAGCTGGCATACGGCACTGATTTTGTCATGCAGCCGACTTGGCATCCAGCTGGCACGCATATAGCTTATATCGCCTGGAATCATCCGCAGATGCCCTGGAACGGCAGCGAATTGCGGCTGATTCAGCTGGCTGTGGACAAGAGCGGCCATCCCTATGCCGAGCATATTGTCAGCCTGGCAGGCGACCCGAACACAGCTATTTTTCAACCACAGTTTTCGCCTGACGGGCGCTATCTGTCTTATGTCAGTGACGCCACTGGCTGGGGGCAGATTTATCTGCTTGACCTCGACCAGCAAGAGCGCATTCAACTGACGCGGGCGGCGGCAGAGCATGGCACGCCTGCCTGGGTACAGGGCTTGCGTATGTATGGCTGGGGGGCGGACAGTCAGTGCATCTATTATCTGGAGAATGTGCGCGGGTTTTATACTTTAAGGCGGGTTCATCTGGCAACGATGGAATCCGAGCCAATCGCTGGCCTGGAGCATTATACGGAGTTGGAACAGCTTGCCGTATCGCCCAAGCGGCCGGCGGTTGCCATGATTGCGTCTTCGTCCTTGATTCCTTCGCGCATCATCAGCCTGGATTTGGAACGCGGCGAAAGGATTCATCGCCGACAGCAAACCGAAAACCTGAAGGCCAATCAACTCTCAGCGGCACAGGCGATCGTCTGGAAGGGAGATGATGGCGAGCAGGTGCATGGTCTGTATTATGCGCCCGTGATGCAGGATGCGATGCCATCGGGCAAACCTCCCTTGATGGTTCAGGTTCATGGCGGCCCGACATCACAGCGCGCGGCTGGGTATGCCAGTGAGGTTCAGTTTTTCACCACGCGCGGTTATGCCGTTTTGCAGGTCAATCATCGCGGCAGCACCGGTTATGGCAAAGCCTATATGGACAGGCACCGCGGCAACTGGGGGATTTATGATGTGACCGACTCCATCGCCGGCGTCCGGCATTTGGCGCAGGCGGGGTGGATTGACATCAGCAAAACAGTCATTATGGGCGGCAGCGCCGGCGGATTCACGGTATTGCAATCTTTGATTGATTATCCCGGGTTCTATAAGGCGGGCGTTTGTTCTTATGGGGTTTCCAATCAGTTTGGCCTGCTGATGGATACGCATAAATTTGAGGAGCGCTATACTTTTTGGCTGCTGGGTGAATTGCCCGAAGCTGCTGATGTTTATCGTCAGCGTTCCCCCGTATTTCACGCGGACAAAATTCAGGATCCCCTCATTGTTTTTCAAGGCACGGAGGACAAGGTGGTGCCGCAAAATCAATCGGATGATATTGTCGCCTCGCTTAAACGGCGCGGTGTGGCGCATGAGTATCATCTGTTTGAGGGCGAGGGACACGGCTGGCGCAAACCCGAAACCATCGAGCATTATTACAATCGGATTGAGCGCTTTTTGCTGCAGCATGTCATTTATGCCTGATGAGGAAGCTGTCAAGATGATCAATCTGCCCGCGGTAGAACGTTTCGAGAGCAACAGCGGCGTCGTTATTTTTCGCATCCCGATGTTATTGTTTCCGAAAGACTTTATCGGATTTGCCTATGTGCTGGAGGGCGCGGGCGAGTTGACCCTGGTGGATACCGGTTCCGGCATAGGGCGCAGCAATGATGATTTGCTGGCCGGTTTCCGTCAGATACAAGCCAAGTTTGGCGAGTCCTTTACACTTCAGGATATTCGGCGGGTGATTATTACGCATGGTCATATCGACCATTTTGGCGGCCTGGCCTTTGTCAAAGAGCAAACCCAAGCCAGCGTCGGCATCCACCAACTGGACAGGCGCGTCTTGACCAATTATGAAGAGCGGGTGGTCGTGGCGACAAAAGCGCTGGGGATTTATTTTCAGCGCGCCGGCATTCAGCCGTCGCTGCGGAAGACCTTGTTTGAGATGTATGGCTTTGCCAAGAAGCATGTTACCTCGGTTGAAGTTGATTTCAACATCGAGGACGAGCAGGTCATTGACGGCATGGAGTTTATTCATGTGCCGGGACACTGCCCCGGACAAGTCTGCATTCGGCTAGGGGATGTCCTGTTAAGCGCCGACCATGTTCTGTCGCGGACGACGCCGCACCAATCGCCAGAGAGCATTACGCATTATATGGGCTTGGGTCATTATGCCGATTCCCTGCGCAAAGTGATGCGCGTCGAGGGGATACGGCTGGCCTTGGGCGGGCACGAGGCCCCGATACATGACTTTTACGGGCGCGTTCAGGATATTCGCGCCAGCCACAACCGCAAGCTGGAGCGGATCCGAAAAATCATGCGCGACCATGCCGCGCCCATGACCATCAGCGACATCTCCAGGGCGATGTATCCTGATGTCGAGGATTATCATATTTTGCTGGCGATTGAAGAAGCCGGGGCGCATATCGAGTATCTCTATGAGCATGGTCATCTGACCATTGCCAATTTGCAGGAGTTCGAGGCGGAAGACAACCCGACCATTCTTTATGCCCTGCACGATTAAGGCTGCCCTGTTCTTGATATTCACCGCGCCCATTCAGCTTCAGGTGATTGACACCGCGACACATCTACTTGTACACTGAATATAAGTTTTACATTTTGATTACACTTCCCATGAGCGAATCGCATATACTGGAACAAAGCAGAAGGAGAGCGACCTTATGGAAGAGAAGATGAAAAATGACCGCCAGACAGGGATGGAAGTTTATGAGTTGGCCGGTTTGCTGGAACGTTTTGCCGCCAATATCATTGACAGCTTCCTGTTAATCCTCCCGATTATGATTGTAGGCGCGGTTATTGGCTCGGCGGGTCATCGTTTGCCGATGCAGCTGATGAAATTTGTCCTTTTGGCCGTGCCGGTCAGCTATCACTGGTTTTTCTGGACGCGGCGCGATGGGCAGACGCCCGGCAAATTCGCCTTGGGCATTCGCGTCATCAAGACCGATAGCAGCCCCATCAGCGATGTCGATGCCGTGATTCGGGCGATTGGCTATCATGTCAGCGCCATGCTGTTTGGGCTTGGGTTTGTCTGGGCATTCTTTGACAAGAACAATCAATCCTGGCATGATAAAATGGCGCGGACTTATGTGGTACGCAACGGCAGGCAGCGTAAAACTGTAAAAATTGATGTCTGACGCGAATACATGGGATTGATGTCGGCATGCTTGTACGCGGTCAATGAAGCGGCGGCTTTCGATTTGGATGTGTTTGCTCTTGGAGGGCAAGCGCCTCCTTTTAATGTACAGTTTCCTCGGCTTTGGCACTCCTAAAACTTGCGACGTTCAGGCAGCTTTCGTGCTTGGGGGCTGGATATGCTGAGGCAGCGATTGGGGCTGACCCGTTATGATGCTGACAGGCATGGCACACGGGCATGGCAGGCATACAGCAAGCGCGATTTCGAAGAGGCATACGCGCAGATGCGGCTTGCTATCGAGCTATTGCCCAATCATGCTGAATATCATGCGGCGCTGGGTTTGTTTTTGCTCGAGGACGAGGCCACACCCGAAGCGATGGCGGCATTTGAGCGCGCCTTGTCGCTGAATCCTTATGAGATGATGGCGAATTATGGACGGGGCATGATTGCTTACCGAAAGAAGAACTGGGAAGCGGCTTTGGGGTTCTTTTTGAATGCGCTGGCGGCGCAGCCGACAAGACCGGAGATATACTATTATCTGGCGATGGTCAAGCATCGTCAGGGCGACAATGCTCTGGCGCAAAAATGGATGCAGGATGCGCAGGCGGGGTTCGCTAAAAGCGGCGACCGCCGTGAGCGGCACTGCCAGGCATGGATAAGCGAGTTTATAAAATTGCTCTAGGGTGGTGTGAGGTATGAACCTAAAAGAACATTTTACAGCCCCGTCATTCGATAAAAATCGGGCGGCCTGCATGCTGCTGGCTGTGATGTGCTGGCTTGCCTGGGGAATGTCGCTGTCTCCATCTTTGGCGCAGTCCGAGGAGCAGCTGACGGCGAACTGGTGGAACGACCGCGTTTTTTATGAGATCTTCATTCGCAGCTTTCAGGATAGCGATGGCGACGGGATGGGGGATATTCAGGGAATTATCGACCGACTGGATTATCTGAACGATGGCAACCCCATGACCGCGGATGACCTGGGCATTACTGGCATTTGGCTGATGCCCCCAGCAGAGGCCTACAGCTATCACGGCTATGATGTGACCGATTATTATGCGGTTGAATCCGATTATGGCTCCATGGCTGATATGCAAAGGCTGATTGCCGAAGCGCATGCGCGCGGCATTGCCGTGATTGTTGATATGGTGGTCAACCACTCCTCGAGCCGTCATCCGTGGTTTATGGCCTCACGCTTGGGAGAAGAACCCTATGCCGATTGGTATATCTGGGAAGATGAAAATCCTGGTTATCCTGGTCCTTGGGGCGCGCCCGCCTGGCACAAAGCCGGTGGACGCTATTATTATGGCGTCTTCTGGGACGGGATGCCGGATTTCAATTATCTCAACCCGGATGTGACGCAGGAGATGTATGATGTCGCCACATTTTGGCTGAGGGACATGGGCGTTGACGGGTTTCGGCTGGATGCCATTAAGCACCTGATTGAAATTGGCGAGATGCAGGAAAATCGCCCCGAAAGCCGTCAGTGGCTGAGCGGCTATGAGGCGCACCTGGAATCGGTCAGCCCCAACAGCTTCACAGTAGGCGAGATATATGGCGGGCCTTCTTTTGTGGTGGCGCGCTATGTCCAGGAAGACGCCATCGATGTCGGTTTCGATTTCAAGCTGGCGCAAGAGATGATTGCGGCCGCCCAAAGAGGCACCAACAGCCAGATTGCGCGCGCGCATCGCAACGCCATGCGTGATTATCCCCTGAACCAGTTTGCCACTTTCCTGACGAACCATGACCAGAATCGACTGGCGAACCAACTCCTCAATGACCACGGCAGAAACAAAGTCGCTGCCTCGCTGCTGCTGACGGGGCCGGGCGTGCCTTTCCTGTATTATGGCGAAGAGATTGGCATGAGCGGCACCAAACCCGATGAGCGCATTCGGACGCCGATGCAGTGGGAGAATGCGGCTTTCGCGGGCTTTACCGATGGCGATTCCATCTGGCAGCCCTTGCAGGCTGTGGAAAATGTCGCGGCGGCCAATGTCGCCGACCAGACCCATGACCCCGATTCTCTGCTGAGCCATTATCGCAGGCTGATTCATCTGCGGAACACCAATTCGGCATTGCGCCAGGGCGGTTTGCAGGCTGTCGAAAGTTCCGAGCGCGGCATCTACGCCTTTCTGCGATATGACCGGCAGCAGACCTTGCTGGTCGTGATCAACCTGGATGACGAGGCAGCCCATGATTTTACGCTCACGCTGGAAGCGAGCGAACTGGACTTGTCGGCGGCGGCGCTGATAGCTGGCGAAGGCGAGCTTGCTGCCCCTGAAATCAACGCGCGGGGCGGCTTTGACGCGTATGCGCCCGCGCCAGTGCTTGCGCCTCACAGCCTGCTCCTCATTGGATTCGAGTAAGAGTTCGACATGGACGCTTATATCGGAGAAATCGCAGCGCTGCTGGCGGCCTTCAGCTTCAGCCTGACCTCGGTATGTTATACCTTGGCGGGGCGCCGAATCAATGCCACCGTGTCGATGGCAGCCAGCCTGCCGATGTCGTGGCTGGTGCTGCTGGCGCTGCATCAACTGGCTTTGGGCGAAGTCTTTCCCTTCTCGGCATCGCTTGAGCGCTGGCTGCTGCTGGGCGCATCGGGCATCCTGGCATTCGTGATTTCCGCCTATTTTATTCTCAATGCCTATCAGTCTATCGGACCGCGCCTGACCATGCTCATCGCTTCATTCGCGCCAGTTTTGGGGGCGATTCTGGCGTTTGTCTTTATAGGCCAGACCCTCCCCGCAAACTCGGCCTTGGGCATTGCGCTGGTCATATTGGGCATTGTCTGGGTCGTTGCCGAACGCAGTCCAGCGCAGGCAGTCTCCGACAATGCCCATTTGCGGCGCGGTGTTATCTTTGCCGTTTTGGGTACGTTGGCGCAAGGTTCGGCATTTGTATTTTCATCCGAGGGCGTCGCTGACGGTTTTTCGCCTTTCAGTGGTATTTTGATGCGGACGACCGCCGGGATGGCTGCCATCTGGTTATTCATCGCCTGCCAAGCCAACATCCGCCAGACCCTGGCTGCTTTCCACAATGACCGCAGAACCTTTCTGCAAATTTTTGCGGCGGCGATCCTGGGACCCGTCATCGCGGGCTCATTCCTGCTGCTGTCATTCCAGCATATTCCCGTCGGGGTTGCGACCACTTTATCACATACGACCGCCATTATGCTGATACCGATTGGATATGTTGTTTTTAAGGAGCGAATCAGCCTGCGGGCAGTGCTGGGCACGGCGCTGGCTATGATCGGCATCGCCATTTTGTTCAGTTGAAGCGAAATTTTCCCCAGACAACATAATCGGGTTATAATAAAGATAATATCGAGAAACAGAATAGAGGCCAGGCGATGACCGAATACACAATCCGTCCATTGGAACGTTCTGATAGAGAATGGGTTGCTCATTTCCTCGATGAACGCTGGGGAACGACCCAGATTGTATCGCTCGGGAAAGCTGTTTATGGGCATCTCTTGCCCGGCTTCATAGCGGAACGAACAAACTCCAACAGCGCTGAAGAGCCGCCGTCCGAGGCGAACAAGGTAGATTACATTGGCTTGATTACCATCCATGCCGATGAAAACGGATGTGAAATCACCACCCTCGACAGTCTGTCCGAAGCTGTCGGTGTTGGCACGGCTCTGGTTGAGGCGGTTGAGAACTGGGCAAGGGAAGTTGGCATTCGGCGGCTCTGGCTGGTGACCACCAATGACAATCTGGCTGCGCTCAAGTTCTGGCAAAAGCGCGGCTATCATCTGGTTACAGTTCATCGCGATGCGATTGACCAGGCGCGCCGAATCAAGCCGCAAATCCCGATTATCGGCCTCGAAGGCATCACCATTCGGGATGAAATCGAGCTTGAAAAGCGCCTCTGATTCCTTGGCCGGCGCGTTCAGGCGCGTATCTTGATGAGGGGGCATTATCCCTCCTCCGATGGCTTGGACGTGTCTTCAATCCCGATTTGTCCGAACTTCTTTGCCTGATAATCGCGCCAGATGCTTTCCCCGATGATGAACAGCACGCCAAGCACAATCGCATGGTCTGCCAGATTGGAGACATTTGAGATCAGGTTCGGTATCTGATAGTGAATGAAGTCAATCACATATCCGTACTGCAATCGGTCGATGACATTGCCAAGCGCGCCGCCGATGACCATGCCAATCGCAAAGGGAACAAAACGCGCCTTGGCCGGCATATTGCGGAAATACCAGAGTAGCCCTCCGATAACGACCAGCGCCAGCAGGGGAAACACGTTGCTCGCCATGGGCAGAATGCCGAAGGCGGCGCCCGTGTTGGTGCTGCGCGTCATCTGAAACAGGGGCGCCAGCAAGGGAATCGGCTGGATGCTCTGGTACAGTTCCAGATTGGCGATGACCCAGGCTTTGCCAAGCTGGTCGATGAAAATGGTGATGCCAGCGACAGCACCGAGGATCATCCATTTGCGCATGGGCTGCTCCGACAAAATCAATCCGATGTGGCTGTATTGTAGCATATCCGCTCTCGCATAATATGGTCTCTCTCGGTGCGCGGGCTGGCTGTGGAGCCGTGCCGCATTTTTGACCGCGCGGTAAAGTTCGGTAAGTCCATAAAATCAGACGTGCTCCTGATTCAAGTGACATTTGACAGCCCGATATGACCCGTGTTAGACTTTAGCTGACTTAAAAACATTGGGTGTTAGACGAGGCGCCGCCTCGCTTCCCCGTTGACAGTGTGAATATGCCTGCTTAGGTATGCAATTCCCAATGACTGATTTCAATAGCTGGTCACTGGCGGCGCAGAAAACCTTCTGGCTGCGGCTGGCTGGCGATGTCATCGGGCGCTGGAACTTGCGGCTTAGGGCATTGTCCTGGCTGGGATATGGGCATAATGCCGTGTTCAGGGCAAGCGCGGCGAGCGGCGATTATGTGCTTCGCCTGCATCCGCCAGGGCGCGTTGATGCGGCGGGTTTGCGGTCGGAATTGCAATGGCTGCGGGCGCTGCGCCGCGATACCGACCTGCTGGCGCCCCTGCCGCATCCGATTGTCACCCATGGCGAAGAGAGGCTGTTCGCGCGGGTCTGTCATCCGCAGCTGCCGCCGCCGCATATCGTCTATGGCAGTTTGTTTGAGTATCTGCCCGGTGTCACCAAATCGGCCCAAGTGATGAGCTTGGACGAGGTGTTTCGGATTGGGGTCTATCTGGGCAAACTGCACACCATCGGGCAATTCAAACCGCCGCCGCGTTTTTCGCGCCCGCAGCTGGATTGGGAGGGCTTGTTTGGCGAGCATTCGCCCTATCATCCCGGCGAAAATGCCCGCCTCATCCAGCCCGAGCAATCCGAAGTGTTTGCCGCGGTGGCACAGCGCCTGCGAACAGCGATGAACGCTTTGGGCGCCGGCGCGAACCGCTTTGGCTTGATTCATGCCGACCTGCTGGCGAAGAATATCCTGTTTCATCAGCAGGCCTTGGCTGCGCTGGACTTTGAATATAGCGGCTGGGGTTATTATCTGTATGACCTGACGCCCTTGTTGTGGCAGTTCAAAGGCGAGCGAGCGGCCGATTATGAAGGGCTGGAAGATGCCCTGTGGTCAGGTTATGCCGCCATCAGACCGCAGGCTGATGCCGCGCGCGGTTGGCTGGAGGTTTTCATTGCCGCGCGTCAGCTGGCATCCTGCCGCTGGCTGGCTGTCAACCGCAGTCATCCGGCAGTGCGAGATATGGCGCCGCAGCTGCTGGCACAGCGAGCGCTGGAACTCAAGGCATTCCTGGATACAGGCGAACTCCGCCGCCGCTCGCGGACTTTATGAACCCCATCATGCAAGGAACTTGAATGCCGACCAAGCTGAACATCGCCAAAGCGGATGCCTACCGGCTGTATCTGTCGATGACCGCCTTGCAATCTCTGGCGCTGTCGCTGGTGTTCACGGTCAATATATTTTATCAGGTCAAGCAAGTCGGTTTGAATCCCCTGCAGCTGGTCTTGATTGGCACGACCCTGGAAGCGACCGCCTTCCTGATGGAAATCCCAACGGGCGTGGTTGCCGATGTCTACAGTCGGCGTCTGTCTGTGATTCTCGGTTTTCTGCTGCTGGGCCTGGGGGTCATCATGGAGGGCAGCCTGCCACTGTTTGAAGCGCTGGTGGCGGCACAGGTCATCATGGGGGTGGGCTATACCTTTCTAAGCGGCGCGGCATCCGCCTGGATAGTCGATGAAATCGGTCAAGCGCGGGCCTCAGCGGCTTTTTTGCGGGCTTCGCAGGTGGCGCAAATCACAGGTTTTGCCGGCATCTTTGTCAGTGTCGCGCTGGCGAGCATCAGCTTGCAGTTAGCGATTGTTACCGGCGGGCTGCTGCTGGTCGCGCTGGCACTCGCCTTAGCGCTCTTTATGCCCGAAGACGGCTTCAATCGCCGCCCCGCATCCGAAGGGCAATCCTGGTCAGCCTTCTTTGCCACCTTTCGCGCCGGCGTCAAATTGGTGCGCGCGCGGCGAATACTGGTGCTTATCATGCTGGTCACAGCGATTCACGGCGCATTCACGGAAGGCTTTGACCGACTTTGGATAGCGCATCTGGTCAATCATTTCACCTTGCCGCCTCTCGGTCAACTGCATGAAATCGTCTGGTTCGGGATGATTAGCGCGGTGTCGGTGCCGCTCAGCCTGATGGCGACCGAAGTGATTCGGCGGCGGGTCAACCTGTCCAGCAGCCGCGCGGTGGCAGCGACCTTGGCGGCTGTTTATAGTATGATGATATTCAGTGTGCTGCTCTTCGTTTTGGGCGAACGTTTTGAACTCGTGCTGTTGGGATTGTGGCTGACTGGCGCGCTGCGCACGATCCGCAATCCGCTTATGGAAGCCTGGATGAACCAAAACACCGAATCGGATGTCCGCGCCACGGTGCTTTCGATGCAGGGACAGGCAGATGCCTTCGGACAGATTGCGGGTGGCCCCGTGGTTGGGGTGATGGCTCTGTTAAGGTCGGTGCGCTTTGCCATCGCGCTGTCCGCCTTGATGCTGACGCCCATTTTGGCGGTGTTCAATCGCAGCCTGAAACACGAAGCACAAGAATCACAGAAGTAACCGGTTGGGGTGCTGCCCGCGATTTGTTCGCCATATCCAAAGCTGCGCGGTAGGCTGTAGAATGAGAGGCCTGCGGAAGAAGGGAAACTTATGTCAGCATCAACCAAGCAGAAAATGCTCGAAGAACTGAAGAACTTTGATACGCCTTCCATCACCAATGTAGTCGCCACCTATCCCGATTCGCCGCTTTGTCTGGGGCTTTACAACCCCTGGACGGAGAACTGGTACACCGACCAATCCATTCGCTGCATGTTCCCCGAACTGGGCCCCAGGGTGGGTTATGCGGTGACCTGCGTTTTCGGGTTGCCCGACCCCGATTATGCGCGGCTGGGTTTTAATGATGTGCTGGATGCCCTGGAGGCAGCCGACAGCCCAAGCATCTTGGTTATCCAGCAGAAGTTCCCGCCGCATATCGCCGGCAAGGCGGGGCTGGCCGGCGGGAATATGGTTTCGGCAATGAGAGCCTTGAACTGCGTCGGTTTGTTATCCAATGGCCCCTCGCGGGATATGGATGAGGTTCGTCAGATGGACTTTCAGTATATGCTGAGTGGTGTGACGGCCGGGCATGGCAAAATGGCGGTTCATGCGGTCAATGTGCCGGTGTCGGTTGGCGGGATGGACGTTGCGCCCGGCGAGTTGATTCACATGGATGAAAATGGCGCCTGCAAGTTCCCGTCCGACCAACTGGAAGCCGTCTTGACCAGGGTCCGCGCCTTGCAAAAAGAAGAAGCGGCGCGGATGAAGGCTTTGCAAAATGCCGGGTCGGCGGCGGAACTGCGGGCGATTTTCGCCGGCCATGCCTATGGAGATGAAGACAGGGCATAAACGGATGGATTCCATTCGCGTCATCCTCATCTGATCCAGCGCCATGATGTCCAATCGCCAGCGTGCCTTGCGCGCCTATTATGCTTTTCGCCTGGTGGGCCCCTTCGTCTATGCGATGTGGCTGACAGTGGCGATGCTCTACTTTGCCACTGTCATTTCCACCGATCCCTTCCGCTTGGCGCTGCTGGGCGTGATGCTGGAATCGGCCACCTTCGTTTTTGAGATCCCAACCGGCATCGTTGCCGATGTCTACAGCCGCAAATGGTCAATCGTGATCGGCTATGTCATTTGGGGAATCGGGTATCTGGTGCAGGGACTTGTGCCGCTGTACGAGGCGGTTCTCCTGTCGCAGGTCATTTGGGGCTTGGGCTTCACCTTCGTCAGCGGTGCGCCTGAAGCCTGGCTGGTTGACGAACTCGGACAGGACGAGGCGCTGCCCCTGTTCCTGCGCGGCGCGCAAATCGGGCAGGCCTCCACGCTGCTGGGCATTGTCGCCGCGACCTTGCTGGGCGGGGTTCATATCGCTTTGCCGATTATTGTCGGCGGCATCGGCACGATATGGCTGGCGCTTTTGCTGGCTGTGATGATGCCAGAGAAAGGCTTTCAGCCGCTTGCGGCGGGCAGCCATTCCCCCTTCCCTTTTTGGACGCGCTTCCGCGCCACCCTGAGCGAAGTCCGCGGCCGGGCCGTCTTGCGCTCGGTGATTTGGATTGGCATCGTCATCGGCACATCGGTGGGCGGCTTTGATGCCATGTACACGCCGCATTTTGTGGGGAACTTCGAGATGCCCCTGTTTGAGCCAGTGGTATGGTTTGGGATAATGTTCGGGACGGTGACCCTGATGACCATTCCCACCCTGGAATTGGCCAAGCGAGCCATGAAACGTTATCCTCAACTGCCGATTGCGCTTGTTCTTGCCGGGTTCGCCTTGGGAACGATTCTGGGGAATCTGGTGTTTGTCTGGGCGAGCAGTTTTTATCTGGCCTTGCTGGCTTATTGTTCGAGCCAAATCCTGCGGACCGCCACCAAGCCGCTGTTCATGGCCTGGATTAATCTGCATACGCCCTCCAGG
>DAOUKA010000267.1:0-1622 GCA_034421915.1 Anaerolineae bacterium
GATGCATAATTCTTAATCGTCACGCCAGCAGCCGCGCCCAGAGAATCTATGTGGTCGCGCCAGCCCGCCGTATCCAGGTTGACGACCGCATCCGGGCGAAAGGTGGGGATAACGCGCCCATGCCAATCGGAGTCCAGAATCGCCTGATGATGATTCAAGGCATCGGTTGCCGCGTCCGTGGTTGCCAGGACTTCAATCCTGAAGCGGTCAAACATCTGTCGCGGTCGAAAATCTTCACTTTGCAGACAAGCCTCAATCGCATCATAAATCGCCTGTGCATTGGCGCTGTTGAGCTTTTGATCAATGCCAAAGACATCAAGCAGTTCGTCGCGCATCCAAATGCCAGTGGGCGTCGCCCAAAACAAATGCCAGTGGTCACAAACCGTCTGCCAGATAAGCCGATGGTCGCTGGCAGGCGCGGCACCATGCTGCGGCGGAATCCCTATGGACTCTAGCGAAATCCCCTGTGAATACAGCATACGGAAGACATAGTGGTCGGGAATAATCAGCAAATCGACCGGACTGCCAAATTGATAATCGGGGTCGGAAAACAAGCGCGGGTCAACATGACCATGCGGGCATATCAGCGGCAGGTCCTTGACCGTCCCGTATAATTCCGCCGCTATTTTATTTTGCGCCGATTCAGAAGAAAAATAGCGATTGTGCATCAAGAATCCCGTCGCAGTCGATAGATGGGCTAACAGGAATAATTGTACCGTATTGCGGCAGGTCTGCCATACATAGTACAATCATTTTAGCCAGTCTAACCCCCTGAAGTTTAGGGAATGGGTTGCATGAGAGAGCACGAGTTCACCAAAAGCGAAAGGATATTAAGGATATGATAGAATGGCGGCAGCTTGGCAACTCATCATTGCAGGTTTCCTCCATCGCCCTTGGTTTTTGGGGGATTGTTGGCGGCGATTATTGGGGCCCCCAAGCAGAGAGTGATACCATCAACACCGTACACAGCGCCTTGGATGCGGGCATTAACTTTTTTGATACAGCCGAGGGGTACGGCAGTGGATATTCCGAGCAGATGCTTGGGCGGGCGCTTAAAGGTCGCCGCAGCGAAGCCATCATCGCAACCAAAGTCAGCCGAAACAACTTGGCGCCGAAGGCTATCCGTGCCGCCTGCGAGCGCAGCCTGGAGCGTCTCGATACCGATTATATTGACTTGTATCAAGTGCATTGGCCCAACCACGGTCTCTCATTTGAAGACAGCATGGATACCCTGCTGGCATTGCAAAGCGAGGGCAAGATCCGCGTTATCGGCGTCAGCAATTTTGGGAGGCTGGATATGCCCGACATGCTGGGTTATGGTCGCTATGAATCCAATCAACTCCCCTATAGCCTCTTGTGGCGTGCCATCGAATTCGACATCCAGCCGCAGTGTGTCGAACACAATATCAGCATCCTGCCTTATAGCCCGCTCAACCAAGCTCTGTTGACCGGCAGATACCGCCATGCCGACGAAATGCCCTTTTCACGAACCCGAACACGTCACTTCCGCGGCGACCGCCAGGATTCCCGCCACGGCACGGACGGCTTTGAAAAAGAAGTTTTCGAGACCATTGATGCCATTCGTCAAATTTGTGCGGATATACAGGAATCCATGGTGCATG
>DAOUKA010000268.1:0-3131 GCA_034421915.1 Anaerolineae bacterium
TGGGCATTGCGCGTCTGGCTGCGGGCGGGGTCATTCAAGCGATTGACGCCCTCATCAGCGCCAAGGCAGATAATGGACTGGCAGTCATACGTCCGCCCGGTCACCATGCCACTGTTGACCGCCAGATGGGATTCTGCCTGCTTAACAATATCGCCATCGGCGCTCGTCACGCTCAAATTCAGCACAAGCTCGAACGGGTTCTTATCCTGGATTACGATGTGCATCACGGGAACGGGACGCAGGATATTTTTTATGCCGACCCTTCGGTGATGTTCATCTCCATACACCAAAGCCCGCATTATCCCGGAACGGGCAAATTAAACGAGATCGGGCAGGGCGATGGCCATGGGCTGACATTAAATATCCCGCTCCGAGCCGGGCATGGCGACTTGTCTTACCGGGCGCTTTTTGAAGATATTGTCTGGGCGGCGGTCGAACGTTTTCATCCCCAACTCATGCTTGTCTCGGCTGGATTCGATGCCCATTGGGCGGATCCACTGGCACAGATGCGCCTGAGTCTGGGCGGGTATGATGATCTGGCACGCGCAAGCATCAAGATGGCGCAGGCATTCTGTGAGGGCAAAATCGTCTTTGTGATGGAAGGCGGATACGACCTGAAAGCGCTGTCTCACGGCTGGTGCAATATCGCCTCTGCCCTGCTCGGAGCGGACGAACGCCGCGACCCCTATGGGCCGCCAGCCTATTCAGCCCCAATCGATGAGATTCGCCCGCTCATCAAAAAGCTGCGCCGCATACATCGCCTCTAATAGACCAGCGAATCCGTCTCGATGCCCTGCCGCTCCGCCAAGGCGCCGCGCAAATCAAAGACCTGGTCACGCAGGGCTGCCGCCTTTTCAAACTCCAGTTCCTGGGCGGCTTTTCGCATTTCGCGCTCCAGTTCGGCAATCATCCGCTGCAACTCGTCTGCTGGCAACGCGCTTAAACCCACCCCATCTGTGGTTTTGGGCGCATCCGCATCCAGAGAGCGCAGCCGGTCGTTGATGTCCTGAATGTCTTTAACAATTTGCTGCGGCTCGATGCCATGCGCCCTGTTGAAGGCTTCCTGTATGTCGCGCCGCCGATTCGTTTCCCCAATCGCCTCTTCCATCGCCGGGGTCATCTTGTCGGCATACATAATCACGCTGCCCTCGATATGCCGCGCCGCGCGTCCAATCGTCTGAATCAAAGCCTGCTCCGAGCGCAAAAAGCCAGCTTTGTCGGCATCCAGAATCGCAACCAAAGAGACTTCGGGCAAATCCAAACCCTCGCGCAGCAGGTTGATGCCAACCACAACATCATAGACGCCTTCCCGCAAATCACGCAAAATCTCAACCCGCTCCAGCGTATCGACCTGGGCATGCAAATACTGTCCCTTGATGCCCAACTCATTCAAATAACCCGCCAACTCCTCCGCCATGCGCTGGGTCAAAGTCGTGACCAGCGCCCGCTGACCGCGCTTCACCCGCAGCGCAATCTCCTGAAGCAAATCATCAATTTGCCCTTCGATGGGCCGGACATCAACCTGCGGGTCAACAATGCCGGTCGGGCGAATAATCTGGTCAACCACCTGCTCGGAATAGGCATGTTCATAGGGACCTGGGGTGGCGCTGGTATAAATCGTCTGCCCCACCCGCCCCTCAAATTCCTCAAACTTGAGCGGGCGGTTGTCCAGGGCGCTGGGCAGGCGAAAGCCATAATCCACCAGCGTTTGCTTGCGCTGGCGGTCGCCCTTGTACATGCCGCGAATCTGCGGCACGGTCATGTGGCTCTCGTCAATGACCAGGAGATGGTCGGATGGCAGATAATCAATCAGCGTAAAAGGCGCCGAGCCGGGCGGACGGCGGTCGAAATGACGCGAATAATTCTCGATGCCCGTCGTAAAGCCGACCTCGCGCAGCATTTCGATGTCATAGCGCGTTCGCTGTTCTATTCGCTGCGCCTCTACCAATTTGTCTTCCTGCTTGAAATATCTGATCTGGTCTTCCAACTCTTGTTCAATATCATCAAGCGCTTCATCAATATGCTCATCGTCGGTCACATTTTCACGCGCCGGGAAAATCATCACGGAGTCATGCTGATGAATGAATTCGCCAGTCAGAACTTGAAATTCGACGATTTTCTCGATTTCGTCGCCCCACTGATAGATGCGATAAGCCGTTTCGGCATAACCGGGAACGATTTCCAAAGTATCGCCGCGCACCCTGACAGTGCCGCGCCGCAATTCCAGGTCGTTACGGGTGTACTGAATCCGCACCAAAGCCCGCAGGATGCGGTCGCGCCTGATTTCGGCGCCCACCTTGAGCTCGACGGCCAGCTTGCTCCAGCTAACGGGGTCGCCCAAGCCATAGATGCAGGAAACCGATGCCACAATCAGCACATCGCGCCGCGTGAACAGGGATGCCGTCGCCGACAGCCGCAGACGTTCGATTTGCTCATTGACGTCGGTTGACTTTTCGATATACAAATCATGGCGCGGCACATAGGCTTCGGGCTGATAATAATCATAATAGCTGACAAAATACTCGACCGCATTTTTGGGAAAGAGTCGCTTGAATTCGGCATAAAGCTGCGCCGCCAGTGTTTTGTTGTGCGCCATAACCAGCGTCGGCCGCTGCGTGGTGGCGACAAGGTTGGCAATCGTGAATGTTTTTCCTGTTCCAGTCGCCCCCAGCAGGGTTTGATGCCGATGCCCCTGCTCCAAGCCCGCCAGCAGGCCAGCAATGGCTGCGGGTTGGTCGCCAGTCGGCTCAAAGGGTGATTCCAGTTCAAATTCAGGCATAGCCCCTCCTTGGGCATAGAACGAGTGTTCGGAAACGAAAGCCAGTATAATGCGGCGAGCGCCAGATGACAAGGCGCAATTTGCACGGCAAAATAAATCACGAAAATCGCTGATAAAACCATTGACAATACAAATAGTAGGTGATACTATTCAAATCAGCAACGCAAGCTGTTGCAAACTTGTGATGCGGGGTGGAGCAGTGGTAGCTCGTCGGGCTCATAACCCGAAGGTCGCTGGTTCGAATCCAGTCCCCGCTATGCGCGTGCTGATGTAGCTCAGCTGGTTAGAGCGCACGACTCATAATCGTGAGGTCGGAAGTTCAAATCTTCCCATCAGCATAGACAACCAGACC
>DAOUKA010000269.1:0-2063 GCA_034421915.1 Anaerolineae bacterium
GTCGGCGTACAACCGGGCAAAGGTAGAGGGTGTAGTTTACTTATTTTTGCGCATCCAGATAGCGAGCCAGTGACAGACACCAGTAAATGGCAACACGATCCATTTGCAGGGGCGATTGAAAATGGTCGCATGTATGGCTGGGGAATCGCCGATGACCTGAGTGGGGTTGTCGCGATGATTTGTGCGCTTGAAGCGATTCAATCTGCTGATTTGAGATTGTCTGGTCAGGTTATATGCGCCAGCACTGTCAGCAAACGGCGCGCGCAAGGCATCTATGCTGTCTTGGAACAGGGTTACCATGCCGATGCGGCTATTTATCTTCATCCAGCAGAATCAGGGGCTGGACTGAGTGATATCAAGGCGCGATCATCCGGCACTTTGCAGTTTCGTCTTGCTGTTCGTGGACAGCCCCCCGAAACATCCGAGCCGACCCACACACCATTTTACCACCGGGCTATCAACCCAATCGATAAAGCATGGCTTGTATATCATGCTTTAACAGCGCTTGCCGAGCAACGCGCTCAGCAAGTTCATCATCCTGCGTTTGACAAGATCGGGCGATCTACCAATCTACATATTTCTCATATTCACGCCGGAGACGAAACTCGCCCGAGTCGAGTTCCATCCACTGCAA
Organism: Anaerolineae bacterium; assembly: GCA_034421915.1. GTDB lineage: Bacteria > Chloroflexota > Anaerolineae > Aggregatilineales > Phototrophicaceae > UBA6055. The sequence continues at coordinate 635 of DAOUKA010000269.1, forward strand.
TTATGACCGGGGCAATTACTTTTCCACCGAATGAGGCCTTGGCTGATGTTCAACGCGCAGTTGAAGCCGTTATACAAGAAGTTATTGATAATGATCTTTGGCTTAGGGAGCATCCGATACAGTTGGAGTGGCTACAAGGAACTAGCGGTGTAGAAGTCTCGGAAGAGAGTAAGATATATCAAACAGTAGCCGCTGCAATCCAAAGGGTAACCGGAACTGTTCCGAGCGTGCAGTCCTTACATGCAGGCAGTGAGATTCGCACGCCGAATCTCTTCAGGGGAATTCCAACACTGGGTTTTGGTCCTCTGGCAGGCGGTAACGTACAAAGTGGCGGCACTGATGAATGGGTCAGCATCGACGACTTTATCAACATGATCGAGGTTGTTGCGAACATTATCGTCGATTGGTGTGGCTAGTTATCGGGAGTGAGTAAGAATTTTCTGTTGGTTTGTTATATGAGGAGGACATTTATGGCAGTGAAGTCATCCCTCTAATTCGGCGCTAATTTCTTTGATACGTATTTATGAAAGGACGAAAATGCTATGTTAATTAACAAAAGAAAATTTTTGTTATTTTTGAGTTCCGCGCTTCTATTCATTGCTTCGGTTGTTGGTGGTGGGTTCGTACTCGTTGCTCAAGACATGAGTACCCTTGTCATCGCGCTAGAAGGCTCCCCGCCCACGTTTGATCCCTTGGCTGCCGCTGACAGCCGAGTAGATACGCCTTCCATCAATCTATACAACGCGTTGATTCAATACTTGCCCGGGGTAACTGAATGGGAAATGGAACTCGCTGAAAGCATTGAAGAAGCGGAAGACGGATTAAGTTATACATTCACGCTAGTACCCGATGTGTTGTTCCATGATGGAACAGTTCTTACTGCCGAAGATGTCAAATATACCGTCGATCGTTTGGTCGAACTGAATATCGGTGTGGCCCGCAGTCTAACGATGGTTACCGGAGCAGATGTAATTGACGAATACACGGTCAGAGTTAATCTCTCACAGCCATTTCCTGGCTTCTTGGGAGCGATGTCGCGTGTCTATATCCTCAATTCCGAACTGGTACAAGCGAATACGGTTGATGACGACTGGGGTCAAACGTGGTTGCAGAACAATGACGCCGGCAGCGGACCTTATGTGCTGACCTCTTTTACACCCGAACAAGAATTCACAATCGAAAGGTTTCCCGATTACTTCAAAGGCTGGGAAGGCAATCACGTAGACCGCGCGATCTTCGTCGTGATCAAGGAAGAAAGCACACGCCGTCTAGCGCTTGAAAACGGAGACGCCCACTGGATCCAGGTCGGTAGCCCGGAGACGCTGGACGCGCTTAGCGACAACCCAGCTTTCACGGTCAACACCGATCCAACGCTTAACCAGCTTTACTTCGCAATGAATACCCGGCATCCGATCCTCCAGGATGCGCG
>DAOUKA010000270.1:0-5045 GCA_034421915.1 Anaerolineae bacterium
CGCCCGACTTGCTGGCGACGATGAAAAGCGTATCATCGAGCGCGATGTCAGCCTCGACCTGTCGGATGCGGGCGGGATCGGTGCTGTCAAGCACAATCAGCGCCGGGAAGCCATCCTGCCGCCCGAAGACATCCGCCAGGACTTCCGCCGCCAGCGAACTGCCGCCCATGCCCAGCAAAACCAGGTGCTCGAAGCGGCTGCCGCGGATGCTGTCCTGCAAGGCCTGCAGGCGGGCGCGGTCGATGGTCTTGTCAATATCGAGCCAGCCCAGACGATTGACGATTTTTTCGATAGTCGGCCCGTGATTTTTCCACAGGCTGCCGTCTTTATGCCACAAACGCGAGTTGACGAAGCCGTTGTCCAGCTGCTCAACCGCCCTGTCCACATCGACCGAATAGATGCCCAATGCCAGCTTTGTCCGCTCGATGATGCCGGTCTTCAGGATGGTGCGTTTCGCCGCCACCTGCGACACCAATTTTTCGAAGGCTTCAATGAAGGCGTCAACGCCGTCGTCCTGCAGTTGCGAAGTCACCTGCCCCAGGTCAATGCGGACTTCGGCCAGGCGGTCCAGCACCTCTTCCGGCGGCAGGAAATGCCCGATATCCTGCGTAATCGTTTCGGCAGCCACCCCGTGATCTTTGAAGGCGGCCAAGGTTTTGGGCGGCAGGGTATTGACGGTGTGGCGACCAATCAGATTATCGACATAGATGGTATCGGGATAGGCGGGATTTTTGGCGCTGGTGGAAGCCCACAGGGGGCGCTGAACCTGGGCGCCAGCCGCCCGCAGCCGGGCGAAACGTTCCCCCTCGAAGATGCGCAGGAAGGAACGATAAGCCATCTTGGCGCTGGCGATGGCGGCTTGCCCCAATAATTGGCGGTTAAAGGCAATCCGCGCCGTATCCTGACGCATCTGCGCCGCCCGCATATTGTTCTCCAGGATGTGGTCGACCATCACATCGATGCGGCTGAGGAAAAAACTGGCGACCGAAGCGACCCGCGTCACATCTTCACCGGCCGCCAGCCGCCGCTCCAGGCCGCGAATAAAGGCTTCGGCCACCTGTTCATAATTGTCGATGGCGAAAATCAGGGTCACATTGATATTGATGCCGGCGGCAATCGCGTCTTCGATGGCGGGCAGCCCCTGCGGCGTTGCCGGTATCTTAATCATCAGGTTGGGGCGGTCAACAGTCTGGAACAGACGTTTGGCTTCGTCGAGCGTGGCTTGGGCATCACGCGCCAGCAAAGGCGATACCTCCAGGCTGACATAACCGTCGATATGCTCGCTTTGTTCATAAATCGGGCGGAACAGGTCGGTCGCGCTTTGAATATCCTCGATAGCCAGGGATTCGTAAATGTCCTGCGCCTCCAAATCCAGCATGGTGAGGATGGCTTCGTCGTAGGTGTCGGATTCGCCAATGGCCTTTTGGAAAATGGATGGATTGGATGTCACGCCCAGGATGCCTTCTTCATCTATTCGGCGCTGCAAATCACCATTATCGAGGTCTTGGCGATGGATGTAATCCAGCCAGGCACTCTGTCCATATTTCTGAATGTCAACTGGGGGATTGCTCATCAGGCTGCTGCCTCCTGTTTTGGTATCCTACTGTTATTGTAACACAAGGCTCACCACAGAGGCACAGAGCGCACAGAGAAAAGATTACAGCTTAAAAATCTTTGTGTCCTTCGTGCCTCTGTGATAAAAATTTAGCCGCCCTGACGTTCCATGCGCCGAATGGCGAACAGAACCAGCAGGCCGGTTGTCGCAAGATAGGTGAGCGTCAGCAGAACCCAGGGCGAAAGCACCGGAATGGTGGCGCCATTGCTGGACAGGGTCACGCGGATGCTAATCAGCTGCTGATGGTCAATCAGCATTTGCTGCGAATAGAGGGTAGCCGTAATCGGATTGAGGCTGGCGGCAATCATATCGAGGTAGATGTAAGCGGCTTCCATGGCGGGATTGGCGCTGACATTGGCGGCGATGTTGTTGATGGCATTGGCATAAGCGCCTTGAAACAGCAGCAGCGCGATGACCGGCAAGCCGATGGTTATCGCCAGCGCCACGGTGTAGGAACGCACCGTCGCCGCCAGGGTGCGTTCGGTCATCGCCGAGAAAAACATGCCAAAAGCGCCCAGCGCAATCGCCGAGACCGCCAAAACCAGCAGTGCCAGAATCATCTCGGATTCGCTCACCCCGCCGAAGAGGAAGGCGATGCTTTGCAGGGGAATCGCCGATAGCAGCAGCAGCACGATATACCCCAGCGCCGATTGCATTTTGCCGACGACAAAGGTCGCTTTGGTAATCAGGGTGGTTTGCAGCAGGTCGTAGGTCTTGCGTTCGCGCTCGCTGGTGATGGCGCCCGCCGTCAAAGCCGGCACGATGAAGATAATCAGCATCAGTTCGATAAACAGCACACCGATAAACAGCAGCCGCCCCAATTCGCCCGTGACCACCACGCCGCCCTGTGGCACGCGCAGCAGATACAGCAAGAGCGTGAAGAAGCTCATCAAGCCCAGAAAGACCGTGATGATGGCGAAGCCGCGCAGGCCGCGCATCCGCCCCCTTAGCTCCTTCACCATCACCGGATTAAGGCGAAAAACGCGCAAATCACCCAAGGTCATTACACCGACAGCGACCAGGGGCAGGATGGCGAGCAGCGCCGGCAAAAAGCCGAAGCCGAAGAGAAGCGCCAGGTTGCACGCGGTCAGCACCCAGGCTGTGAACACCGTCCAGAGTTCCTGTGCCAGAATCACGACCGAAAGCACCAGCAGAAAGGTCATATTGGCGAGGATGCCGGCGATAATCAGCAGCGCCGCCGTGTCAGCCTCGATGATGAAATTGCCCAGCAAAAGCTCGTGCATCGCGCTGAACAGGGTCTTGTCATCCGCAGCGGCAAATAAAGCCAGCCCAATCAAGATGACCGCCGCTACCAGATTGACCGCCGCGCCCCAGAACATCACCCGCGAAGCCCGCCGCAGCAAAACCTCGCGCGGGGTCAGCAGTTCAGACGGAATCCGATTCCACGCCCGTTCTTCGGGTACATTGCTGCCGAACAGGCTGACAACGAGTCGCAGCAGTTTTTTCAAGGAATCGAGCACGGGCCTTGCTTCCATTCATTGGGCTAATGTATAGGATAATTCCTTTCCCTGCTGTTTAACCAGTCCAAAATTCGGGATTGGCAGGAACCGGCGCTTATTTGCCTAAGGCAAGCTGGACGTCAAGCGGCAGTTCGGCTGTCTGACCATCCAATGACAGCACATCTGGTCTAATTCGGCGCCCCTAAAGCAGCATATCCCGGCGCTGAACCAGAGCCGCGATAAGCTGACGGTCGGCCTTGCCAAAGCTGTAGCCGGCGAGTTCGGCCGGGCGCACCCAAGCCCAATCCCTGACCTGGATGGCTTGCGGCTCGCTGTAGGGTGGCACGGCGCCGCGGTAGGCGCAGTCAAAGGCGTGCAGGGTCATCCTGAAGTGCGTAAAGGCATGCTTCACCACCTGGAAAAGTTCACCCACCTCAACCTGAATCGCAAGCTCTTCCCGCAATTCACGCGCCAGACATTCCGCCAGCGATTCGCCAGCTTCCAGCTTGCCGCCGGGAAACTCCCACAGGCCGCCCAGCAGCCCGTCCAGTGGACGCTGGGCAATCAGCAGGCGGCCGGCGCTGTCTCGAATCAGACCGGCGGTCACATCGTAATGCGGGATGGCCGCCCGCTTCTTTTTGAGGGGCCGTTCTGCCTGCGTGCCGTTGGCAAAGGCGCGGCAGTGCGCTTGAATCGGACATTGGGCGCAGGTCGGATTGACGGGACGGCAGACCCGCTGCCCCAATTCCATCAGCGCCTGGTTATAATCGCCGGCCTGCTGCGGCGGCACCCAGTCAGCGGCAATCCGCCACAATTTTTTGCGCGTGGCGGCCTGGCTGATGTCCTCGTTCATATCCAGCAGGCGCGTAAAGATGCGGATGATATTGCCATCCAGCGCCGCCGCCGCCCGCCCAAAGGCGATGCTGGCAATGGCGCCAGCGCTGTAAGGCCCGATGCCGGGCAATTTGAGCAGCGCCGCGACGGTATCGGGGAAAGCGCCGTTATGCTCCTCAAGAATCCTGCGGGCGGTCTGGTGCAGGCTGCGGGCGCGGCGATAATATCCCAAGCCCTCCCACAGTTTCAGCACATCCTCAAGCGATGCGGCCGCCAGCGCCTCAATCGTGGGATAATGCTGTACAAATCGCAGGTAATAAGGGATGACCGTATCCACCTGGGTCTGCTGCAGCATGATTTCGGCCAGCCAGATATGATAAGCATCAGTCTGGCGCCGCCAGGGCAAATCCAGACGGTGGCGGGCAAACCAGTCAAGCAGCTGCGGAACAAAATCGGCCGACATCGCTTCAGAGCGGGTTATAATCCGCCGCGCCTTTGCCGGCCGCTGGCATCATCATAATCCAGCCATTCAGGCAGGTCATCGCTGTCAGGCGGGGGCGCAAAATCATCGTCCAGCCCCAGATCAAAGTCAATTTCTTCGGCATCTTCCTCAACGCTGATTTTCTCTGTTGGCCGCTCGAAGTCAAAATCCTCATCCTCCAGGCCCAGTTCGTCGAAGTCGATGGCCTTCGCCAGGTCTTCGGCGCTGATGGGGCTGATTTTCTCTGTGGGCGCATCAAAGTCGAAATAACTGTCAAAGTCAAATTCATCCGGGCGGGCATCCTTCGCCGCCGCCTCGCTGCTGACGGGGCTGATTTTCTCCGTCGGCGCATCAAAGTCAAAATTGTCCGTCTCCAGTTCCAGGTCAAGCACATCGAAGCTGATGTCCTCCACCGATTCGTCCATTTTCTCCAGCAGGGGCCGGCTGGCGGCCGCCAGCGTTGCCTCAGCAGGCGGGTTTCGCAGCAGTTCCATCAGCCAAAGCGGCGGCCGGCTAAAGCGGAAGTGCGGCGCTGGCAGCGCGGCTTGGGGCGCGACCGCCTCCATCTCGCCCGTCTCTTCATCCACAATATCGCTCAGCCAAGCGAAGTCCTTGGGCGATGATGCGACTGTTTCATCGCTAGCCGGGTCATCAT